>JANXQL010000006.1 GCA_025356815.1 Pseudomonadota bacterium
AACATGGGCAAGCGTGACGGGCGCTACCCAAAAGACATGGGCCCGTGACAGTAGCCGCCGCATTGTTAGAGCGAAGAACCCCCGGAATCGCTTTATCGAAAAGGAGTAGTCCTTCCCCGAGGACTTTCCTAGGTCGAAAACACCGGTAGACTTCCGGTAGACCTCAGTGCCGAAAACACACTGCGTTTTCCCGCAGAAAACCGCATATCGAACTGGTAACCCATTGGCGTCCTGATGGAAACCAACGCACCCCTCCGCCTACACCTTCTCCCCCACCTGTAACTCCGCGATTTTGAAGGGCACTCCACACCCTCCTATCCCGCAGTACCCATTCGGATTCTTCGCCAGATATTGCTGGTGATAGTACGCCCGATAGCCGGAATTCCCACGGAATCCCCACACTAACTTTCTAAGCAGGCGCCGCTCGGTCGACTTTCGGTAGACGTCAATGTCGAATCACCGGTAGACCAGGTCACCGACCAAAAAGCGCCCACTTCCGATCCTGGCCGCTCACCCAACAATCGGCCCGATCCCAAAAGGGGTCCGACGCAACAGCCTTGCCTGAACGCGGCGATCCGTTGAGCCACGGACTCCTCAATATCTAGATAGCGGTTTGACACAGCCAACTTCCTCGTCGCGGGCTTGAGGAGCGCTCATACGTGATTCTCGAGGCTCCCTGAATCCGAATAGCAGGCGATGGCGGGCCTCGATGCTTCCAAGCAGTGCTTTGCCGAGCATGAGCGCATCCCGCGCTCGTTCGGTGCTGAATTCCGTAAGAACCGCACGCGCCATCTCCGGTTCATGCGCGGCGAGCAGCTTACGGGCACGCGACTCCACCCTGGGCACTTCGGCAATGCTCTGATTCTCGAATGCAGCCAGCGCCTCGGTCACCTCGGGGAGGAATTTCTCCGGCTTGTCGCAGGTGTAATACATCAGGCGCTTGAAAGTGACGTATGCGAAATCAGACGCCTCCTGAACCTGAAAATCGCGGGTCACCAGGCGCTCTGCCTCGCCCGAGCTCAGATAGCGATGCTTGCCGTACTCAGGCAGGACGGCCTGAGTACCAATCCAATAAGGTACGAACGGCGTGGTAACTGCACCCGTGGCGGCGACCCAGAGAATGTTCAGGTCGGAGTGCGCAAGTCCCGACCGCAAATGAGCGACCTGCCCATATCCGCTTTGGTCGCCCGAAACCAGGGGATCACGAACCGTATCCATGAATTCCCGAAGCGTCAGTTTGGCATTTGCGGTCTTCTGCCTGAGGCGCTCCTCTATGAGCGCGACAGTAGGTGAGCGCTCCTTGCCCCATTGATAGACCTTATTGACGTTGAATCGCTGTCCTGAAGCAGGGTCGAACCAGCCCTGGCTGACCGCGAACGAAATGAAATTGGCGGAACCGCGGAACTGATCGGGGTGCTTCTTGAAATCAAGCGGAACATCGAGAATGTATCCCGGGTACGACATGCGAATGTCGTTCGGACCGAGCCGTTCAGCAATCCAGAGCCCTTTTCCACCGGCGAAATCGATCAGCACCCAGCCTTCATGGGCGTCGGCGAACAGATGCGAGTTTCCGCCATAGGTTGCATAACCGTGCTTCTCGATCAGGTCGCCGACGATTTCGACGGCCTCACGAGCTGAATGGGCGCGCTCCATCACGATACGGGAGAGGTCACTGTAGTTGAGCCCGTGTTGCGGATTAGGAGTCAGCTTTTGCAACTCTGGGCGCGAAGGGGACCAGACGTCGCGCGCCGCCACGCCGTACTCGTTCAGACCGCCATTGGTCAACGGAGGGGGGAAACCTTTCCACTCCGAATAATTCATCGTGATATAGCGCGCCGTTTCCGCCGCCTGCGGGATCTCAATGAGCTCTCCGGGGAAATTTGCGCGACCGTCCACACCCACCGTGATCTTTGAGTCGGCAGGCCAATTGCGGTGCGGCACGATTTCAAGCCAGTGACTGGAGGGCTCGTCACCAGTTCCGCCGAGCATGGTGCTGCCATCTTCCGTGAGGTTGCTACCAACAAAGATGGCGTAGCTGGCGAAAGCGGGAGTCGCCGTCAATCCGACCAAACAAAATGCGAGCATGATGCTTTGGATTACACGTGCCATTTTCACGACCATTCTCCGCAATCAGGTTGAGTATCTTCGCCGCGGACTTTCTTTAACCCGAACCACCGGTAGAGTTCCGGTCGACTTTCGCGGAAAGAACCGCCTGTATTTCGCCACAGAACGACGCCGGATCTCGGTCTGGTTTGCCGCTAACCGTCGGATTTCCTGCCGGAACCCTCGGTGAAGCTTCGACTACGCCTTCTCCCCCACCTGTAACTCCGTAGATTTGAAGGGCACCCCACACCCTCCTATCCCGCAGTATCCGTTCGGATTCTTCGCCAGATATTGCTGGTGATATTCCTCGGCGTAGTAGAACTCCGGCGCCATCCGGATCTCTGTGGTGATCGCACCATGCCCCGCGGCACGCAAGGCCACGCCATAGCTCTCCGCCGACTCGCGCGCTAGGCGCAGTTGCTGCTCCGAGGAGCAGTAAATCGCCGAGCGATACTGGCTGCCGACATCGTTGCCCTGGCGCATCCCTTGGGTCGGGTCGTGCGATTCCCAGAACACTCGCAGCAGCGCCTCGAACGGGATCTGCGCGGGATCGAACGCCACCAGCACGACCTCGCTATGCGCCGTGCGCCCAGTGCACACTTCCTCGTAGGTCGCATTCGGTGTGTAGCCTCCCGCGTAGCCGACCGCCGTCGAGTACACGCCGGGAGTCTGCCAGAATCGACGCTCCGCCCCCCAGAAGCAGCCGAGGCCGAGCATCACCACCTGCAGCGAGCCCTCGAATGGCGGCAGGATCCGGTTGCCGTTGACGAAGTGCCGCGGCGGAACCCGCATCGCTGCGCTGCGGCCCGCTAGGGCCTCCTCGCGTGTCGGCAGCGTGGTCTTGCGGCTTTGGAAAAGACTCATGGCAATCTCCGTGGCGAATGGGGGATTCTAGCGCCGACCGGGCGAGCCTGTGGCGCTCCCCGGGTGGGTTATCGTGCGACCGTTCCGGGGAATTTCAACGATGATTTCGGGCATCGAGTGCGTGACGCTGGGGGTGACCGATCTGGCCGCGGCGCTGCGGCTGTACCGGGACGTATGCGGCTTTCGCGTCGAATCCGACACGCGGGCCGCGGTCAGCCTGCTGTCGGTCTGGGGACTGGCGCCGTACGCGGATGTGCGGCTGGTAGAGCTGTCCTGCGACGGCTACGCCTTCGGCCGCCTGCGCCTCGCCAGCTTCCGGGACACGCCGTCGAGTGTGACCCGGCGTGACCACGGACCCGGCGCGCCCGACCGGCCGACCGACGCCGGCCCCAAGGCCCTGGACCTGTACGTCGCGCCGCCGCTGGCACGCACGGTCGACATCCTGGGCGGCGCCGGTTGCGCGCTGCGGGCAGGTCCGGTGCGCTTTCTTGTCCGGGACAGCGACTCCGAGGAGGCCATGCTGACGGGCCCCGGTGACGTCCCGCTGCTGCTGATGGTCGGTCACCGGCACCCGGCCCGTGCCCAGCGCTCGATCCCGGCGGCAGGCCGGACGAGCGAGATCGCGACCGTCTCGGTGGTCGTGGCGGACCTAGCTGCGACCCGGCGGTTCTACGTCGACGGCCTCGGGCTTCGCGGCGTCGACATCGACGACGAACTGCAGGGTGAGGAGCGGGAACGGGTCTGCCGGCTGTTCGGCGTGCCCGACGACACGCGCGTGTCACTGGTACTGTTTCGCGACCCTGCCCAACCGAGCGGCAAGGTGCTCGGCGTGCACTTTCACGAGCGCACCACGACCGCACTGACCAACGCAATGCGGCCGGGCAACGTCGGGATCAACCTGTTCAGCACGCGCTGCGCCCACCTTGAGGCGCTGCGCGACCGGCTGCAGGCCAACGGCATCGCGGGCCACCTGCCGATCGCGCACGTCGCACTCGGCGACGGCATGCCGGCGCGGGTCATGCTAGCCCGCGGCCCGAACGGCGAGCTGTTCGAGTTCATCGAGCGCTAAGACCGCCGGATCATCCGGCTCCGATCGATCAGGGCTTGGGCGGCGTCGGGGCGGGGTCCACCGTGACGGGTGAGGTATACGGATCGAAGCCGGCCTTGGCCGGTTCCTGCGCCGCCCGCTTGCGGTCCTCCTGCTCGCGCAGCTGCGCGCGGCGCCGTTCGAACTCCTGCTGCGCCGTCGCCGCTTGGGCCGAGTCCTTCTGCGACCCCTTTCGATCGATCGCGATACGGGCGTTGGCGCACTCGGGGTCGGTGGCTGCCTTGGCGGGCATCGCCGCACAACGGTCGATGACCGACTGCAGTTCAACCGGATCCTCGAGCAGGTCCGCGACCGAGCGGACCGGCGCCTTGTGCGGCGCGCAGGCGACCAGCCCGATCGACAGAAACACTATCGTTGGCAGTCTCATAGTCACTTCCTGTGTAGCGCTGTATTCGACGGATTCCCGCCCCGCGCGTTCCCCAAGCTAACGCGCTGGCGGGCAGGCCGGTGTGTGACGCCCGTCACGTTTCCGCCATTTGCCCCGCCGGTTGCCTCAGGGCGGCGAGGACCGCCATCGCGGCCTATACGCTTCCCAGCGCCGGCGCGATCCGCTAACGTCTGCGCAGCCTTTGGAGTCCCCCGATGAGCATCGCGAACGAACAGAACCTGCACCGCGGCCCGGCTCCCACGATCTGCCCCTTCGGCATTCGCGTCCAGCTGCGCCGGGGCGATCCGCTCAGCCTGCTGCTGGGCAACGACTGGCAGAAACTGCACTGGTACGCGACGGCCGAGGAGCGAGACGCGGCGCTGGCCGACATGAGCCGGCGTCACGAGTACTCCCGCATCGGCGACGAACCCGCCGTGGCGTTCCAGAAGGTCGAGCGCCTCGCCGAGAGCCGCGGGCGCTAGAACGTCCGTCCCAGCGACAGGTAGTACGACGTGCTGCCGAGCTGGTCGTAACCGACCCCCACGTAGACCGGACCGAGCGGCGTGTCCAGACCGACGAACGCCGCACCGTCCTTGCGCGCGCTGGCCAGGCTCGCGTCGCTGCGTCGCTGCGTCGCTGCCAGACGTTGCCTGCCTCGGCCGACACGCCGAGGTAGGTCGGCACATCGAACAGCCCCTCGCCGCTGCGTCCGAGCCGACGCAGGTACACAAGCCGGGCCACGCCAAAATGCGGCCCTGACAGCGATGCGGCCGGCACTCCCGACAGGTTGAGGAAGCCGCCGAGCGGGAAATAGCGCTGCACGCCCGAGGTCGTCGTCAGCGCGCTGCCACCGCTGGCGCGGAACACAAGCGTGTGCCGGCCCCGGGAGCGTGCGACCAGCCGGTCGAACTGTGCGCGGTCGGCGTTCTGATCGGCGCCGAGGCCAACCCGCTGTCCCTCCCACTGCAGCACGAACAACTCGCCGTGACGCGGAAAGTTCACGCTGTCCAGCCGGTCGACGCTCAGCCGGGCGTACAGCCCGCCCTGATGGAACTGGGTCGAGTCGGGCTGCTCGACCGTCGGCAGGCCGACGCGCAGGAGCGTACTGCCGTTAAGCCGCTGCACGCCGAGTCGCGCCTCGCCCCAACTGCCGAGCTCGCGCCCGACATCAAAGCCGAAGTCCGGTTCGCGCACGCGGTACTCCGCCACCAGCCGGTCGGCATCGCGAACCTGCACGCTGTGCGAGCCGAAGCTGAAGCGCGGCGCCACGAACCAGGGGGAGGCGTAACCCAGCGGCTGGTGGAACTCGGCGCCAAACTGCGGCCGCTCGCCGACCTTCAGGTCGACGTTCCACTCCGCCAGGTACGGGTTCACCTCGGTGACGACGAAGCGCACGCCCGCGGTGTAGCTGGCACTGCCCTGAAAATCGTCCTGAAGGTCGAGGCCGAGGCGCAGGTAGTTCGGCCCCCAGCTCTTGCGCCGAGCGCTCACCACGAGCCCATGGCGCTCGCCGTCCGCGACCAGGTCGTAGTCCAGCGACTCGATCGCAGGCGGGATCGTCGCGGCGTCCGCCACCCTGCCCACGATCGGTGCAAGCGCCCCCTCGATGAACTTGTGATAGCTGCCCGACTCGGGGGCGACACGGATGAAGTCGATCGTCGGCCGCGTGGCGCGCGACGGCCGCCGCTCGAGGGTGCGCGCGTACTCCGCCGGCGGCGCGGAAAACGCCGCCAGCGCCGCCCCACGGTCGCGGGCCGCCTGCTCGCCCTGCGCGATCGCCTCGCGCACGCGCCCGAAATCGACCGAGGACAGCGCGCCCAGGGCCGGCACGATCGTGATGTCGCGCGCCATCAGCAACCGTCGACTCTGCTCGGCCGCGCGGTTGATCAGGATCGAGATCATCTGGTTGGAGACCGACAGCGCCGAGTCCAGCTCGTTCGCCGGTCGCAGCGGCGCACTGACGTCGACGACAATCACGACGTCGACGCCCATCTCGCGCACCAGCGAGATGGGCAGATTGTCGGCGAGCCCGCCGTCAACCAGCTGGCGACCGCCGATCTCCACCGGCGCGAACACGCCGGGGGTGGCCATGCTCGCGCGGACGGCGGTTGCGAGTGATCCTGCGCGCAGTACCACCGACTCGCCCGTCGACAGGTCGGTCGCGACCGCGCGAAACGGGATCGGCAACCGGTCGAAGTCGTCGATGCCCGCGACCGGCAGCATCGCTGCGCGCAGCATCTGGCTGAGCTTCTGGCCCTGGATCAGGCCGCGCGGCAGGCGCAGCTCGCGGGCCCGCAGTCCGAGTGGGGCGTGGACCAGGAACTCACGGTCATCCTGCTTGCGGCGGAAGTTGAGTGCCGTGCGCGCCGGGCGGTCGCGGAATGCGCCCTGCCGGTCAATCGAGGCGATCACCGCCTCGACCTCCTCCGCCAACAGGCCACTGGCGTAGAGGCTGCCGACCACCGCGCCCATGCTGGTGCCGGCGATGGCGTCGATGGGGACGCCCAGCTGCTCGAGCACTTTCAGCACGCCGATGTGAACGGCACCGCGCGCACCGCCGCCCGACAGCACCAGCCCGATGCGAGGGCGCCCCGGAGCAGCCGCGACGGAGGGAGGGGCGGAGTCGGCGACGGCCGGCGACGGGGCAGCCTGCGTCCACAGCCAGAGGAGGAGGCACAATCCGCGGCAGACGCGACCAGTACGACTCACGGCGAACCAATCGTAGCAGAGCGCCTGGCGCGGCCCATCCGCGCGGCAGCAGGCCGTTTACACCAGCGCGAGCGACCCCGCCGCGAGCGCGCCGCCGAGCAATCCGCCGGCCAGCACGTCGGTGGGATAGTGCAGGCCGAGGATCACGCGCGAGGCTGCGACCAGCGCCGCGAACGGGACCAGCACCCAGCCGAGCACCGGGAAGTGCACGCTCGCCAGGATCGTGAAGCTCACCGCGTGCAGGGTGTGGCCGGAAGGAAAGCTGTAGCGGTCCAGCGGCACGCTACCGGCGTGGATACCGGCGAAGGTGACGAAGGGCCGTTCGCGCACGAGCCGGTGCTTGAGCAGCTTGTAGATCGCAACGCCCAGAGCGCCGGTGCCAGCCATCGCGATCGCAGGCAACAGCGCCCGCTCGCCGAAGCAGACCGGCAGCAGCAGCAGCAGCAGGTACCAGAAGACACCGTCGCCAAGCCGACTGATGACGCGGAAGAAGTCCCTCACGGCGGCCCGCTGGCAGCTTCGATTGAGGCGCAGACACAGGCCTTCCTCGACGGCATCGACCCGTTGAAACAGGCGTGCGCTGCGGGTTGCCAGCATGGCGGCGGCTCCAACCGGATCTTAAGAATGTCCGGTATGCTCCTGAATATGAACGCCGATTGCTGCCGAAGCGTGACGCGCGTGTGACGTTTAGTTGACAGTCCCGGCCGGTGGCGGAGACGGCCGCCAGCGGGCCAGCAGCAACGCGCTGGTCACGACGCTTAAGCTCGACATCGCCATTGCCGCGCCCGCCACGACCGGCGTGAGCACGCCGAACGCCGCCAGTGGCACGCCTGCGAGGTTGTAGACGCTGGCGAAGAACAGGTTCAGCCGGATGCGCCGGCGCGTGCGCCGCGCAATATCCAGCGCACCGACCACGCCCCACGGATCCGCCCGCACCAGTACGATGCCGGCTGCGGCGACGGCGACGTCCGCGCCGCCGCCCATGGCAATGCCGAGATCCGCGGCCGCAAGCGCTGGCGCATCGTTGACGCCGTCGCCGACCATCGCGACGCCGCCGCGCGCGCGCAGTTCGCCGATCAGCCGCAGCTTGTCCTCGGGCAGCACGCCGGCATGCACGCTGCGGATCCCGACCTCGGCCGCGAGAGTTGCCGCACTTTGCGCGTGGTCGCCGGTCAACAGCACGCTGTCGATGCCCTCACGGCGCAGCGCGGCGATGGTCGCGCGCGAGGTGGCTCGGCAGGTATCGGCAAAGCTGAACGCCCCGAGCAACCGTGGCGGCGTGGCGAGCTCTGCCAGCAGCGCCACCGAGCGCCCTGCGCGGGTCTGCGACTCGATCCAGTCATCGGTCGGCGCCGCGACGCCGTGGGAGGCGACATATCGCGCGCTGCCGAGCAGCAGCCTGCGGCCCCGAACCTGCCCCTCGACGCCAAGCCCGGGCGCCGCGACGATGGCGCTCGCCGCCTCCAGCGGCCGCACGGCCGCAGCGAGGATCGCGCGCGCCAGCACGTGACCGCTGCCTTGCTGCAGCGCCGCCGCCAGCGCGAGTGCCGAGTCCGCCGCCTCGGCGAAGGCATGCACCCCGGCGAGCCGGGGCCGGCCTTCGGTGAGCGTACCGGTCTTGTCGAACGCGATCGTGTGGATGGTCGCCGCCTGCTCCAGCGCCGCCGCGTCGCGGATGAAGATGCCCGCACGGGCCGCGGCGCCCGTGCCCGCGACCAACGCCGCCGGGGTCGCAAGACCCAGCGCACACGGGCAGGCGATGACCAGCACCGCGACCGCCCGCAGGATCGCGACCTCGGCGCCGGCGCCGAGCACCCACCAGGTCACGGCCGTCAGCACGGCGAGCACGACGATGACCGGCACGAACCATTCGGCCACTTGGTCCACGAGACGCTGCAGTGGCGCCTTCGAGGCCTGCGCGTGCTCGACCAGTCGCGCGATGCGCTCGAGTGTCCCGTCCGCGGCCGCAAGCCGGGTGCGCACGCGCACGAGGCCGGAGCCGTTCATCGAGCCGCCGATCGCGCGCGCGCCGGGACCCGCCGCGACGGGGAGGCTCTCGCCGGTGACCAGCGACTCGTCGAACTCGGTCGAGCCATCCACGATCTCGCCGTCGACGGGCACGCGCTCGCCCGGACGCACGACCACGATGTCGCCGGGCGCCACGGCCGAGAGCGGCACGTCGATCTCGCCCGTCTGGCGCCACAGGCGGGCCCGCTCCGGTGCCAGCGCCCGCAGCGCCCGCAGCGCCTCGGCCGTGCCGCGGCGGGCGCGGGTCTCGAGCCACTTGCCGAGCAGCACCAGCGTGATCACCACCGCCGATGCCTCGAAGTACAGGTGCGGCGCCGCCGTGCCCCGCGCCGTCCACAGTAGCCACAGCGACAACCCGTACGCGGCGCTGGTGCCGATCGCGACCAGCAGGTCCATGTTGCCGGCCCGGGCGGCCAGCGCCCTGAAACCCGAGCGGTAGAAGCGCGCGCCGAGCCAGAACTGCACCGGCGTGGCCAGCGCCAGCTGGACGAGGCCAGGGAGCATCAGGTGGCGGCCGAAGACCCCCGCCAGCATCGGCACGACGAGCGGCAGGGACAACAGCACGGCTGCGTACAGATGCACGAGGTCGGCCCGGTCGGCGCCGCTGCGGCGCGCCACGGCAGCGGCGTCCGGTGGACCCGGGGTGACCACGCGCGCATCGTAGCCGCTGGCCTCAATGGCGGCGACGAGGCTTGCGACGCCAGCCTCCTCCCCCGCCGGATCGGCGGCCAGCTTCGCCACCGTCGCCCGCTCTGTCGCAAGGTTGACGCTGGCGGAGACCACCCCTGGTACGGCCCGCAGCGCCCGTTCGACCCGCGCGACGCAGGCCGCACAGGTCATCCCGCCGACTTCGAGGCGGTGCTCCGCTGCTACACTGAGGTCCATATGAAGTTCCACATCCAAGCCATGACCTGTGCAGGGTGCGCGCGGGCGGTCACCGCCGCCATCCGTGCCCTCGACCCGCTGGCGGAGGTCAACGCGGACCCGCCGGCCCATTCGGTCGAGGTCCGGACCACTCGCGCCGAGACCGAGATCCGCGCCGCGCTGACCGCTGCCGGGTTCCCGCCCGCCTGACCGGCGCCACGTTGGACGATCCACTCGCCGCGCGTCAAGGGCGGCGCCCTGGCGCCCTGCGGCTTTCCACGGGCCAGCTCCCCGCCGCCGAGCGCGGCCGGCCCAGACCCCTGTGATAAAATTGTGCCTCTACAAATGCGCGTGACGTCCACGTCCGCATTCTCAGGGAGCAGAACCCGATGGCGACAGTGCAGTACACCCCTCCGGCCGGTGGCGAGCGGATCACGATTGCCCATGGCAAGCTGACCGTTCCGAACCAGCCGATCATCCCCTTCATCGAGGGCGACGGCACGGGCGCCGACATCTGGCGAGCCAGCGTACGCGTCTTCGACGCTGCGGTCGCCAAGGCCTATGGCGGCAGTCGCAGGATCCACTGGCTCGAGGTCTATGCCGGCGAGAAGTCCAACAAGCTCCTGAGCACCTGGCTGCCGGACGAGACCGTCGCTGCCTGTCGCGAGTACCTGGTCTCGATCAAGGGCCCGCTGACCACCCCGATCGGCGGCGGCATCCGCTCGCTGAACGTGGCCCTGCGCCAGCTTCTGGACCTGTACGTCTGCCTGCGCCCGGTTCGATGGTTCAAGGGCGTACCCTCGCCGGTCAAGGCTCCGGAAAAGGTCGACATGGTGATCTTCCGCGAGAACACCGAGGACATCTACGCCGGCATCGAATTCGAGTCGGGCAGCGCGGACTGCAAGAAGTTCCTGGAGCTGTTCCAGCAGGCATTCCCGAAGCAGTACGGCAAGATCCGCTTCCCCGAGACCTCCGGCATCGGCATCAAGGCCGTGTCGAGGGACGGCACCGAGCGCCTGTTCCGCTCGGCCGTCGAGTACGCGATCGTCAACAAGCGCAAGAGCGTGACGATCGTGCACAAGGGCAACATCATGAAGTACACGGAGGGTGCGTTCCGCAACTGGTGCTACGCCCTCGCCGAGCGCGAGTTCCCGGGCCAGACCTACGGCTGGGAGCAGTGGGAGCGCACCAAGGCCGCCAAGGGCGAGAAGGCCGCCAATGCGGAGATGGACGAGGCGAAGAAGGCCGGCAAGGTCATCATCAAGGACGCGATCGCCGACATCACGCTGCAGCAGGTACTGACGCGTCCCGAGGAGTTCGACGTCATCGCGACGATGAACCTGAACGGCGACTACCTGTCCGACGCGCTCGCCGCCCAGGTCGGCGGCATCGGAATCGCGCCCGGTGGCAACGTCAACTACCTGACCGGCCATGCGGTGTTCGAGGCGACCCACGGCACGGCGCCGAAGTACGCGAACCTCGACAAGGTGAATCCGGGCTCGGTGATCCTGTCGGGCGAGATGATGCTGCGCTACCTGGGCTGGACGGAGGCGGCCGACGCCATCATCGTCGCCATGGATCGAGCGATCGGTGCCAAGACCGTGACGTACGACTTCGCTCGCCTGATGGAGGGTGCACGCGAAGTGAAGTGCAGCGAGTTCGCCGACGAGCTGATCAAGCACCTGTAGGCCGACCATGGGGCTGAGCCCAACGGCCATGGCGCTGGCGCGCGAGTGCGCGGCGGAGGCGGTCGACGCGTTCGAGCGCTACAACGCCGAGTTCCGCGCGATCACGCGCCGCGCACCCGCGCGCTTCGAGGAGTGCGACTGGCAGGGGAGCCAACGCGACGCCGTCGAGCGCATCGAGCTGTACGGCCACTACGTCGACAGCACGGTCGCGGCACTGCGCCATCGGCTCAGCGTCGAGTCCACTGACCGCGACCTGTGGTCTGGCATCAAGGATGAGTTCGCGCGGCTGATCCAAGCGCTGCCGGACGCAGAGTTCCGCAAGACGTTCTACAACTCCCTGACCCGCACGTTCTTCGGAACGGTCGGCGTCTCGCCGGAGATCGAGTTCGTGGCGCTGGACCTCGACCCGCTGGCGCGGCTGGCCGAGTACGATTTCCTGACGACCTACCCCAACCGCGGCTCTCTGCGCCTGCTGCTGGAGGAGATCCTCACCTCGTTCCGCTGCAAGGCGCCGTGGCGCGACTTCGACCGCAGCGTCCAGCACGTGGCCGACGAAGTGCAGCGCTGCCAGGCGGAACACGCGACGCCGGTCACGTGCATCGAGATGATCCGTCCGGCGTTCTACCAGATGACGCGCGCGTATCTTGTCGGACGCATCGCCGGCGACGGCTGGCAGGCGCCGCTGGTCATCGTCCTCAAGAACACCGAACGCGGCATGCTCGTCGATGCGGTGATGACCATCGACGCCGACGTGTCGGTGCTGTTCAGCTTCACGCGCTCGTACTTCCACGTGGACCTGGAGCGAGTAGGCAAGGCACTGCTGTTCCTCAAGCAGATGATGCCGCACAAGCCGGTCAGCGAGCTGTTCACGGTGCTCGGCCGCGCGAAGCAGGGCAAGACAGAGCGCTACCGGGAGCTGTTCAGGCACCTGCAGACCGCGCGCGACCAGTTCGTCCTCGCGCCGGGCGAACGCGGCCTGGTCATGGTCGTGTTCACGCTGCCGTCGTTCGACGTCGTCTTCAAGCTGATCCGCGACAAATTCCCGGCGCAGAAGAACATCGTCCGCCAGGACGTGCTGACCAAGTACGAGTTCGTGTTCAAGCACGACCGCGCCGGCCGCCTGGTGGATGCCCAGGAGTTCAAGCGCCTGCGCTTCCCGCGGCGGCTGTTCAACGCACCCCTGCTCGAGGAACTGCTGACCGAGACCAGGGACTCGGTGCACGAGGACGGCGACGACCTGATCATCGACCATTGCTACATCGAGCGGCGCATGACGCCGCTGAATCTGTACCTGCGCGAGGCCAGCCGGGACGACGCGATCAACGCCGTGCTCGAGTACGGCCAGGCCATCCGCGACCTCGCCTACACGAACATCTTCGCCGGCGACCTGCTGCTGAAGAACTTCGGCGTGACTCGCAACCGCCGCGTCATCTTCTACGACTATGACGAGCTGTGCCTGGTCACCGACTGCCGCTTCCGCGAGCTTCCCAGCGCGTCCTCCGACGAGGACGAGATGCGCGCCGAGACCTGGTACTACGTCGCCGACAACGACGTCTTCCCGGAGACGTTCATCAACTTCCTCGGCTTCGACGACGAGTTGCGCGACGTCTTCCTCAAGGCGCACGGCGAGGTGCTCACCGCCGAATGGTGGCGCGGCATCCACGAGCGCCACCGCGAGAACGAGGTCTTCGAGGTCCTGCCGTACGCTGCGCACCGCGTCCGGGTCGCCAGCAGCCTTTAGCAGGCCGTCGCGGGCCGCCGGTCAGGTGCCGAAGGCGGCGGCAAATCCGGCCTCGAGGTCGGCAATCAGATCATCAGGGTCCTCCACGCCGATGGACAGCCTTGCCGTGGTCGGACCGATGCCGCAGACCGCCTGCTGTTCCTGCGACAGGTCGCGCGGCTGCTGCAACTGCGGCGGCACGATCAGCGACTCGGTGGAACCGAGGCTCGCCGCGATCGCGTACAGTTCCAGGGCGTCGGCGAAGGTTCGGCTCTGCTGCGCTGTGCCGCGCAGGTCGACACTGACGATCGCGCCGAAGTCGCTCATCTGCGCGCTCGCCAGCGTGTGTCCCGGGTCGGACGCAAGCCCCGGATAGCGCACGCATGCCACCTGCGGGTGCGCCGCGAGGTAGGCGGCGATGCGCGCCGCGGATTCACACTGCGCCGCGCGGCGCAGGTGGTAGGTCTTGAGGCCGCGCTGGATCAGAAACGCGGCATTCGGATCCAGCGTCGGGCCGAGCGAAATTGCCTGAGAACGCACGCGCCCGGTGAGTGCCTTGCCGCCGATCACCGCCCCGCCCATCACGTCACCGTGGCCGGCCGCATACTTGGTCAGGCTGTGCACGAACAGGTCGATGTCGTACTGCCCGTGCGACTCGAGACCTGCGAAGGTATTGTCGAGTACCGTCAGCGCGCCGTGGCGGCGCGCCGCGGCCGTGATGAACGGGATGTCCGCGATCTTGAGCACGGGGTTCGTCGGCGATTCAAACCACACCAGGCGCGTCGGCGTGGCCGACAGCACGCGCTCGATGCCGGCATGGTCCTCGATCGACAGCAGCGTGTGGCGCACACCGAAGCGCGCAAGCGTGCGCGCGAGCAGCCCGCGAGTCGGGCCATAGGTCTCGACAAAGCCGAGCACGTGGTCGCCCTGCGACAGCAGCGCGAGCATCGCCACCGACACCGCCGCAAGTCCGGAGCCGACCGCGACGCAGTCATCGCGCCCCTGCAACTCGCCGAGCAACCGCTCCAGGGTGCGCACGGTCGGGTTGCCGACCCGACTGTAGTGATAGCCGTCGCGCGAGCCGGCCCAGACCCGTTCGGTCTCGGCAAGATCCGCAAGTTCGAACTTGACGCTCTGGTAGATCGGTGCAACCAGCGGCGTGTTGCCGGCGGCAGGCGCCTCGACCGTCGGGTGGTTCACGCGGGTGCGAGGCTTCATCGGGTATTCCTCGGCGAATACGGAAGTGGGTATTGAGTCATGCTCGCGCGGCGGCAGGCCCGCCGACTGCTCCGGCTACAGGCCGACCAGTCGTTCCGCGGCAGCGACAAGCGTCGCATCCTGCTTGGCGAAACAAAGCCGCACCAGCCGTTCACCGCCGGGTGGTCGTTCGCAGAACGGCGACACCGGGATGCTCGCAACCCCGCTCGTGCGGATCAGCTGCAGCGCAAACTCGTGGTCCGGCAGGTCGGAGATCGCCGAATAGTCCACCAGCTGAAAGTAGGTCGCGCGGGCCGGCACGAGCACCAGCCGCGAGGGCGCGAGCAGCGATCGCAGCCTGTCGCGCTTTGTCTGGTAGAACACCGACAGTTCATCCTCCCACTCCGGGTGCTCGGTCATGAACTCGGCGATGGCGTACTGCAGGGGCGTCGCGATCGCGAAGGTCACGAACTGGTGAACCTTGCGCAGCTCGGACGTCAGCGCCGGAGGGGCGACGCAGTAGCCGACCTTCCAGCCGGTCGCGTGGTACGTCTTGCCGAAGGATGAGGCGACGATGGTGCGGGCGGCGAGTTCCGGGTGCGAGTTGAGGCTCACGTGCCGGGCGCCGTCGAACACCATGTGCTCGTAGACCTCGTCGGCAAGAACGTAGGCGAAGGTGCCACGCAGCGTCTCGGCCAGCCGATCCAGGTCCGCAGCCGAGAGGCAGGCGCCGCTCGGGTTGTGGGGCGTGTTGACGATCACCAGTCGCGTTCGCGGCGAGATCACCTCCGCTACGCGCTGCCAGTCGACCGCGAAGTCCGGACGGGACAGCGGCACGTGCCGTACCACGCCACCGCACAGCTCCACGATCGGCTCGTAGCTGTCGTAGGCCGGATCGAACAGCACCACCTCGTCCCCCGCATGCACGAGCGCCATGATCGACGAGGCGAGCGCCTCGGTGCCACCGCACGTCACGGTGATCTCGGTGTCCGGGCAGGCGATGCGGCGATAGTGGCGGGCAAGCTTGGCGGCGATCGCCTGACGCAACAGCGCAACGCCGGCCATCGGGGCGTACTGGTTGTGACCGCTGCGCAGGTGCAGCGACACCAGTTCGCACAGTCGCTTCGGCGGCTCGAAGTCCGGAAAGCCCTGTCCGGTATTGACGGCACCGAGCTCTGTCGCAAGCTGCGACATGACCGTGAAGATCGTGGTTCCCACCCGCGGCAGGCGCGAGACCGGCGTCGGCGTTCCCACCCGCCTAGCCGCGCGCGCTGTCGGCGGCGTACAGCGCCGCTCCCACCACGCCGGCCGCATGGCGCAGCCCCGCCGGCACGATCCGCGCCCGCGAACGCAGCAGCCCCGCATACTCCTCGAACCGCTCACTGACGCCGCCGCCGATGATGAATACGTCGGGCCAGAACAGCGCGTGGTAGGCCTCGAGGACGCAGTTCACCCGTTCGCACCACATCGGCCAATCGAGCCCCTCCTCGGTACGCACGCGGGCGCTGGCGATGTGCTCGGCTTCGCGGCCGCCGATCGACAGGTGGCCAAGTTCGGTATTGGGCCAGAGGCGGCCGTCGACGAACAATGCGCTGCCGATGCCGGTGCCGAAGGTCAGCATCATCACGACGCCGCGCTCCCCGCGTCCCGCGCCGACGCGCATCTCGGCGACGCCCGCGGCATCGGCGTCGTTGACGACGAAGCCAGGCCGGCCCGCCGCGGCAGTCAATAGCGCCGCAGCGTCGGTTCCGATCCATGCGTGGTCGACATTCGCCGCGGTGCGCGTGATCCCGTGGCTCACCACCGCGGGAAACGCGAGTCCCACGGGGCCGGTGCATTGGGGAAAGGCCGCGACCAGCGCCGCGAGGGCCGAGGCCGTCGCCTCCAGCGGCGCGCCCGGCGGCGTCGCCACGGACTGTGTTTCGCCGACGACTCGCGCGCACGATGGATCCACCGCCCCGGCCTTGATCGACGACCCGCCGAGATCGATGCCCAGAATCGATTTCATCCGGTCGCTCCCAGCGCTGCCTGCGCATCACGCATTCGCCGGCGATCACGCCGCATCATATAGGTCCCCGCCACCACCACCGCGACGGACACGATCAGCACGAGGATGGTCGCGAGTGCATTGATGTCGGGGCTCACACCGAGGCGGACCTTCGAAAATACCAGCTGCGGCAGCGTCGTCGACCCCGGGCCAGAGACAAAACTCGTGATCACGATGTCGTCCCACGACAGTATGAATGCCAGCACCCACGCCGAGGCGATCGCCGACGCGATCAGTGGCAGCGTGATGACGACGAACACCTTCCACGGGCGTGCACCGAGGTCCATCGCCGCCTCCTCCAGCGAGCGGTCGACGGTCGCGAGCCGCGCCTGGATCACGACAATCGCATAGGCCATCGAAAAGGTCATGTGGGCGATGGTAATCGTGGTCGAGCCACGCCCGTGCGGCCAGCCCACGGCCTGCTCGAGCGCGACGAACAGCAGCAGCAGCGACAGCCCCGTGATGACCTCGGGCAGCACCATCGGGGCTGTGGTCAGCAGGCCGAACAGCGCGCGACCACGGAACCTGCGGTAACGTTCGAGCGCGAACGCCGCCAGCGTGCCGAGGATCACAGCGCCAGTTGCATTGACCGAGGCGATGCGGAAGCTGAGTTTCGCGGCATCCATGATCTGGGTGTTTTTGAACAGCTCCACGTACCAGGCGAGCGTTGGCGAGTTCGCCGAATCCCACACGGTCACCAGTCGCGACGCGTTGAACGAGTAGATCACCATAGCGACGATCGGCAGGTACAGAAAGGCGAAGCCGAATACCAGCATGGTCAGCACGAAAAAGGAGCGTCGATCGTTCATCAGGCCTCCGCCTCCTGTGCCTGCACGCGCTGCAGCAACAGCACGAAGCCGGACAGGATCAGGAGCAGCATGATCGCAAGGGCGCTTGCCACGGGCCAGTCACGATTGCCGAAGAACTCGTCCCAGACCACGCGACCGATCATCAGTGTGTCCGGGCCACCGAGCAGCGCCGGAATCACGTACTCGCCGACCGCAGGAATGAACACCAGCAGACAGCCCGCGTAGATGCCCTCCTTGGTCAACGGCAGCGTGATCGTGAAGAACGCCTTGGTCGGCCGGCAGCCGAGGTCGGCAGCCGCCTCGAGCAGCGTAAGGTCCAGCTTCTCGATCGCCGAGTACAGTGGCAGCACCATGAACGGCAGGTACGAATAGACCATGCCGAGGTACACCGCGAAGTCGGTCTGCAACAGCTGCACCGGCTCGTGGGTAATGCCCAGGTACATCAGCAGCGCATTGATCGGGCCGCTGCGGCCGAGCAGGCCCATCCACGCGTACACCCTCAGCAGGAACGAGGTGAAGAACGGCAGTACAACGAGCAGGAAGAGGATGTTGCGCCACGTGCCCGGCGCGCGCGCGATGCCGTAGGCCATGGGGTAACCGATCAGCAACGCGAACAGCGTGGATACGCCGGCGACCTGCAGGGAGTTCACGAACGCCGCCAGGTACAGACGGTCGCCGAAGACGAACGTGAAGTTGGAGAAGTGCACGCGCAGCTGCAGCACGTGATCAGCGGTCCAGGTCAGCACCGGCTCGACCGGCGGCATCGACAGCTGGATGTTCGAGAACGCGATCTTGAGGACGATCAGGAACGGCACGAGGAAGAACACGGCGAGCCACGCGTACGGCAGCGCAATCACGACACGGCGCCCGAATCCGCCGCGGATCGCGGCGAACCTGCCGGCAAGGCCGGTGACGACACCGACGGAGGTGCTCACCGCGTCACCACCACCGGCGACGATGAGTGCCATTGCAGCCAGACGAGCTCGTCATGCTGCAGCCGCTCCTCGTGGCGGAAGACGTTGGGCGCGGTGACCCGCAGCACGAATCCGGTTGGCAGCCGCACGAGGTAGCGTGTCGCATCGCCGAGGTACGCAATGCCGGTGATGACACCCTGCAGGACGTTGTCGGGCTGTTCCGGCCGTTCGCGACTGAGCTGGATCTTCTCCGGGCGGATCGCCACCGACACCGGCGCGTCCGGCGGGGAGCTGACGCCGTGGTCGACGTAGACGATGCCGCCGAGCTGAGCGCACTCGATGCGCACGTGGTCGGGCTCGTCCTCGATCAGCCGTCCATCGACCATGTTGACCGAACCGATGAAGTCCGCGACGAAGCGCGAATTCGGGAACTCGTAGATGTCCGCGGGCGTGCCGACCTGCAGGATCTCGCCCGAGCGCATCACGCCGATGCGCGAGGCGAGCGTCATCGCCTCCTCCTGGTCGTGGGTCACGATCACGAACGTGACGCCGAGCTTCTCCTGCAGGTTCACCAGCTCAAACTGCGTGTGCTCGCGCAGCTTCTTGTCCAGCGCCCCCAGCGGCTCGTCCAGGAGCAGCAGCTTCGGTCGCTTGACCAGCGCGCGCGCGAGTGCGACGCGCTGGCGCTGGCCGCCGGACAGCTGATGGGGCTTGCGCTTCTCGTAGCCGTCGAGCTGCACCATCGACAGCATCTCGCGGACACGCGACTCGATCTCGGCGCGCCCGGTACCGTCCTGCTTCAGGCCGAAGGCGACGTTCTGCGCCACGGTCATGTGCGGGAACAGGGCGTAGGACTGGAACATCATGTTGACCGGTCGCTCGTAGGGCGGCACCTGGGTCACGTCCACGCCGTCGATGTAGATGGCGCCCTCGGTGGGCGTCTCGAACCCCGCCAGCATCCGCAGCAGCGTCGTCTTGCCACAGCCGGAGCCCCCCAGCAGACAGAAGATCTCGCCGCGCTGGATCTCCAGAGACACCTGCCGGACGGCGACGAAGTCACCGAAGCGCTTGGTCAGCCGGTCGATGCGCACGTACGGTGCGGGGGAAGCCTGGGGGACGGCGCCAACGGCGGTGACGGCTGCATTCATCAAGGGGTCCTCTAGCGTCCGGTACGCACGCGCGTCCACGCGCGATTGGCGTATCTGGCGTAGGTCAGTGATTCGGCGCGGTGCGGCTTGAGCGTCGCCACGACATCCGGTGGCGGGAAAACCATCGGGTCGTTCAGCAGCTCTTGGGGCACCAGCTTCTCGGCAGCGACATTGGCCGCCGGGAACTTGCGGAACTTGGTGAACTCCGCGGAAATCTCGGGTCGCAGCAGGAAGTTGATGAATCGGTGCGCGTTGTCAGGGTGCGGGGCGTCCGCAGGGATCGCCAGCATGTCGAACGAGCGCAGCGCGCCCTCCCGGGGAACGGAGAATGCGATCTCCACGCCCTTGCCCGCCTCGCGTGCGCGGTCGCGCGCCTGCATCACATCGCCGCTCCAGCCGACGGCGACGCAGGTCTCGCCATTGGCGAGGTCGTTGATGTACTGCGAGCTGTGGAAGTAGCGGACGAACGGCCGCACCTTCATCAGCATTGCCTCGGCGGCATCCAGGTCCGCCTGCTTCTCGGAGGACACTTCAAGGCCCAGGTAGATCTTCGCCGAAGTGAAGATCTCGGCCTCCTGGTCGAGCAGCGTGTAGCCGCAGTCCCTGAGCTTGGACGCATAGGCGGCGTCGAACACCAGCTTCCAGCTGTCGATCGGCGCGTTGCCGAGGGCCTGCTTGACCTTCTGCACGTTGTAGCCGATGCCGGTGATCACGCCCGCGTAGGGCACGCCGAAGCGGTTACCCGGGTCGTCGTTCTCGAGCTGACGCAGTACCGCCGGGTCGATGTTGACGAGATTCGGCAGCTTGGACTTGTCCAGCGGCAGCAGGATGCCCTGTTTCGCCTGCCGTTCGAGGAAGAAATCGGTCGGCACGACGACGTCGTAGCCGGTGCGGCCGGTCAGCAGCTTGGTTTCGAGCACCTCGTTGCTGTCGAAGACGTCGTAGTTGACCTTGATGCCGGTCTCGCGCTCGAACTTGGCGAGCGTGTCGGGCGCGACGTAGTCGGACCAGTTGAGGACGTTGAGGACCTTCTCCTCGGCGACGGGACCCGACGACGCGCGCCCCGCCCCGGTATTTTCGCCCCCACACGCCGCCAGCACGAGCGCCGCCAGACAGGCGCCGAGCACACTACGGGCACAGCTCGAACTCATCGGCATCCCCTGGATCAGACGTTCAGCAGGAGGTGCTCTCGCTCCCAAGCCGAGATGACCTGCAGGAAGGCCTCGTGCTCGCACTCCTTGACGGCGGTGTAGGCGGACACGAAGCGCTCCCCGCACACGTCCACCAGCGGGCGGCACTCGCGCAGCAGGCGCAGCGCCTCCGCCAGCGTGCGCGGCAGCTGGAACGGCATGTCGTAGGCGCTGCCGGTGATCGGCTCGGTGGGTTTGAGGCCCTCGATCATCCCAAGATACCCGCAGGCGAGCGAGGCCGCCATCGCGAGATAGGGATTCGCGTCCGCCCCGCCGCAGCGGTTCTCAACCCGGCGCGCGGCTGCCGAGGACATAGGCACTCGCAGGCCGGCGGTACGATTGTCGTAGCCCCACTGGACGTTGATCGGCGCCGAGTTGTGCGGCGTCGTGCGGCGGTAGCTGTTGACGTTCGGCGCGAAGAGCGACATCGCCGCCGGCAGGTAACGCTGCAGGCCGGCGATGTGCGAGAAGAACAGCGAAGTCGGCGAGCCGTCCGGCGCGCTGAACACGTTCTTGCCGGTCTTGCTGTCCACGATGCTCTGGTGCAGGTGCATGGCACTGCCCGGCTCCTTGGCGTGTGGCTTGGCCATGAACGTCGCGTACATCTTGTGACGCAGCGCCGCTTCGCGCGCCGTGCGCTTGAACAGGAACGCCTGGTCGGCGAGCGACAGCGCGTTGCCGTGCAACAGGTTGATTTCCATTTGCGCGGCGCCAGCCTCGTGGATCAGCGTGTCGATCTGGATTTCCTGCGCCTCGCAGAAGGCATAGACATCGTCGAACAGCGGGTCGAACTCGTTGACCGCCGCGATCGAGTAGCTCTGGCGGCCGATCTCCGGGCGACCCGAGCGGCCGATGGGTGGCTTCAGCGGGTAGTCGGAGTCGATGTTCGGCTCGACCAGGAAGAACTCGAGTTCGGGCGCGATCACCGGGTCCCAGCCATGGCCCGCGTACAGGTCGAGGACGCGGCGCAGGACATAGCGCGGCGCCATCGGCACCGGCCGGCCGTCGCCGTAGTAGCAGTCGTGAATCACCTGCGCGGTGGGCTCGGCCGCCCACGGCACGACGCGAATGGTGGTCGGATCAGCCTTCAGGACGATGTCGATCTCGGATGGGCTGATCGCGCTGTCGTCGTCCGGGTACTCGCCGGTGACGGTCTGCAGGAAGATCGACTCGGGCAGCCGCATGCCCTCTTCCTCGATGTATTTCTCGGCGGGGACCACCTTGCCGCGAGCCACGCCCGCGAGGTCCGGGATGATCGCCTCGACTTCCTGGATGCCATGGTCCTTCAGAAACTGCCTAACGGGGCTCGTCGTCATAGGTCACCTGCCAGCGTTCGCCGCGGCCGCGCCGCGTGCGTGGGCCCGCGCCGCGTCACCGAACGCAGCGAACAGAGCCTTGGAAAATTCATTTTTCATCACCTGCCACTCGGGGTGCCACTGCGCCGCGAGCGCAAACCCCGGGGCGTTCGCGACGCTCACCGCCTCGATGACACCGTCCGGCGCCCGACCCTCGGCCACGAGTCCCTCGCCGAGGCGGTCGATGCCCTGCGAGTGCAACGAATTGACACGGATGCGGTCGCGGCCGGCAATCCGCTCGAAGGCGCCGCCCGGCGCAAGCAGCACCTCGTGCGACTCGGCGTATTGCTGCTCCAACGGCATCGTCTCGTCTTCCTTGTGCGTCAGGAAGCCCGGGATCTCATGCAGCCGCTGGTGCAGGCTGCCACCGTAGGCGACGTTCAATTCCTGGAAGCCGCGACAGATCGCCAGCAGCGGCAGCCCCGCCGCGACCGCCCGCGGGATCAGGGGCAGCGTGGTCGCATCGCGCTCTGGGTCGTGCCACGTGCCCGGCGCGCTCGCCGGCCCATCGTAGTGGTGCGGTTCGACGTTGGAGGGACTGCCGGTCAAGAGCACGCCGTCGCAGCGCTCCAGCAGCACCTCCAGTTCCATGCGCTCGCCGAAGGCGGGCACCACGAGCGGGACGGCGTCGGCGGCGTCGACGATCGCGGCGAGGTACTTCTCGCCGACGCAATGGAACCAGTGACTGCCTAGCAGTCGGCGGTCGGCGGGGACGCCTATGACGGGTTTGCGCGCGCGCATGTTAATTATTTTGAACAGCTGCCCGAGTTGTGGGACAGCGGAACGGCCTTGATTTAAGCACACCGGAGGGGGCTTCGTCGCCTGCCGAGGCAACGAAAGGCGCCCCTTAGTGGCGCTTTTTAAGCAATTTTGCGCTGCACCATCAGGCGGCCGGGGGCTTTCCGGACCCACCCCCACCCCCCGGTGTGGCGCCGCCTGGCTAGCAAGATCTTAAACGGCGCTCTTGACAGCGCGCGGCCTTTCGGGGCGTCCGACGGCCGTCACGGCGCCGCGCGGATCAGGTAGCAGCGGTGGATCTTCGCGTGGCGCTCGAAGTCCTTCGGGATCGTCGCGCGGGAAATGTCCTCGATCACCAGGCCCGGCAGCGCCGCGGCATCCAGATCGAAGCGCGTGTAGTTGGTCGAGAACACCAGCAGGCCACCTGGCGTCAGCAGGCGGGCGGTCTGCTGCAGCAGCCCCACGTGGTCGCGCTGCACGTCCAGCGTGCCTTCCATGCGCTTCGAATTGGAGAACGTCGGCGGGTCCAGGAAGATCAGATCCCAGCCCGCCGCCGGCGCGCTGCGCAGCCACTCGAGCGCGTCGGCCTGGACGAGCACGTGCTCGCGGCCGTCGAAGCCGTTGATCTCGAGGTTGCGCCGTGTCCAGTCGAGGTAGGTACGGGACATGTCGACGCTGGTCGTGGACGCCGCGCCGCCGGCTGCGGCGTACACGCTCGCGGTGCCGGTGTAGCTGAACAGGTTCAGGAACCGCTTGCCGCCGGCCAGCTCACGCAGCCGACCGCGGGTGATTCGATGATCTAGAAAGATGCCCGTGTCCTGATAGTCGTCGAAGTTCACCAGGAACCGCAGTCCGCCCTCCACGACCTGGTGGAACTCCTGCTCGGAGGCGAGCTTGGTGTACTGGTCGAGCCCCTTGCGCTTTCGCCGCGTACGGAACCAAATGTGGTCCTGGTCGAGGCCCAGCACCTGCGGCAGCACCGATACGGCGTCCGCACGACGCGCCCGGACCTTTTCCTCGGCGACCGTCGGGGGGGCTGCGTATTCCTGCACGAACGCGTAGCGCGCCTGCTCGCCGTCGCCGTAGATGTCGATCGCGAACGAGTACTCGGGCATGTCGGCGTCGTACGCCCGCCAGCAGTTGACCTGCTCGCGCCGCGCCCACTTGCCGAGCGCGTCGAGATTCTTGCGCAGCCGGTTGGCGAACATCTGCGCGCCCGGATTCTCGCGTCGCGCGGGGTCCACCGGCGGCAGGCGCCCGGGCCGCGACTCCCGCGTGTGGTGCTCGGCGGCGATATCGAAGCGCAGCAGCTGCACCTCGATCGGGCCGTTGTACAGCTTGTGACGGCGGCGGGCCTCGAGCTTCAGCTCGCGACCCAGGCCAAGGTTGCCGGTCAGCACGCCCGCCTGCCAGCCGTCGAAACGCTCGCGCATCACCGCGCCGAGCTCGGCATACAGCGGCCGCAACGTCTCCACTTCGCCGAGCCGTTCGCCGTACGGCGGATTGACCAGCAGCAGCCCGCGCTCGGTCGGCCGCCTGAGCGCGCCGACCGGCAGGCGCTCGATGCTGACGATGCCGGCAACGCCGGCAAGTTCGGTTGCCGCCCGCGCCGCGGCGACCGCCCGTGCATCCTGGTCGCTGCCGAAGATCCGTCCGGACGGGAACGTGGCGGCGGCGCGCCGCTGGCGCGCCTCCTCGAGCAGGCGCTGCCACAACGGCCCGTCGTGACCGGCCCAGCCGAGGAACCCGTAATAGTCGCGCAGCAGACCGGGCGCGGCGTCGGTGGCGATCAGCGCCGCCTCGATCGGCAGCGTGCCGGAGCCGCACATGGGATCGACGAAGGCGCCCCCGGCGGCGGCGATCTCGGGCCAGCCGCAGCGCAGCAGCAGCGTCGCGGCGAGGTTCTCCTTCATTGGCGCCGGCACACCCTCCGCCCGCCAGCCGCGGCGATGCAGGCTCTCGCCGGCGAGGTCGAGTGCGAACACCGCCTCGTCACCGACGACGCGTACGCTGACGCGCACGTCCGGGCGGACGGTATCGACATCCGGTCGCACCTCGCGCAGCTCGCGCAACTGGTCGACGATCGCGTCCTTGACCTTCAGCGCGCCGAAGCGCGTGTGGGTGATCGCAGAGCGGGTCGAGTCGAAGTCGACGGCGAGCGTCGCACCCACGGCCAGATGCGCCGACCAGTCGATCTCACGGGTCGCCGCGTACAGCGCCTCCGGCGTCGCCGCTGGCGCCGCATGCAGGCGCAGCAGCACCCGGCTGGCGACGCGTGACCACAGGCAGGTCCGGTAGGCGACCTCGAGCGGGCCGCTGCACGTCACGCCCCAGGGGCGGTCGCGGGTGTTCTGTGCACTCTGCGCCACGAGCTCCGCGGCGAGCAGGTCGGCGGCGCCGGTGGGCGCGGTGACAAGGTATTCGTTCATGGCTTGAGCTCGACGATGCACGCCGCGTCCGGCGTTGACAGGAATTTCTTCAGGATACGGTAAACGTCGGGATCGAACGGCACGGCGTCGGCATCGAGCCGATGCGCGTGCTCCGGCTCCTGCACGGTCCCCAGGTAGCGCCAGCCCTCCAGTACGTGCAGATCCTCCTGGCCGCGCCAGTCGCGCTCGACGACGAGGATGCGGCCGGCGTAGGGCCAGGGCTTGAGCCTGAGCGCAGCGAGCGCGAGGCGCACCCTCGTGTCGTGCAGCGCCGGCGGCTCGCGGCCGACGCAGGCCCCACGGCAGCGCTTGAGCTGGTAGGCGAAGCAGGAGCCGGTGTCGGCCTGCGCCCCGGCGCCGCGCTCGACGCCGAGCGAGCGGGCGCACAACTGGTGGGCGCGCACGATCTCCTCGACCGCGCGAGCCGCCGCACGCCGGTCGCGGTACAGGCCATAGACTTCGGCTCTGGCCTCGGCATCGAGCGCATCCAGCTCGATGATCTCGAGCCGCGACGGCGCGCCCTCGCACGGCGCCAGGCGCAGCGTCCACTGGGCATCGGTGCCGCGCAGCCGACGGTTGTGGAGCGGGCGGTCGGTCTTCACGGCGCGCGCCTCGATCAGCAGCGCTCCGAGCTCGCCGGCGGTTTCGGTCCAGTCGACCCGTCGCACCAGTTGCGCGAGCCGCTGTTCGGCAGCCGAGCGGTGCGCGGCGGCGAAGTGCTCCAGCACGCGCTTGCGGATGTTCCGGCTCTTGCCGACGTACAGAAGCGCCGCGTCTTCACCGTAGAAGCGATAGACCCCGGACAGCTCCGGCAGTTCGTCGGCAAGCCCGGCGGGCAGCTCCGGTGGCAGCGGCGTCTCCAGCAGCAGCGCGTCGATCGCCTGCCCGAGCCGCACGACGCCGACGTCGCGCTCGAGCACGCGCAGCAGATCCCTGAGCACCTGCGCATCGCCGAGTGCGCGGTGGCGGGCGCTGCATGACAAGCCGTGGCGCTCCATCACTGTATCGAGGTTGTGGCGGCGCTGCTCCGGGAACAGCCGACGCGACAGCTTGACCGTGCACAGCACGCGCGCGGTATAGCTCAGATCGAGGCGGCCAAGCTCGGCGCGGATGAAACCGTAGTCGAAGCGCGCATTGTGGGCGACGAACACCCGGCCGCCGAGCCGCTCGAGCAACTCGCGTCGGACGTCCTCGAACGTCGGGGCGGCGGCGACCATCTCGTTGCTGATGCCGGTGAACGCCTCGATCGGCGATGGGATACGCACGCCCGGATTGACCAGGGTCGACCATTCGCGGCTGGTGCCGTCGCGATCGACCTGGACGACGCCGATCTCGATGATCCTGTTGCGGCTGGCATTGCCGCCAGTCGTCTCCAGGTCGACGCAGACGAAGTCGCGATCGACGCCGGCGGCTGCGACGCCCGTCATGCGCAGCTCGCCGCAGCAGGCGGCGTCCGAACGGCGGCCGGCGCGACGCACGTCATGGTCGTGTAGGTCCTCGAGGGGGGTGGCGAATCACCGCGACCGGCTGGCCGGCCGCCGGGCGACGGGCCGCCGGAGTTTCAGAACGTCGGCGGCGTGCTGGCGCTGATGATCTCACAGTCGTCGACGTCGGGATTGCGGAAGCGGTGCGGCACGGCGGTCGAGAAGTAGTACGCATCGCCCGGGCCGAGGATTCGCGTCGCGCTGCCGACCGTGACTTCGATGCGCCCGCGGACGATGATCCCGCCCTCCTCACCGGGGTGGGAGAGCATCTCCGGACCGGTGTCGGCGCCGGCCGCGTAGCGCTCGCGCAGAATCGACATCGCGCGCTGCGGACGCCGCGCCGCGACCAGGAACAGTTCCACGGGCGCCGCGCCGATCGGCGTCAGCTCGTCGGCGCCGTAGAAGACCTGCGGCGGCAACGCGATGTCCATCGTGAAGAACTCGGCCAGCGACATCGGGATCCCGTCGAGCACCTTCTTGAGCGAGCTGACCGAGGGGCTCACCCGGTTCTGCTCGATCAGCGAAATCATGCCGTTGGTGACGCCCGCGCGCTTGGCAAGCTCGCGCTGCGACAGGCCATGCAGCTGGCGGATCGCGCGCAGGTGAGTGCCGACATCCAGGCCGGGTCGCATCGTCAGCTGACCAGCGCGTGAATAATAATAGACATCAGACGCCGAATATGGCCCTGCGGCACCGAAAGTGTCAATTATCCTGAACGAAGCGGGTGAGTGGACCCGACCATGACTTCACCATGGCCGGGTCCACGCCCGGGACTAGAACTTGTACAGCGCCTGGACGCCGACCGACTGCTCGCTCTTGGAGATCTCCTCCATCGCGAAGCTCTTCACGAATGCCTGCACATCCGACGAGTCCGCGCGCAACTCGAGGCGCAACTCGACCGCCTTGCTCGGCAGGTAGGCCACGGTGCCGGTCACCTCCCTCCACTTCTGCACGACGCCGGTGCGGTAGCCGTCCTTGTCGTCGAGATACTCGGCCCGCAGCGACAGCTTCCAGTTGTCGCTGACGGTGTAGTTGAGATAGCCGGCGAGCCCGCTCCACTTGGCATCGAACGGGGTCGACTCGCCATCGGTGACGTCCGACTGCTTGCCGTAGTCGTAGTTGAGGATCACGGTCAGCGCGTCGGTGGCGTTCCATGTCGCGACGATGTCGAGCAGGGTGCGCTGGCCTTCGGGACCCGAGCCCACGAGGCCGCCGATCCGCTCCTTGCCGAAGTAACCAGTCGCAAGGACCGAGAAGGTCTTCACCGGTGCGAAGGTCGCCCCGACCTCGACGGTCTTGGCGGTATTGGTGTCCTTCAGTGCATCCCAGCCATTGTTCACGCCGAGGATCAGGTTGACGGTGTCGGAGGCTGCGAAGGTCGCACGCACGCCCGTGTGCGTGAACGGGATCGCATAGCCGAACAGGATGGAGCGTGAGAAGTTCGGGTTCGACGGCGATGCGATCACCTCGGCACCGGCGAGGGTCACGAACTTACCGGCGATGACGGTGTAGTTGCTGCCAACGTACTGCACGTAGGCCTGCGTGACGTCGAACTTCGACGACTTGCCGTACGAATCGTAGGGCGCGATCACATCCGCATCGTTGCCGGCCGTCAGGTTCACGAAGGCGCCGAAGCCTGCCTTCGGCTGGTAGCCGATGTTGATCGCCGCCTGCTGCACCGCGAAGCCGCTCTTCTGGGTATCGAAGACGCGGTTCGCCGCGCCGCTGACGAAGATGCCCTCGCCGGACAGGTGGCTGTAGGACGCGTCGAGGTAGCCGCTGAGCGTGAGCCCGGTGGATTCGAGCACGGCGCCGAGGGTCGGCGCGGCGGGCTTCGCGGGAGCGTCCTCGGCGAACGCCGACGTCGCGGCAAAGAGCGCGAGGGCACCCATACAGGCAGTCGTTCGAATCACGGTCATTGGCGTTGTCCCCTGGGGTTGATGGTTCTTGATCCCATCGGGGACATTGCAGGGATCGTGCCGACCCTCCAGCGGGCGGGGATCATGCGTAAGTGGCTGATCCTGGAAGCGGGAGCCTCAGCGGCACGCACCGACGCTGTGCAATGGGTGCTGCAGCGCACCGCGACGGGGCGCGCGGCGGCCCATCATCCGCACTTCCCACCTCCCTGCGACGGCGGTACGGACGTAGCATGGGAACGCACACAACAGACACTCACGAGGGGTGGCGGTCATGACCACTCGATTGATCCCCGAAGTCGGCCAGTGGTACGCGCACCGCGACAAGGGACTGCTGTTCCAGGTCGTCGCGGTGGACGAGGCGCAGGACGCGGTGGAGATCCAGGACTGCGACGGCGACGTCGATGAAATGGACCTTGAAGCGTGGTTCGCGCTGTCGATCGAACCTGCGGCCGCGCCCGAGGATCCCATGGGTCCTACCGACGAGCCGGAGGCGGGCGAGCGCGAGTACACGCTCTCCGGCGACGGCGGCGAACGCGAATGGCGTGATCCGCTCGACGAGGTCGCGACGTCGCTGGATGAGGAACTCGACGAAGACGAGGATCTGGACGCCCTCCCGGGCACCGCGCCGGCCAGGCACTGAACCGGACGCGGCGTCGCCGCGCGCCGCCCCGCGCTACAGGGGCGGCAGAACGACCGGTCGATTGGCCGCGCGCCGCGGCACCGGCGTCTTGAAGCCCTCCGGCTTGATGATCAGCACGTCGCTCTTGAGGCGGTCGAGCACGCGTTCGGCCGTATGCCCGATGAACAGCCGCTTCAGCCCCGTGCGCGACACGGCGCCCATCACCACCACGTGTGCGTCGACCTCGTCGGCGAGCGCGGGCAACTCGTCGACAGGCAGGCCATTGCGCACGTGCTTGCGACGGGCCGTCAGCCCGTAGGGCTCGACCAGCGCGTCGAAGGCCTTGCCGACATCCGCCGCGTGCTGCTCGGCGATTTCCACCGGCAGCGGCAACGGCTCGATCATGAAGCCGGTCGACAGCGGCGTGCCGAGCGTATAGAAGTGCGCGGCATGCAACTTGCCGCCGAAGGCGGTGGCAAGGTCCGAGCCCGCTGCCAGCAGCCGCACATCGAGCGCGGCGGGCTTCGCGTGCGCGTGCAGCGGGTCGATCGACGCAAGGACGCGCGGCCGTTCGTAGCGACGGGTCGTCTTCACCAGCAGCACCGGGCACGGACACAGCCGAACTACCTGCCAGTCGGTGTTGGTCAGGATCAGCCGCGCGGCCATGCCGTGCCGATGGCTGCCGATGATGACCAGGTCGACCTTCTCGCGGACGGCCTCACGCACGATGCTGTCGTGCACCGGGTAGTCCCAGCGACAGCGCACGTGCACGGTAAGGCCCGACTCGCGCAGTGGCTTGGCGAGCCGCTCGAGCGCCTGCTTGCGGGTATTGACGGCCGCCTCGATGTCACGTTCCAACTCAACCGGGCTGTAGAACTGCTCGCCGGCAAGGTACGGGCTGTACAGGCTGTGGAACAGCGTGACCCGCGCACCGGTCTTTGCCGCGATCTCGGCGGCGCGGGCGATGGCAGGCGCCGAGCGGGTCGCGGTGTCGGCCAGCGCGACGAGGATGTGCTTGGACTGGAACATGGGGCGCCCTCCGTCTGGCTTGCTGCGACTAGCGTACGCCGCCGGCACCGAAGCGGGGATGCCCGCTTGTCCCTAACCGACTGCGCCGACTACCTAAGCCTCCCGCCTGGTCACGACCCAGGGCAGCGCATCCAGGTCGACATTGCCGCCGGACAGCACCACCGCCACCCGGCCCGGTCCGATCCGGCCCTCGAGCAGCGCCGCGACCGGCACCGCCCCGGACGGCTCGACGACCACCTTGAGCACCTCGAACAGCAGGCGCATTGCGGCGACGATCGACTCCTCGCCGACTGTCACGATGTCGTCGACGTGGGCCCGCGCCAGACGCAGCGTGCGCGCCGACAGCGCCCCCCGCAGGCCGTCGGCGATCGTCTGTGGCGCCCCCGCCGGCTGCAGGTCGCCGCCGTGGAACGAGCGGGCCGCATCGTCCGCGCCAGCCGGTTCCACCCCGATCACCCGTGTCCGGGGCCACAGGCGCCGACTGGCGAGGGCGGTCCCGGCCAACAGGCCGCCGCCGCCCACCGGCACCAGCACGACATCCGGCGGCGCCAGTTGCGAGGACATTTCCACGAGCACCGTGCCCTGCCCGGCAATCACCTGCGGATCGTCGTAGGGGTGCACGAGCGTCGCGCCGGTCGCGGCCACCAGTGCCGCGGCAGCGGCCTCCCGGGCGGCGAGCGTCGGCTCACATTCCTGCACGCGGCCGCCGAAGTCCTCGACGGCGAGGCGTTTGATCCGGGGGGCGTCGCGCGGCATCACGATGTAGGCCGGGATTCCCCGCAGCCGGGCCGCCCGCGAGAGCGCCGCGGCGTGGTTACCGGACGAGTGCGTCGCAACACCGCGCGAGGCGTGCAGGTCGTCGAGCATGAGGACCGCGTTGCACGCGCCGCGCGCCTTGAAGGCGCCGACCGCCTGCAGGTTCTCGCACTTGAAGTCGACGCTGGCGCCGAGCAGCCGCGACAGTTCCGGCGACGACAGCACCGGCGTGCGCCGCACATACGGCTCGATGCGCCGGGCGGCGGACGCCACGTCCTCGAAGACCGGATCCAGGGTCGTGCTCACGGTTCGCCTCCACGCGTCTGGGCAGTCCGTCGGTCGCGCTGCAGCGCGGCCCTGCCGGCCGGGCCGACGCGCCATTCCACAATACTTCAGAACCGGCTGCCGGCGGGCGCCGCATTGTGTAACCTCGGGACCGCGCCATCCGCTGCCGGAGCTTCAGTCCATGACCCAGACCTCCCCCACCGCCCCCGCCGACGACCACTCGCTCAGCAGGTCGCTCAAGCCGCGACATGTCACGATGATCACGATCGGTGGCATCATCGGCGCGGGCCTGTTCGTCGGCAGCAGCGTCGCGATCGCCGCGGCGGGCCCTGCGATCCTGGTCAGCTACGCGCTGACCGGCACGCTGGTGCTGCTGATCATGCGGGCGCTGGGCGAGATGGCGGTGGAGATGCCGCAGGTGCGCTCGTTCACCGAGTTTGCGCGTGCGGGGCTTGGCAACTGGGCCGGCTTCTCGGTCGGCTGGCTGTACTGGTACTTCTGGATCATCGTGATCCCGGTCGAGGCCATCGCCGGGGCCAACATCATCCACGATCACTACGCCATGCTGAACCCGCTGGCCACTGGCCTCGGACTGATGGCGGTGATGACCGCCGTCAACCTGATGCCGGCGCGCACCTACGGGGAGTTCGAATTCTGGTTCGCCTCGATCAAGGTGGCCGCGATCGTCTCGTTCATCCTGATCGGCGGCGCCCACGCCTTCGGCTTCCACTCCGCAACCGGGTCGACCGTCGCGAACCTGTACGCGCACGGCGGCTTCGCGCCGAAGGGCTGGTTCGCGGTGCTGGCGGCAGTCACGACCGTGATCTTCTCGATGATGGGGGCCGAGGTCGTCACGATCGCCGCCGCCGAGTCCGAGGAGCCGGCCAAGCAGGTCGCCAAGATGACCTCCACGATCATCAGCCGCATCCTGATCTTCTACGTAGGCTCCATCTTCGTGATCTGCAGCCTGCTTGCGTGGACCGAGGTCCAGCCCGGGCACTCGCCGTTCACCATGGCCCTCGAGACGCTGCACATCAGTGGCGCCTCAAACATCATGGACTTCATCATCCTGACCGCCGTGCTGTCCTGCCTGAACTCGTCCTTCTACGTCGCCTCGCGCGTGCTGTTCGTGCTGGCCGAGAAGGGTGATGCCCCGCACGCGCTCGTCAAGACCACCCGCCAGCACGTGCCCGCCCGCTCGGTGCTGCTCGCAAGCGTCGCCGGCTTCGCCGGCCTGATCGCCAACTACATGCTGCCGAAGGTGGTCTACGCGTTCCTGACCAACGCCTCCGGTGCGCTGATCGTGGTGATCTACGCGGCGATCGTCGTATCGCAGGTCGTTGTCCGCCGCCGCCGCGAGGCGGCCGGCCTGCCGCCGCCGGTGCTGCCGATGTGGCTGTTCCCCTGGCTCAGCTACGTCGCGCTCGCCGGCATGCTCGCCGTGCTGGTCGCGATGGCGATCACGCCGTCGCATGTCGACGAGTTCTGGGCCAGCATGGTCTCCATCGCGATCGCGCTCGCGCTGTACGCGATCTTCCGCCGCGGCAAGGGCGCGCCGGCGGCGACGCTGTGAGCCCGGCGGCTGGCGACGAGGAGGAGATCGCGCGGCTCGGGGCGATCCATGCCCGCCAGCGCGCCGCATTCGCGGCCGAGCCCTACCCGCACGCCGCCTCGCGCCGCCGGCGCCTGCAGACCCTGCGCGCGGCGTTGCGTCGCCACCAGGACCCGCTCGCCGCCGCGATGGACGCCGACTTCGGCGGTCGCTCGGCGTTCGAGTCAAAGATGGCCGACCTGCTCGGCCCGGTCCTGGAGATCAACCACGCACTCGGCCACCTCGGCCGCTGGATGCGCTCGCGCCGGCGGCGCACCGAACTTTTGTTCGCGACCAACAGCGCCTGGGTGATGTACCAGCCCAAGGGCGTCGTCGGCATCATCGCGCCGTGGAACTTCCCGGTCTATCTTGCGCTCGGCCCGCTGGTGACGGCGTTGGCCGCCGGCAATCGCGCGATGATCAAGATGTCCGAATCGACGCCGCGTACCTGCGCCGCGGTGCGTACGATGCTGGCCGAGTGCTTCGACGAGGACGAGGTCGCCGTGATCGGCGGCGCGGTCGCCACCGGTCAGGCGTTCGCCGCCCTGCCCTTCGACCACCTGGTCTTCACCGGCTCCCCTGCGATCGCGCCGGCCGTGATGCACGCCGCCGCCGACAACCTCACGCCGCTGACGCTCGAGCTCGGCGGCAAGTCGCCGGCGATCCTCGCGCCCGATGCGAACCTCGCGGCCGCGGCGGTCGCGATCGCGCACGGCAAGGCGTTCAACTGCGGCCAGATCTGCGTCTCGCCGGACTACGCACTGGTGCCGAAGGCACGCGTCGCCGAGTTCGCATCCGCCGTGGTCGACGCGTTCCGCGCGCAGGTACCGACCACGACCGGCAACGCGGACTACACCGGCATCGTCAACGACCGCCAGCACGCACGCCAGCTCGCGCTGATCGAGGACGCGCGCGCGCACGGCGCCGAGGTGCAGGTGACGGGCCAGATCGGCACCGACCGGCGGCTGCCACTGCACGTGATCACGTCCGTCACGCCGCAGATGCGCATCGCACGCGAGGAACTGTTCGGGCCAATCCTGCCGGTGATCGGCTACGACAGCCTCGAAGACGCCATCGCTTACGTGGCGGCCGGCCCCCGGCCGCTCGCGCTGTATCCGTTCGGCTTCGCAGGCGACGCGCTCGCGCATCTGCTGCGCGGCACGCATTCCGGCGGCGTCACCGTCGGCGACTGGGGCTGGCACGTGTTCAACCACGACCTGCCATTCGGCGGATCGGGCTCCTCGGGCATGGGCTCGTACCACGGCGAGGAGGGCTTTCGCGAGTTGTCGCACGCCAAGGCCGTGTTCCGTCGCCACCGCTTCTTTCCGGTCGGCCTGTTCCGTCCGCCGTACGGTCGTTTCGTGCAGCGTCTGGTCTTGCGGATCTACCTCGGCAAGCCGCCCACCTGAGCCGCCCGCGCGCGCCATTGTGCCGCGCTCTGTCCATACACCTCGATCTCGGTGCCGATCGGTGCCGGCATCCGCGCGCGTCGCTGCCAGCGGGAGCCGAGCCGCTCGGCGAGCGCGACCGAACGATGATTGTCGGCGGCGATGCAGTGGATGAAATCGTCCCAGCCGAGCGCCGCCAGCGCCCAGTCGATCGTCGCGCTGGCGGCCTCCGTCGCGTAGCCGCGCCCCGCCACCTCGGGAAGCAGGCCCCAGCCGATCTCGTTGCCGGGCCAGCCGTCCGGCCGCCAGGGGCCGACGCGTCCGATCCAGCGCCCCGTCGCCCGCTCCAGCACCGAGAACATGCCGAAGCCATACAGGGCCCAGGAGCCGGCCATCAGGCCGAACGCGCGCCAGGCGACCGCGCGCGGCTGCGGACCCCCGAGGAAACGGGTGGCCTCGGCATCGGCGGCGAAGCTCGCCCAGTCGTCGAAGTCTTCCCGCCGCGGCGGGCGCAGCAGCAGGCGAGCGGTCGCAAGCTCAAGACCCGCGGCGACGCCGCTCAGAGCCACTCCGTCAGCCCCTCGCGCTGGTTCAACGTCTGGAACGAGGGCCGCGCCTTGAGCAGCTGCACCAGTTGGCGGATCGCCGGCCACTCGGTCGCTGGCCGGGGCATGTTGCGCGACCAGCGCGCGAGCATCGCCGCGTGGAAATCGACGGCCGTCAGTTGCTCGCCGGTCAGGTACGGGCCGCCGGCCTGCAGGTGCGCCTCGAGCCTGTCCCAGGCCGCCTCGATGCGCTGGCACGCGCGGTCCTGGACGGCCTGGCGCTGGTCGGCACCGGCCGCCTCGTCCGGATAGAACCAGTTGCGAAACGCCGGCTGCAGCGTGTTGGCCAGATGCAGCATCCACTGCAGGTAGCTCGCCCGCGCAGCGCTGCCGGGCGCCGGCGACAGCCCGGCCTCGGGGTGACGCTCGGCCAGCAGCAGTGCCAGCGCGGCCGCCTCGTAGACCGGTTCCCCATCAATAATTAGCACTGGAATCAACCCGTTAGGGTTCAGCCTGAGGTAGGCCGGCTGCTTCTGCTCGCCTGCCTCGCCATCGACCCGCCGCAGTTCGTGGGCGGCGCCGGCTTCGATCAGCAGCCAGTGGACCACCAGGCTCGCCGCGCCCGGCATGTAGTAAAGCGTGTACATGTAAACTCCTCGCAAACCCCGGGAATGACTCCATTATGCCCACTGGGCGGCTGACCTTCGCCGCGTATAATGCTGTTCGCCGAGTCCCCCCATGGCAGCACGAGCCTCCCGCATGTCCGCAGCCCTCTCGACGCCCGCCGAGCCCACCCAGACCGCCGTAGGCGCGGCCTACAGCATTCCGCGACTGCGCGAGGTGCTGTCCGCCTACTACCGCCGTTCGACGGCGCTCGCCTTCGCGCTACTGATCGCCGACATCGCCTTGTTCGTCTTGGCCCAGTGGCTGGTCGCGGCCAGCGGCACGCTCGGCCTGCAGCTGCTCGGCTGCGTGCTCGCCACCGTCGCGATCGTGCGGCTGTTCATCATCGGCCACGATGCCTGCCACGGCAGCCTGACCGACCACGATGGCCTGAACAAGACGCTGGGGCGCATCGCATTCCTGCCGTCGCTGACGCCGTACTCGCTCTGGCGCGTCGGCCACAACGTGGTCCACCACGGCTTCAACAACCTCAAGGGCCGTGATTTCGTCTGGGAGCCGCTCGACCCGTCGGAGTGGGAGACGCTCTCGCCGACGCGCAAGCTGCTCGAGCGCGTCTACCGCAGTGCGTTCGGCCCGCTGCCCTACTACCTGGTGGAGATCTGGTGGAAGAAGCTGTACTTCCCCGGCAAGGCCAACACGCCGGGCAAGCGCGCCGAGTACAACTGGGATTCGCTGTCGGTGACCGCCTTCGCCGCGCTGTGGATTGCGGCCCTGATCGTGTTCTCACCGGCCGGCGCCGCCGCGACCGCAGGGGCGGTCGTGCTCGGCTTCGTCGTGCCGTTTCTGGTCTGGAACTGGACCGTCGGCTTCGTCGTCTACCTGCACCACACGCACCCGGACGTGGTCTGGTATGCCGACAAGTCCAGCTGGCTCAAGGCGCAGGGCATCCTGCACGGCACGGTGCGCTACAAGATCCGGCCGTGGTGGAACCTGCTGCTGCACAACATCATGGAACACGCCGCCCATCACCTCGATGCGCGCATCCCGCTCTACCGCCTGAAGGCGGCGCAGGCGGAGCTCGCCCGCCTAGTGCCGGACATCCCGGTCATCGAGCTGTCGATGCGCCAGTACTGGCGCACCGTGCGCCACTGCAAGCTGTTCGACTTCCAGCGGCGCGTCTGGGTGAGCTTCCCGAACGGGGCTCGCAGCAGCGCCTGACGGCGCCCGACGGCCCGCGCAGCGTCAAACCACGCGGCAGGCCTCGTCGAACGCGAGGCGGGGGCTGCGGGCGTGCAGCGAGGTGCGGTCGCCGTAGCCGAGGTTGCATAGGAAGTTGCTGCGGTAACGGCCGTCCGGGAAGAACGCCTGGTCCAGCAGCGCGCCGTCGAAGCCCGACATCGGCCCGCAATCGAGTCCGAGCGCGCGTGCCGCGACGATCAGGTAGCCCCCCTGCAGCGAGCTGTTGCGCCGCGCCGTCTGCTCGATCAACTCGTCGTTACCCTCGAACCAGCTGCGCGCGTCCACGTGCGGGAACGTCCTGGGCAGCAGTTCATGGAAGCGCGTGTCGTAGCCGACGATCACCGTCACCGGCGCCGCCATCGTCTTGTCGAGGTTGCCCGGCGCGAGCGCCGGCTTCAGGCGCGCCTTGCCCTCGGCACTCGCGACGAACCAGAACCGGCCCGGCTGGCAGTTCGCCGAGGTCGGCGCGCACTTCACCAGCTCGTACAGCTTGCCCAGCAGTGACGCCTCCACCGGCCGCGGCAGCCAGTGCGAGAAGGTGCGCGCCTCGAGATACAGCTGCGCAAGGACATCGTCGTTCACCTGAGTTCCCGGGGTGGACGTCATCGGGCGTATCTCCATAGGGTCGGCATGTGTAGGGCTCAGGGGACGAGGCGCTCGCCGTGGGCATAGACGACGTGGCGGTCAGGGCGCGCGAAGCCGACCAGCGTCACGCCGAACTCGGTCGCGGCGCGGATCGCAAACGCAGTCGGGGCCGACACCGCCACGATCGCGGCGATGCCGACGGTGGCGGCTTTCTGCACGATCTCATAGCTGGCGCGGCTGGTGATCAGCACGTAGCCCACCGACAGATCGGCACCGGCGCGCACCAGCGCGCCGATCAGCTTGTCGAGCGCGTTGTGGCGGCCCACGTCCTCGCGCACCAGCACGACGCCCGCACCTTCGACCACCCAGGCCGCAGCGTGGATGCTGCCGGTACGGGCATTGAGCGTCTGGCCGGCCTTGAGTGCCGCCAGCGCGGCATGCAGGCCCGCCGCGGACACGCGCAGGCCGTTGGCGAGCGCCGGCGGCGGACGGATCGCATCGGCGAGCGTCTCGGCACCGCACATGCCGCAACCGGTGCGACCGGTCAGATTGCGATGCCGCTGCAATAGCAGCGAGAAGCGCTCCGGGGCGATATCGAGGTCGACCTCGAGCGCATCCTCGAGCACCTTCAGGGCAACCGAGCGGATCTCGGCGGGCTGGGTGACGATCGCTTCGCTGAGCGTGAAGCCAACCGCGAGGTCCTCGAGATCCGCCGGCGTCGCCAGCATCACGACATGCGAGACGCCCTTGTAGCGAAAGGCGACCGGACGCTCGTCGGCGACCTCGTCGTCGACCCGCTCCGTCCGTCCCGCGCTCCAGCGCTCGACGGCCACCGTCACGACCGGCGGTGGGCTCGCCCGTCCCGGCGAATCGGCGCTCACGGCTGCCGCCGCGGCACGCGGCCAGCGGCGGGGAGCAGCGCAGTACAGGGGCGTATCGCCACGGGAGCCTCGCGACGCAAGCGGCTGGCGGATGCCGGTCGGGAACATTCCGGGCCGGGAGGTGGAATGCTAGCCGATCGGCCGAGAAGGATGGTGGCTAGGGCGGGAATCGAACCCGCGACCCCGGGGTTATGAATCCCGTGCTCTAACCGGCTGAGCTACCTAGCCACGTGAGGCCACCCGCGGGCGGCCCTTTCGAGGGACCGGGATTTTGTGCACCGCAAGCGCTGCCGTCAAGGCGCTTGCGGCCCGGGAATGGATCAGAAGTGCTGAAACCACGCCAACTGGCTGTTCAGCGCGTTCACGCCGTCGCCGAGGATCACCAGCTTTTGGCTGGAGACGACATAAGCGACGAGGCCCGTGCCGCCGAGGATGTTGCGGGTCACCGCCATCACGATCCGGCCTGTGGTCGGATCGATCGCATAGCTGCCGGTCAGGTTGCCGCCGACCGAGCCGCTCTGGAACAGCAGCTGCGGGGCGAGCGTGATCGGCGAGGTCGAGCCGGCGTAGAGCGTGCCGCCGACGTAGTAGGCGGTCGGGAAGGTCGTGTACGGCGCGCCGACCTGCGGCTCGAGGATGCCGAAGTTGCCGGTCGTGCTGGTCGGCTCCACCACGAAGCCGCCACCGGCGCCGTCGACATACACGACGAAGCTGCGCAGTGCGGCGCCCGTGCCTGTCGACAGTGTCGCGCGACCGTTGCTGGCCACCGTGTACGACTGCGCCGTGTAGCTCGAGTTGACCAGCTTCGTGGAGCGGTCCTTGACGTCGAGGACCACGTCGACCACGCCACCGGCGCCGGCGGGGACGGCGCCCGACAGGCGCCCCGCGGCCAGGGTCGCCAGCGGCACGCCGTTGCCCAGCGACGAGCCCCACAGGCTCAGGATCGCAGGCGAGGCCAGCGCGTTCCCATCGAGGGCGCCGCCACCGCTCTGGCGCTGCCATTGGCCGGCGACGCGCGGCGTAGTGGCGACGGTGTCGTCGCTGACCAGGAACGCCTTGTCGGTGTCGATGACGTAGTAGGCGACCGGCAGCGACTGCGAGCCGAGCACGAGCGTGCCGCTGCCGCGACCGTTCGCGTCAGGCGCCACGAGCGTCGCGCTCAGCGCCCCGGCGGCCACTGGCGTCGCCGCGTTGTTGTCGGCGACCCCGCCGCCAAGCACGCCGTTCGCGCCGAGCGTGAAGCGGCCGGCGACCGCCAGGCGCCTGGAGGCGCCGTCGTCGCCGACCAGGCCGAACACGTAGTCGCCGGCCAGCACGCCGGCGCTGAACGCGCTCGCATCCTGGTGGAAGAACTGGCCCGAGCCGACGATGCCGGTGCCATCGTTCTCCTGCATCTGTCCAGACTGCAGCGAACTCACCGCACCGTAATCGTAGGTTGCGCTGCCGCTCGCGCTGGTCAGCAGCAGCGTCCCGCGGTTCTGCGTCAGCGTCTTGCATACGCCACTGGTGATCGCCGAGGCGGCGTGGCCGGTGGTCGGATCCTTGTAGTCCTCGATGCCGGTGACGCTGCCGTCGCCTGCGACGTTGAAGCTGCCGGCACGCACCACGGTCCTGCCGCTGGCGAAGCCGGTCACAAGGTAGGCGTAGCGGCCCTGCAGCAGGCACGCGGTCTGGGCGTTCACCACCAGCGTCAGCGTCACCGTCGCGGTGCGCGGCGTCGTGGCCGTGCCATCGGCCACCTTGAGCGTGAACGTCGAACTGCCGAGCGCAGTCGGCGTGCCGGTGATCGCCACCGACGCGCTGGTGCTGCCGTTCAGCGTAAGTCCAACCGGCAGCGTGCCGCTGCTGACGGTCCAGGTGTACGGCGCAGTGCCACCGGCGACGGTGACGTAGGTCGTGTAGACCACGTTCTGGTTGGCCGGGAACAGCACCGGTGTCGCGATCGTCGGCGTGCCGTTGACCGTCAGTGTCACCGACGAGGCCTTGGTCGGATCGGCGATCGAGGTCGCGACCAGCGTCGCGAACACGGCGCCGGTGACGCCGGTCGGAGCCAGGTAGATCACCTTGCCCTTGTCGCTGCTCTGGATGGAGCCTGCCCCCGTCGCCGGCGACAGCACCCAGCTGACGCCGGCGGCGCTCGGGTCATTCGACACGGTCGCGTCGATCTCGGCGGTCGCACCCTCGGCGACCAGCGTGGTCGCCGAGGGTGCGCTCAGCGCGACGCCGATGCCGACGCCGACCGCCGTCGTCGCGCCGCCGCCACCGCCGCCACAGCCGGCGAGGGCCAGGGCGCAAAGGACCGCGGCGGCGCGGACCAGAAGTGCATTCTTCACAGGCATTCCTCGCATCGATCGTGACGGGCGGGCGGGCGGGCGGGGCGCAGAGCATAGCGCCGGGCGACCTCAGACGTTGAACCGAAAGTGCATCACATCGCCCTCGCGGACCAGGTATTCCTTGCCCTCGAGGCGCATCTTGCCCGCCTCGCGGGCACCGGACTCGCCCTTGCAGGCGATGTAATCCTCGTAGCCGATGACCTCGGCGCGGATGAAGCCGCGCTCAAAGTCCGTATGGATCACCGCCGCCGCCTGCGGCGCGGTGGCGGCCTTGCGGACGGTCCAGGCACGGACTTCCTTCGGACCCACCGTAAAGTAGGTCTGCAGGCCCAGCAGCGTGTAGGCGGCGCGAATCACCCGGTTCAGACCCGGCTCGTCCAGTCCAAGTTCCTTCAGGAACTCAGCTCGATCGGCATCCTCCAGCTGGGCGATCTCCGCCTCGATCGCGGCGCAGACCGGCACGACCTGGGCGCCCTCGCGGGCCGCCAGCCCCTCGACCGCCGCCAGCAGCGGGTTGTCATGGAAACCGGCTTCGTCGACGTTCGCGACGTACAGCACCGGCTTCATGGTCAACAGCTGCAATTCGCGGACAATCACGCGCTCCTGGTCGTCCAGCGGCACGGCCCGGGCCGGCGTGCCGTGGTTCAGGGCATCGCGCACCTTCTTGATGACGTCGCGCGCCCTGACGGCTTCCTTGTCCTGCGCCCTGGCGGCCTTCTCGGCCCGGGCGAGTCCCTTCTCCGCGGTGTCCAGGTCCGCGAGCGCAAGCTCGGTATTAATCGTCTCGATGTCGGCCAGCGGATTGACGCCGCCGGCGACATGGATGACGTCGTCATCCTCGAAGCAGCGCACCACGTGCGTGATCGCGTCGACCTCGCGGATGTGCGCGAGGAACTTGTTGCCCAGGCCTTCGCCCTCCGCGGCGCCCTTGACGATGCCCGCGATATCGACGAATTCGACGGTCGTCGGCAGGATCCGCTCCGGGTTGGCGATGGCGGCCAGCGCCTGCAGGCGGGGATCGGGCAGCGGCACCACGCCCACGTTCGGGTCGATGGTGCAGAACGGGTAGTTCTCCGCCGGGATCTGGGCGCGCGTCAGCGCGTTGAAGAGGGTCGACTTGCCGACGTTGGGCAGGCCGACGATGCCACACTTGATCGCCACAGCGTCTCCCTAGGCCGCCGGCGTACGCCGGTGCAGGCCGTTCATGACTTTTTCGGCCCCGTCGACCAGCAGCCGCGGAATCGCCGCGGTACCGGCCTCGACGGCCTCGTCCAAGAGTGCCTGCTCGGACGCCGGCGCCCGTTGCAGTACGTAATCGATGACCTCGCCACGCGAGGTCGGATGCCCGATGCCGAGCCTGAGCCGCCAGAATCCGTCACCGAGGTGGGTGATGATGTCCTTCAGCCCGTTGTGGCCACCCGCCCCGCCACCGAGCTTCAGGCGCGTCGCGCCCACCGGCAGGTCGAGGTCGTCATGGACCACCAGCGTCTCGCCAGGCGAAATCCTGAGGTAGTCGGTCAATGCCCGCACCGATCGCCCGCTGCGGTTCATGTAGGTCGTGGGCTTGAGCAGCCAGAGCTCCTCGCCCCCGAGGACGATGCGACCCACGTCGCCGTGGTAGCGCGCGTGCGGGCGCAGGCTGCCCTTGCCGACCGCGGCCAGCCGATCCACGCACCGGAACCCGGCGTTGTGCCGGGTATCGGCGTGCTCCGGGCCCGGGTTGCCGAGCCCCACCACCAGCTTGAGAGTCAGCCCCGCCATGACAGTGCCACGCAGCCGTCTGAGGCGTTCGGGTCGCTCCCGTGGGGGGATGCGACCCGACGCCCCGCGACGGCGGACGCGTTACTTCTTGGCGTCCTTCTTCGGCTCGGCCTTCTTCGCGTCGCCCTTCTTCGGTTCGGCCTTCGCGGCTTCCGGCTTCTTGTCCGCACCGGCAGCAGCAGCAGCAGGCGCCGCCACGGCCTCGGCCGCCTTCGGCACCTCGGCTTCCTCGGCACGCAGCGCGTGGACCGACACGACCACCGGGTCCTTGCCGCCATCGAGCTCGACCGACGAGACGCCTTCCGGCAGCTTGATGTCGGAGATCTTCAGCGCCTGGTTCAGGTGCAGCTCCGACACGTCGACCGTCAGGTACTCGGGCAGGTCCTTCGGCAGGCACTCCACCACGAGTTCGTTCTTCAGGTGCGACATCATGCCGCCCTCGGTCTTGACGCCCGGCGAACCCGCCTCGCCGACGAAGTGCAGCGGCACCGACAGGCGGATCTTCTCGTCTTCGTAGACGCGCTGCAGGTC
>JANXQL010000030.1 GCA_025356815.1 Pseudomonadota bacterium
CGCCGATCCGGGTGCCGGTCGTGGACGGCGACGTGCTGGTGTGGGGTGGCGTGGCGCGCGCCGGCTACCACGGTGTGCGCCGGTTGTCGGTCGCAGCGCAGGCCGTTGCGCTGCGCCACAACCTGACCTTTCGGCGCGCGCGCTGACCGGCGTCGGGCGCGAACGCGGTAGCATTGCGGCATGCGCCCACTGACCTCGCGGCTGATCCGTCATCCCGCCTCGCCGCTGCCGCCACACGCGTTCACGCTGGAGGCGCATGCGCGCCTGGCGGCCGACGGCGCGCTCGAGCTGCGCTTTATCGTGACCGGCACCCTGACCGACATCGTCGTCCCGGTGCCGGCGCCGCCCGCCCGCATCGACGGCCTGTGGCGGCATACGTGCTGCGAGGTGTTCGTCGGCCATGCGGGAGGGCCGGACTACCTGGAGTTCAACCTGTCGCCGTCCGGCGAGTGGGCCGCGTACGCCTTCTCGGCCTACCGCACCCCCGGCGCAACACCCGCGCTGCCGGCGCCGAGCATCGAGGTTCGGCGGCAGGGCGACATCCTCGAGTTGGATGCCCGCGTGGATCGGCAGGTCTGGGCCGCGCTCGGCGAGCCGACGACGCTCGAGGTCGGGCTCACGGCGGTGATCGAGCTGACCGATGGCGCGCTTAGCCACTACGCGCTGCACCACCCGCTCGAGCGCCCCGACTTCCACGACGCGCGCGGCTTCATGCTGCGCCTGCCGCGGACGGTCACCAGCCGATGATCCTGTTCGGTGTCGACCGGCTGGTCGCAGACCCCGCGCTGCGCGTCGCCCTGCAGGGCCGTCGGGTCGCGCTGCTCGCGCACCCGGCGTCGGTGACGGCGACGCTTGCGCACTCCCTCGATGCGCTGGCAGCGCTGGGCGAGGTGCACCTGACGGCGGCGTTCGGTCCGCAGCACGGGCTGCGCGGCGACAAGCAGGACAACATGGTCGAGTCGCGGGATTTCCTCGATCCCTTGCGCGGGATCCCGGTGTACAGCCTGTACGGCGAGGTGCGCCGACCGACCGAGGCGATGCTCGACACCTTCGATGTGCTGCTGGTCGACCTGCAGGACCTGGGCTGCCGGATCTACACTTTCCTGACGACACTGCGGTACGTGCTGGAGGCGGCGGCACGCCGTGGCAAGTCCGTCTGGGTCCTGGACCGCCCCAATCCCGCCGGCCGCCCCGTGGAGGGACTCGCGCTGCGCCCAGGCTGGGAAAGCTTCGTCGGCGCCGGGCGCCTGCCGATGCGCTACGGCCTCACCCTCGGCGAAGCCGGCCACTGGTTCGTAGGCGAGCTCGGGCTTGACCTCGACTACCGCGTCGTCACGATGCAGGGCTGGGATCCGGCGGCGGCGCCCGGCCACGGTTGGCCCGTGCTCGAGCGCAGCTGGGTCAACCCGAGTCCGAACGCTGCCAGCCTTGCGATGGCACGCTGCTACGCAGGCACCGTGATGCTCGAGGGCACGACGCTGTCCGAGGGCCGCGGCACGACGCGGCCGCTCGAGCTGTTCGGCGCGCCGGACCTCGATGGCCAGACGCTGCTCGCGACGATGCACCGGCTCGCGCCGGAGTGGCTCTCCGGCTGCCGACTGCGGCCGTGCTGGTTCGAGCCGACGTTCCACAAGCATGTCGGCAAGCTCTGCGGCGGGCTGCAGGTCCACGTCGACGACCCGGGCTACGAGCACGGCTCGTTCCTGCCGTGGCGGCTGGTGGCGGTGCTGCTCAAGGCGGTGCGCACGCTGCATCCGCACTACCCGCTGTGGCGCGACTTCGCCTACGAGTACGAGGCCGGACGCCTGGCGATCGACCTGATCAACGGCTCGCCGCTGTTGCGCGAGTGGGTCGACGATCCGACTGCGCGGGCGGCGGATCTGCAGGCCCTTGCCGCGAAGGACGAGGCGGCGTGGCGCGAGGAGCGCGAGGCGCTCTTGCTGTACCGTTGAGTCGTGCTGCATTTGTCGCCCTATCGACTATTTATCGCCCTTGCGCCGCAGGCACCGACCCGGCACGCTGCCGCCCCCGCCAGAGCGAGTTCGCCGCGACCTTGACCGTTCCTTCCGCCTTCCTCGATAAGGCCCTGGCAGCGCTGGGCTACGACCAATTCCGGCCCGGCCAGCGCGAGGCCGTCGAAACGCTGCTCGAGCGGCGTCGCGTGCTGCTGGTCGCGCCCACCGGCGGCGGCAAGAGCCTGTGCTACCAGCTGCCGGCGCTGCTGTTGCCCGGCACGACCCTGGTCGTCTCGCCGCTGATCGCGCTGATGCAGGACCAGGTCGACGGCCTGCGGGCGCGCGGGGTTGCCGCCACCTACCTTGCCTCCACGCTCGACCCGCAGGTCCTGCGCGAGCGGCTCGAGCGGATGGCGCGCGGCGAGTACCAGCTCGTCTACGTCGCGCCCGAGCGGCTTGTGTCTGCGGATTTTCGGGCCCGCCTGCGGGCTCTGTCCTGCCCGCTGATCGCGATCGACGAGGCGCACTGCATCAGCGAGTGGGGCCACGATTTCCGTCCCGAGTACCTCGAGATCGGCGCGCTGATCCAGGACCTCGCCCCGGCGCATGTGTTTGCCTGTACCGCCACCGCAACGCCGGTGGTACGCGACGAGATCATCGTGCGGCTCGGCCTGCCGGTCGATACGCCGCAGCTGATCCGCGGCTTCGCCCGCCCGAACCTCGCCTTGCGGGCGGCCGAGGTCAGTGGTGCACGCGAGCGCCAGGCGCTGACTGACGCGGCGCTCGCCGAGGCGCTCGGCGACGGCGGCGCCGCCATCCTCTACACGCCGACGCGACGACTCGCCGACGAGGAGGCCGTGCGACTCGCCGCCCAGGGACGTCGCGCGGTCGCCTATCACGCGGGTCTGGATCCCACCACGCGCGCCGACGCGCAGGCCGCCTTCATGGAGCGGCGCGTCGACATCGTCTGTGCGACCAACGCGTTCGGCATGGGCATCGACCGCGGCGACGTGCGTGCGGTGATCCATCTCGGCCCGCCGGGTTCGGTCGAGGCCTACTATCAGGAGGTCGGCCGCGCCGGGCGCGACGGCGGGGATGCGATCGGACTGATGTGCTGGTCGCAGCAGGACCTGCCGCTGCGACGGCGACTGCTCGAGCGCTCCAACGAGGAGCTGCCGCCGTCGCCCGAGGTCGTCGCCCACAAGTGGAACCTGTTCCTCGAACTGATCCGCTGGGCCGAGGGCGGCAGCTGTCGCCACGACGCGATCCTGCGCTACTTCGGCGACGAGGCCGAGACGCTCTCGGGCTGCGGCCGCTGCGACGTGTGCACCCTGCTGGAGGCGGCGCCGGCGGAGGGTGATGCGACCGAACTTGCCCGGATCCTGCTGTCCGGCGTCGCGCGCATCGGCGGCCGCTTCGGGCTCAAGCAGGTCGTGCGTCTGCTGTGCGGCGAGCGCGAAGAGCGGCTCGAGCGGCTCGGGCTCACGCAGGTGTCGACGTTCGGGCGGCTCGCCGACCGCCCCGCCGACTGGGTGCAGCGCGCGCTGTCGCGCTGCGTGACGGCGGGCTGGGTCGAGTTCAGTGGCGACGAGCATCCGGTGGTGCGCCTGACGGCCGACGGGGCGGCGGTGATGCGCGGCACGCGCGCCGCGCGTTGGCTGCCACCGTCCGCACTGCGCCCCGCGCGCGGTCTGCAGCAGCGCCGCGGTGCGCGCGCGCTGCCGCGTGACGAGGCGGCCCTCGATGCGGTCGAACAGGCGCTGTTCGACCGCCTGCGCGACTGCCGGCTGCGGCTCGCGAGCGCCGAGCAGGTACCGGCCTACGTCGTCGCCCACGATCGCACGCTCAGAGAGCTCGCCCGGCTGCAACCGAGCTCCCCGCAGCTACTGCAGCAAGTGCCGGGGCTGGGCCCTGCGAAGATCGAGCGCTACGGCGCGGCGTTCCTCGAGGTCATCGCCGCGGCGTCTTGAGCCGCCGCCGTTCGCGGCGCAGCATGGCGCCTGCCCGATCGAACCCGAGGCAAGCGATGCGACTCCTCAGCGGCCTGCAGGCCAGTGAAGGCGGCGGCGACATCTTTGTGCGGAGCTGGTCTCCCGACGGCGCGGTGCGTGGCCTCGTCGTGCTCGTGCACGGGCTCGCCGAACACTCGGGCCGCTACGGCGAGCTCGTCCGGCGGCTGACGGGCCGCGGGCTCGCCGTCTTCGCGATGGACCATCGCGGTCATGGCCGCTCGCCCGGCGCACGCGCCATGATCGGTCGCTTTCGCTGGCTTGCCGGCGATGTCGCCACGCGCATCGAGGCTGCGCGCGCGGCGCATCCGGGGCTGCCGCTGTTCCTGCTTGGCCACAGCATGGGCGGTGCGGTGGCGCTGGAGACACTGTTGTCGCGACCCGTGCGGGTCGAGGGGCTGATGCTGTCGGCGCCCGCCCTGGGCGCCGATCCTGCGGTGCCGGAGCTGCAGGTCGCGCTGGCCCGCTTCCTGTCGCGAGTCGCGCCGTCGATCGGCGTGCTGCGCCTGCCGGCCGAGGCGATCAGCCGCGATCCTGCGGTGGTACGCGACTATGAGCGCGATCCGCTCGTGTACCGGGGCTCGATCCCGGCACGCACGGCGGTGGAACTCCTGGAGACGATGCAGGGGTTCCCGGCGCGGGCAGCGGCGCTGACCGTGCCGACCCTGGTGCTGCACGGCACCGCCGATCGGCTGGTCCCGATTGCCCACGCAGAGCCCGTGTGGCGCGCGTTCGGCACTTCGGATCTGACCGTGCACCGCTACGAGGGCCTGTACCACGAGGTATTCAACGAGCCCGAACGCGCACGCGTCCTCGAAGACCTCGCGACATGGCTGGAGCCGCGGCTCTAGCCGGTAGCGGCGATCTGCTGCGCGAGCGTCGCACTCTGCTGGCAGCAGTCGTTCATCGCGACGCCGTGGTAGGCGTTGTTGTTCAGGTGCAGGCCCGGGATGGCCGCGACCGCCGCATCGATCGCGGCGACGCGCACGAGGTGTCCCGGACCGTAGTTCGGGATGCCGCGCTGCCAGCGCTGCACGAACTGCACGTCAGGCTCTGCGTCGATGCCCATCGACTGGCGGATGCCCTCGCGTGCGAGCGCCACCAGTGCCGGGGTCTCCAGCTGCACGGCCGACGGGTTGCGCTGGCCGCCGATCATGACGCGCAGGATCTTGCCGCCGGCGGGCGCGCGGTCGGCGAACACGCTGCTGTCCCACAGCACGCCGAGCACCGGCAGCTTCGAGCCTGAGGTGCTGAGCACGCCGAAGCCGTCCAGCGGGTGCGCAAGCGCGCGGTAGCCGAAGCCGACCACCGCGATCGGCGAGTACTCGATCCGCCCGAGCAGCGCGGCGAGCGAAGCGTCCAGTGGCGCGAGCAGCCGCGTCGCGGCGTGCGCCGGTGCGCAGACGATGACCTGCTCGACCTCGGTTCGCTGGTGCGCGTCACAAACGACAAAGCCCGCGCCGGCGCGCTCGATGGCGGTGACCGGTGTGCCGAGGCGCCAGTCGGGGTGCACGGTCCTGTGCAGGTGCTCGATGAACGACGACACGCCGGAGGTGAAGCTCATCAGCACGCCGCCGGGCCCGGCCCCCGAGCGACGCTTGGCGAGCATGCCGCGGAACAGGCCGCCGTGCTCGCGCTCCAGCGCGACCACCAGCGGGAACGCCGCGGCGACCGACAGCTTCGCAGGCGTCGAGCCGTAGATGCCCGCCGTCATCGCGTCGAGGAAGGTGTCGGTGAACGCCCGCCCGAGGCGCCGGTAGCCGAATTCCTGCAGCGTTTCGTCGGCGCCGTCGCGTCGCGCGGGGATCAGCAGCTCGGCCGCGACCCGCAGTTTCGAAAGCGGCGAGAGCAGCTTCGAGGACAGGAACGCAGGCGGCGACTCCGGCAGCCGGTGCAGTTCGCCCGTGTACAGGAACCGCTTGCGGGCACTGGCGGAACTCTCCAGCAGCAGGTGCTCGGCGCCGCTTGCCCGGACCAGTTCGAGGGTCGCGCGCTTGTTGGTGAGAAAGCCGTTGCAGCCGGCCTCGAAGTGGAAGCCGTCGACGATCTCGGTATGCAGCGTGCCGCCGGCGCTGGGCGCGGACTCCCACACCGTCAGCAGCCAGTCCGGCCGCGCTCGTTGTAGCCAGAACGCCGTGGCCAGCCCGCTGATCCCGGCACCGACGATGCCAATGCGCATGGCGGCCTCTAGGGCGTCCCGGCCGGATCCGGGAAGCCGCGACGGCGCATCAGCGCGGCGATGCCCGGGTCGTGGCCGCGGAACGCTCGGTAGCCATCGGCGGGATCGACGGTGTTGCCGACCGCGAAGACGTCGTCGTGCAGGCGCTTGGCGACGTCCCGGTCGTAGGGGCCGCTGGCACCGCTGAACGCCTCCCAGGCGTCGGCCGACAGCGTGTCGGACCACAGGTAGCTGTAGTAGCCGGCCGAGTAGCCGTCGCCGGAGAACACATGGCCGAACTGTGGCGTGCGGTGGCGCATGACCACCTCACGCGGCATGCCCAGCGCCGCGAGCGTGTCGCGCTCGAATCTGCGCGGGTCGATCGGCGTATCGCCGGCCAGGTGCAGCTTCATGTCGACGATCGCGCTGGCCAGGTACTCGACCGTCTTGAAGCCCTGGTTGAACGTCTCGCTGCGGTGGATCTTGGCAACCAGCTCCGCCGGGATGGGCTTGCCGGTCTGGTAGTGCACGGCGAAGCGCTGCAGCACTTCCGGCGTCGACAGCCAATGCTCCATGAGCTGCGAGGGGAACTCGACGTAGTCGCGCGCGACGTTCGTACCGGCGAGCGTCGGATAACTGACGCTGGAGCTCAGGCCATGCAGGGCGTGGCCGAACTCATGAAACAGCGTCGTCGCGTCCTCCCAGCTGATCAGGATCGGTTCGCCCGGGGCGCCCTGCACGAAGTTCGAATTGTTGGAGACGATGGTGGTGACCGGTTGATCGAAGCGCTCCTGCGTGCGGTACTCGCTCATCCATGCGCCGGACCGCTTGCCGGCGCGTGCATAGGGATCGAGGTACCACAGGCCCACGTGCTTGCCCTGTGCGTCCTTGACCTGAAATACACGGATATCGGCCTGCGCCACGGGCACGGCACCCTTCGGCACCGGTGCGAACTGCAGCCCGAGCAGCTGGCCTGCGACCCAGAACATGCCCTCGCGCAGTTTCTCCAGCTGCAGGTAGGGCTTCACTTCGTTGGCGTCGAGGTCGTATTTCTCGTGCCGGACCTTCTCGGCGTAGTAGCGGTAGTCCCACGGCTCGATGACGATCTTCGGCGATCCGGCAGCGGCGGCTTCACGGTCGGCCACCGCCTGCATGTCGGCGACTTCCTCGTGTACGCGCACCACGGCGGCGGGCCAGACCGCTTCCATCAGCGCGACGGCTCGCTCCGGCGTCTTTGCCATGGAGTCCTCGAGGCGCCAGTGGGCATGCGTCGGATAGCCGAGCAGCTTCGCGCGTTCGGCACGCAGGCGCAGGATGCGGGTGATCGTGGCATTGGTGTCATGTGCATCGCCGTTGTCGCCACGGCTGATGAACGTGCGCCAGACCTTCTCGCGCAGGTCGCGGCGCGTGGAGTATTCGAGGAACGGTTCGACCGCAGATCTTGTGTTTAGCACCGCGCCCTTCGCCATGATGGCGCGTGACGCCGCGGCGGCGGCCATGGCCGTGCGCATGGACGCCGGCAGGCCGTCGAAGTCGCGCTCCTCGTTGAGGATCAGCCAGCGCTCGTTCTCGTCCGCAAGCAGCGCCTGCGAGAACTGCGTGTACAGCCCCGCCAGTTCCTGGTTGATCGCCGCCATGCGCGTCTTCGCGGTGGCGTCCAGGCTCGCGCCTGCGCGCACGAATTGGGTGTGCAGCACCCACACCAGCCGTTGCTGCTCGGTCGAAAGCCCCGCGTGCTCGCGCGTCGCGTAGAGGGTGTCGATGCGACGGTAGAGGCGCTCATTCTGAACGATCCGGTCCGAGTGGGCGGCGAGCAGAGGGGCGACTTCGCTCTCGACTGCCTGCACGGCAGCGTTGTTCAGCGTGGAGGCGTAGACGTGGAAGATCGTCGAGGCGCGACGTAGCGCCCGACCGGAGCGCTCCATCGCAGCGATGGTGTTGTCGAAGGTCGGCGCTCCCGGATTGGCCGCGATGGCGTCGATCTCCGCCAGTTCCGCCTGCATCCCGGCGATCAACGCCGGCTTGAAGTCCTCCACCCGGGCCGAATCGAACGGTGGCACGCCGCCGTACGGGCCTGTCCACGTGGCCAGCAGCGGGCTGGGTGAGGTAGCAGCGGCAATAGCAGAGCTCGGGGACAGAGTGGGTGTCAGTGTCAGTGTCATGGTCAGGCAGAGCAGTAGTGGCAGCGGGCGGGCCGTCATTATGGAGGCCTCTGGAAGCGCTCGGATGACTTCGGATCATACCCGCAGCAACAGGCCCTCGGTGAGCCAGCCCTTGAGCCAGGCCGCGGCCTGCAGCGGCGCCTGTTCGCCGTGGCTGTCGGCCAGTTCGCCGCACAACGTCGCGAACGGCGTGCCCGCGAGCAGCCGGTCGAGCGCCGCGGCCTCGCCGGTGGGCAACGAGCGGAACTCGCTCTCCCAGCGCGGTCGCCAGATCAGCCAAGGGATGGGTTCGATCACGCTGGCCGCAGGCTCCAGCGCTGGTCCTGCGACGGGGTCGATCTCCAGTCCCCGCCGGATCTCGCGCCACGCCGCGACCGCATTGGTGATCGTGTCGAACCGCTGCAGGCTCGGCACGGGGGCGAAGCACAGCGTCGGCCACTCGTGCGGGGCGATCGCCGCAAGATCTTCCACGCGGGTCGCCGCGATGTCGGCGGCGTCGAAGGCGGCGGCGAGCAGCCACTCGAAGCGGGCCAGTTCGCCCCGCAGCCGCTGTTCGGCCGTGGCGTGGTCGCCACGCACGAAGTCGGCAAGCTCCGCGCCGTAGTCCCTGATCGAGCGATGGTTCGAGGGGTGCCCGCGGATGAACGCCGCGGCAAGTTCCGTGAATGCTGCCCGACCGCAGCGCACGACCAGCGCCGGATACTGCGTCGCCAGCGCGTCGGTCAGTCGCAGCCGGTAGGCCTCGACGTAGATCGACCAGCGCTCGCCTGCGGGCGACGCGATGGCCTGCGCAAGCTCGGTCGGGATGTCGCCGCCGCTGAGCAGGTGGTGCTGCGCGAGAGACTGTAGCCGTGCGAGATTCATCCGGCCGCCCGCTGCAGCGTCGTGTGCGCGACGCGACGCGCCTGTTCGAGCTCGATCACGAGTTCCGCAAGCGGCGGAATGCGGTCGTCACGCTCGAGCAGCGTACTGACGGGGCCGAGTCGCTCGAGTGCGTGGGCGTACAGGTCCCAGACGGCGTCGCAGACAGGCGCGTCGTGGGTGTCGATCACGTGGCTGCCAAGGTCCAGGTGACCCGCCAGGTGGAACTGGCGCACCGCGTGCGCCGGTAAGGCGTCGATGAAGGCGCGGGGGTCGAAGCCGTGATTGCGACTGCTGACGTAGACGTTATTGATATCGAGCAGCAGCTCGCAGCCGGTGCGACGTACCAGTTCGCCCAGGAACTCCCACTCGGTCATCGCCGAGGCGGCGTAACGGATATAGCTGGAGACGTTCTCGAGCACCAGCGTCCGGCCGAGCGCTTCCTGCACCGCCTCGATGCGCGGCGCCACGTGCGCGAGCGCCTCCTCGGTGTAGGGCAGGGGCATCAGGTCGTGCAGGTTGTGAGCACCGGTGCCGGTCCAGCACAGATGATCGGAGATCCAGGCCGGCTCGCAGCGTGCCGCGAGGGCCTTCACCGCGGCCAGGTAGTCACGGTCGAGCGGCGCGGTGCTGCCAATCGACAGCGACACGCCGTGCATGGCGACTGGATAGCGGGCGCGGATCGCGTCGAGGAAGTGCAGCGGGCGACCGCCGCCGACCAGGTAGTTTTCGGTGATGACCTCGAACCAGTCGACCGCCGGTCGGCCGTCGAGGATCTCGGTGTAGTGCGTCGGCCGCAGGCCGAGTCCGAAGCCGAGCGAGGGGTGGGGCGCAGCGACGGGCATCGAGGGGTCCTGGGGAGGGGACGCGGCGCTTGCCGCGTCCCCGACTCGTCACTTGGTGAGCTTGGCCTTCGCCGCGTCGCAGGCGGGCTTGGACAGCAGCAGGAAGCCCTCGCCCTTGCACTTGTTCTGGCCCTGGCAGGAGTTGTGCGCGGTCGCACAGGCCGACGTGCCCTTGCAGGAGTTCACGCCTTCGCACTTGATCTTCGCTTCCTCGGCCTGCGCGACGGGCGCAGCGACGGTGGCAAACAGCAGGGCGGCGGCGGTGGCAACGGCGGCGCCGGTCATCGTGGTCTTCATATCGCGATACCTCGGGGTGGGGATGGAGTGTCGAACGGGACCGGTCGGAAGACCCGCCTGTCTGGGCGGGCCGGCGGCATCCGCCGCCGGTCCCTCGGCCGGCGGATCGCCCGCAGTGGGGGTTCAGCCGTCAGGAACGCATGAGGTCGGAGGCGGAGGTTGCACCGCCGCCGGTCCGCTGTGCAAGCCCGTCCACGGACAGTCGGCCGGGACCGTGCACGACCAGCGCGGCCAACAGGACGGCCCACAGCACGTGCTGGGCGAGCGCCGCCTCGAAGCCGTCGGCGAGCAGGACGTGCCGGTAGGAGATGACCGCCATCGCGTTCAAAAGGAACAGGCCCAGCGCCCCGGCGCGACCGAACAGTCCGAGCGCGACCAGGCCGCCAAACAGCAGTTCGCCACCCGCGCCTGCGTAGGCGGCGAGCGTGGGGGACAGCAGCGGCACGCGGTACTCGCTCTGGAACAGCGCGACGGTCTGTTCCCAGTCGCTGGCTTTCAGCCAGCCGGAGTGCAGGAAGACCCAGGCGACGTACAGCCGCGCCGCGAGCGCCGCGGGCGACACCAGCCAGGCGGCGGCTCGCGCCAGCGGCGCCTCGGTGGTGGCGATGATCCGGGAAAGGGACATGCGGCGGCTCCGTCTGCTTGACCCAAGGGGGTGTCGAAGGGATAGACCGGGGTGCGCGGGCGGTTGTTACAGGGGGACGCGAAATAAATTCGTCCGGCCATGTTGCATTGCGGCGGCGCGCCCCGCACACGCCGCCCTGCTAGGATCCGGCCGGCAATCGATCGCATGAAATATCCAGCGCCAGGGACCGGTCTATCCATATGAGTACTGCGCAGGCCGTGGGCGACGCCCGGGCGCGTTTCGACGCGCTCTGTGGTTCGCTGCGGCCGGACCTGTACCGCTACGCCTTCTGGCTGGCGCGCGATCGCGCGGTGGCCGAGGACGTGGTGCAGGACACGCTGCTGCGTGCCTGGCGCGCGTTCGACAGCCTCGCCGAGGCAACCTCGGCGCGAGCCTGGCTGTGCAGGATCGCGCGCCGGGAATTCGCGCGGCGATTCGAGCGCAAGCAGCTGGAGCTCGTCGATGTGGCGGACCTCGCCGACCTCGAGGACCCCGCGCTTGCGGTGGACGACGGACAGGAGATCATGGACATACGCGCGGCCATCTGGGCGCTGGACCAGGACTACCGGGAACCCCTGGTGCTGCAGGTGCTGATGGGATTCTCGACCGAGGAGATCGCACTGCAGCTCGGGCTGACCGGCGGCGCGGTGCTCACGCGCCTGTTCCGCGCGCGGCAGAAGCTGCGCATTGCGCTTGGCGTCGGAGGCGAGGAGTCATGAACTGCCTGGACGTGCGTCGAGTCCTGGGCGGCGATCCCACGGCACGACCGGTGGCGCTGGTGGCGCACCTGGCCGAGTGTCCCACGTGCGCCCGTCATGCCAAGCAGCTGGCGCGGCTGGACAGCCTGATCCATCGCGCGCTCAGCGTGCCCGTGCGTGCGGCGGCCGCGGCGAGTGTCGAGCAGACCGCCCGTCCCCGCTGGCTTGCACTCGCCGCCGGGCTTGGCGCCGCCGCGGTGCTCGCGGTGCTCAGCTGGACGCTCTATCCGCAGCCGGCGCTCGCGACGGCGCTCGTCGGCCACATGGGGCACGAGCCGGCGTCCTGGGTGCGCACGCCCGTGCCAGCCTCGCCAGCCGCCGTTGGTTACGTGCTGGGCCGCGCGGGGGTCGCACTCGCGCCCGAGGCGGCGCAGGTCAGCTACGCGCACAGCTGTCTGTTCCGTGGCTGGTACGTACCCCACCTGGTCGTGCAGACGCCGGGTGGGCCGATGACGGTCATGGTGCTGACCCATGAAAAAGTGCCCCGCGCGATGCGCATCGACGAAGGCGGCTATCGCGGCGTCATTGTGCCCGCGGCCCGCGGCGCGTTCGCGGTGCTCGCCCCGGCGGGCACCGACCCGGCCGCGATCGACGCGGTGGTCGCGCGCCTCGCGAGCGTGGTGCGCTACACCGGCTGATGTCAGGCCGCGTTCACCCGACCAGCAGCACCGACTTGCCGACCGTCTGGCCGGCCTTGAGCTCGTCGAGCGCGCGACGCGCGTCCTTGAACGCATAGCGGTTGCCGATGTGCGGCGGTGGCAGGTCCAGCGCCGCGAGCGCCGCGTACGCCTCAGGCACGCGTTCGACCGCCTCCCACAGCCAGATCAGGTTGAAGCCCATGAACGCGCGGTTGGCGGAGATCATCGCCAGCGGGTCCAGGCGCGGCCGTCGCAGCCACTGCCACGCGAGCCTGAGCCAGCCACGGCTCGCGCCGCTGGGCATGAAATCGGCGGCGCCGTACAGCACGTAGCGACCCTCGGGGGCGAGCCGCTCGAACGCGGGCCGGAACGTGTCGCCGAGCACCGCATCGAAGACGAGGTCGAAGCCGGGCGCGCCGTAGGCGGCAAGCGCGGCGTCGAGGCGGCGGGCATAGCCGTCGCCGCCGCGTACGACCAGCGCCGCGTCCGGCAGCGCGGTGCGCTCGCGCAGGAAGCGCACCTTCGCGGCGCTGCCGACAACCGCCACCGCGCGCGCACCGACGCGCTCGAGCATCGCCAGTGCCTGCAGTCCGACCCCGCCGGCCGCCGACTGCACCAGCACGACGCTGCCGGCGCGGGCGGCGCCCAGGCGCAGCAGGCCGTACCAGGCCGTGAGCGCCTGCACGGGATAGGCCGCGGCGGCCTCGAACGACCATTCGGCGGGAATCGGAGCGAGGTAGCGGGAATCGACGTTGAGCACGGTCGCGTAGCCGCCGAAGCGGGTCAGCGCGAGCACCCGCTCGCCGGGCTCGTACGGCGGATGCCCCGGCAGCGGCGGGCCGACGCAGCTGACAACGCCCGCGGCCTCAAGGCCCGGCACGAAGCCGCCGGCCGGGGTGGCCGAGTACAGGCCGAGGCAGGCGAAGATGTCGGCGAAGTTCAGGCCCACCGCGCGCACGGCGACCTGTACCTCGCCTGGTCCCGGCGGTGGTAGCCTCTCGTCGGTGAGTTGCAGCCGGTCCAGCGAGCCGGCCCGCGCGATGCGCCAGACGGTGCGTGCAGTGTTCATGGGTGGATAGTAACCGTATGACCGAGCCGACGGCGTTGCCGGAAGAGTCAGCCTCCGCCACGCCGGGATGGCGGCGGTGGGTCGCGCCGCTATTGTCGGTCGCGATGTTCGTCGCCGTCGCGGCCGTGCTGCACCATGTGCTCGGCGACTACCACGTGCGCGACGTCAAGGCGGCGTTGCGCGGCATCCCGCGCGCGACACTCGCGCTCGCAGCCCTGCTTACCGCCGGCAGCTACCTGATGCTGACGCTGTACGACTGGCTGGGCGTGCGCTACGTGCAAAAGCCCGTCAGCTACGCGCGCACGGCACTGACCTCGTTCATCGCCTATGCGTTCGGGCACAACCTGAGTCTTGCGGCGTTCACCGGGGCCGCGGTCCGCTACCGGCTGTATTCGTCCGTCGGTCTCACCGCGCTCGATGTGGCGACCATCGTGTCGATGTGCGCGCTGACCACGGCGCTTGGCGTGAGCGTGCTGGCTGGCGGCGCGCTGCTGCTCGCGCCCCCCGGCGACACGGTCCTGCACCTCGGTCACGGCTGGTCGAAGCTGCTTGGCCTGCTGCTCTTGGGCTGGGTCCTTGCGTACGTGCTCTGGGCAAGTCGTGCGCGCGCGTCATTGACGCTCGGGGCGTGGGCGCTGCGCCCGCCGGGCGCCGCGATCGCCGTCCCGCAAGTGGTGGTCGCGGTCGTCGACCTTGCGCTGTCCGCAGGCGTGCTCTACCAGTTGCTCGGGACGGCTGCCGGCGTCGACTTCCCGACCTTTGCCGGCCTGTACTCGGTCGCCATCGTCGGCGGCATCGTCAGCCAGATACCGGGGGGGCTCGGGGTATTCGAGGCCATCCTCGCGCTCGCGCTGCCCGACGTGCCGGCCCCCGTGCTGCTCGGGGCGCTGGTCGCCTACCGCGGCATCTACTATCTGTCGCCACTCGCGCTCGCGGCGCTTGCGCTTGCGGTACACGAGACTTGGCGGCAGCGGGCGCGGCTGGTGCGCGCCGGCGGCTTCGCCGACGCGGTGATCGGTCCGGTACTTGCGCCGGTGGCGCCGCAGCTCGTCGGCATCCTCGTGTTCGTCGCCGGCGGCGTGCTGCTCGTCTCCGGCGCGACGCCGGGGCTCGATGCCCGGCTCGGCCGCCTCACCGAGGTCGTGCCGCTGCCGCTGCTGGAGCTGTCGCACCTTGCCGGCAGCGTGATCGGCGTGGGGCTCCTGGTGCTCGCGCGCGCGCTGTTCCGCCGGCTCGCCGCGGCCTATCACCTGACGTTCTGGCTGCTGACGGGCGGCATTGTCGCCTCGCTGCTGAAGGGGCTGGACGTCGAAGAGGCGCTGTATCTCGGGCTCGTGCTGCTCGTACTGTGGCTGGCGCGGCGGGCGTTCCATCGGCCATCGTCGATCATGAGCCAGCGGTTCACGCCCGGCTGGGTCGCGAGCGTGCTGATCATCGTCGCGCTGTCGCTGTGGATCAGCTGGGCCGGCGCGCGGCACGTGCCGTACAGCCACGACCTGTGGTGGACGTTCGCGCTGCACGGTGACGCGCCGCGCGTGCTGCGCGCCTCCGTCGCGGTGCTGGTCGTGCTCGGCGGCTTTCTGGCCGCGAAACTGCTGCGCACGGCGAGTGTACCGCCGCACGATCCGGCGAAGGTCGATCTTGCCCGCGCCGGTGCGGCGCTGGCGGGCGCACAGGCGAGCCTGTCGAATGCGGTGCTCGCCGGCGACAAGCGCCTGCTGTTCCACCCCGCCGGTGATGCCTTCGTGATGTATCAGGTCAGCGGCGGCAGCTGGGTGGCGCTGGGCGACCCGGTCGGGCCTGCAGCCCGTGCCGAGGAACTGGTGTGGGCGTATCGGGAGCAGGTGGATCGCAGTGGCGGACGGACGGTGTTCTACGAGGTCAGCGGCCGATCGCTGCCGCTGTACATCGATCTGGGCCTGTCGCTGCTCAAGCTGGGTGAGGAGGCGCGGGTGCCGCTGGCCGCGTTCGGCCTCGAGGGACCTGCGCGCGCCGACCTGCGCCAGGCACGGCGGCGCGCGGAGCGCGACGGCGCCGCGTTCGAGATCGTGCCGCCTGATGGCGTCGAGGCCCTGCTGCCGCGACTGGCCGCGATCTCCGATGCGTGGCTTGACGACAAGGCGGCGGCCGAGAAGGGGTTCTCGCTCGGCACCTTCGAGCCGGCCTACCTGCGACAGCTGCCGCTGGCGGTGATCCGCTCCGAGGGTGAGGTCGTGGCGTTCGCAAACCTCTGGCCGACGCAGTGTCGCGAGGAGCTGTCGATCGACCTGATGCGCTTCTCTGCGGATGCTCCGCGTGGCGCGATGGACTTCCTTTTCATCGAACTGATGCTGTGGGGCCGCGCCGAGGGCTATCGCTGGTTCAACCTCGGCATGGCGCCGTTGTCGGGACTTGAGAATCGCGCGCTCGCGCCGCTGTGGCATCGCATGGGCAGCTTCCTGTACCGCCACGGCGAGGCGTTCTACAACTTCGAGGGACTGCGGCGCTACAAGCAGAAGTTCGATCCGGAGTGGGAGCCGCGCTATCTCGCCTCGCCGGGTGGCCTGCAGCTGCCGCGGGTCCTGTTGGATGTGTCCACGTTGATCTCCGGCGGATTGAAGGAGCTCGTCAGCAAATGACCAATCGTCGCATCGTCCCTGCCGCCCTGCTCTGCCTGCTCGCGGCCAGTGCCGCGGCGGCAGGCAAGCCGCCGTCCGCACCGATCGACCCCGGCGCCCCGCCGGGCACCGGCGGCGACCGGCCTGCGCCGCGGCTCGCGGGCGAGGAGCACATGAACTACGGGCCGTTCGGCGAGGTCACTGTCTATCGCCCGAAAGGGGCGGTGACGAGCGTCGCGCTGTTCGTGTCGGGCGACGGCGGCTGGAACCTCGGCGTCGTGCAGATGGCGCGCCACTTGCTCGAGATGGACGCCGCGGTCGTCGGCATCGACATCCGCCACTACATCGACGCGGTGAATGCGCCGACCGCGATGTGCCGCAGCTACGCGGTCGACTTCGAGGGGCTCGCGCATGCCGTTGAGCAGCGCCTGAAGGTGCCCGAGTACCTGCCGCCGGTGCTGGTCGGCTATTCGTCGGGCGCCACGCTCGTCTATGCCGCCGCGGTGCAGTCGCCCAAGGGCACGTTCGCAGGCGCCCTGAGCATGGGGTTCTGTCCGGACCTGCAGATCACGCAGAAGGTCTGCAAGGGCAGCGGCCTGGAGTACGAGTGGCAGCACGCCAAGCACGGCACGCCGCCGCCCGTCGTGGGCATGGTGTACGCGGCGTCGCCAACCAACATGACTCCCTGGATTGCGTTCCAGGGCGCCGCGGACCAGGTCTGCGACGCGCCCGCGACGCGTGAGTTCACGGCGAAGACCAAGAGCGCGGAGCTCGTCTGGCTGAACAAGGTCGGCCACGGCTTTTCGGTCGAGCGCAACTGGCTGGGGCAGTTCCGTACCGCCTACGCGAAACTCGCCAAGGGCGGGACGCCGCCGTCGTCGACCGTCGCCGACGTGCGCGACCTGCCGTTGGTCGAGGTGCCGGCGAGCGGCACGCCGGCGTCGGGCTTCGACGACACCTTCGTCGTGCTGATGACGGGCGACGGCGGCTGGGCGGGTCTCGACCAGGACGTCGCGGCGGCGCTTGCGGCCGCAGGCGTACCCGTGGTCGGCTGGAACAGCCTCAAGTACTACTGGACAAGGCGCACGCCCGAGGGTGCCTCCCAGGATCTCGAACGCATCATCGCCCGCTACGGTGCGGCGTGGCATCGGCCGCGTGTGCTGCTGGTCGGCTACTCGTTCGGTGCCGACGCGCTGCCGTTCCTCTACAACCGGTTGCCGCAGGCGATGCGCGCGAACGTGCGCAGCCTGAGCCTGCTGGGGCTGAGCGAGACGGCCGAGTTCGAGTTCCACGTCGCCAGCTGGATCCCCGGCGCCGACGAGGGCGGCCGCTCGACGCACGCCGAGATCGGGCGCGCCGCCGACGCGCACGTGCTGTGCCTGTATGGCAGCGACGAGTCGGACAGCTCCTGCAGCAGGCTTGCGGGCCCGCGCGTGAAGGCCCTCGGCCTGCCCGGCGGGCACCACTTCGGCGGCGACTACGACGCGCTGGCGAGGCACATCCTGGAATTCGCGCGCCAGTAGCTCCCAAAAGAAAACGGCGGGACCCGAAGGTCCCGCCGTCAGTTCGGCGCGTTGCCGATCCCTTTGTTAGAGCTTGACCTCGAAGCCCGCGTACATCTGCCGGCCGATCGCGTCGTAGGAATCCGGCGCGGTCTCGGTGCCGGTGACCTGGTTCAGCATGCCCGACGGCAGGAACGGCGGCTTCTTGTCGAACAGGTTGCGGACGCCGCCATAGATCGTCGTCTGTACCTTGCTGCCGAGCGTGTAGCGCAGCTGGATGTCGTGGTACAGGTACGCCGCGATGTTGTTGAACGGCGCCTGCGCCACGGACACGTTGGCCGGGTCGATCTGGTCCTTCGCCGCACTCTCGTAGCGCATCGTCCACTCGAGCGCCAGCTCATGGCCGGTGTACTCGAGCATCAGCGTGCCGCGATGGCGCGGCGTGCCAATCTGGCCGACGTAGGAGACCACCGGCGTCTCCGGCGAGCTCTTCTGCTCGTACTTCTGCAGATACGTCCAGTTGAGCCCGATGTCCATCGAGCCACCGATCCGCTCGGGCATTCCGAAGTGATAGCGGGTCTGCAGATCGACGCCCGTGGTGCTCAAGGTCGCGACGTTGATGAGCTTCTGGTCGAGCCGCGTCAGCTTGCCGGTGGTCGGGTTGCGAAACACGCTGCCGCAGAAGCTTGGCGAGCCGGTCAACAGGCACTGCGACAGCAGTTCGGGATAGTCGATCGTCCCGACCGCGCCTTCGATCTTGATGTTGAAGTAGTCGAGCGTGGTTGTGAACCCGTGCAGTGCCGTCGGCGTGAACACGACGCCCGCCGTGTAGGTCTTCGCCGTCTCGGGGCCCAGGTCGATGTTGCCGCCATTGAAGCCGGTGATCGTCTGGTAGTCGAGGAACGAGTAGTTGAAGCCGCCGCCCGCGATGGCTGTCGCGATCGCCGGGATCGCGCGGCACGCCGTCGCGACGGCGCCGCTGGTCGCGGCCGTGACGCCGTCGCACGGATCGCTGATGCCGGTCGGGAAGGTCTGGCCCGGGGCCGAGTACAGCTCCCCGATGTTCGGCGCGCGGACCGCCTTCGAGTACGCGCCGCGGAAGCGCAGGTCGTTGATCGGGGCGTAGTTCAGGCGCAGGTTCCAGGTGCTCACGCGTCCGACGGTGGTGTAGTCGGAGCTGCGCACCGCGCCTTCGACGGACAGGTCCTTGACCGCCGTCACGCCCGCCAGGAGAGGCACCGCGACCTCGCCGAAGATTTCCTTGACGGTGTACGAGCCGGAAACGTTCGGCAGCGCGTTGCCGCCGTTGAGGCCCGAGTTGGTCAGCGAATCCCACACCTCGCGGCTGTCCTCGGTGCGCCGTTCGGCGCCGATCACCGCGCGGACTTCGCCCGCAGGCAGCTTGAACAGCGGGCCCTGAGCGACGGCCGACACGACCTGCTGCTGGATGGCCACGTCGCGGGTGGCCGGTGAGTTGATGTAGGCGGCCGCGGCCGGCGTGATCGAGTTCGCGCCGAACACGTTGAGCGGCACGCAGCCCTGCGCCTGGGCGATGATGTCGCGACAGACGATGTTGCCGCTGCCGTCGACGATGGAGTCGAGCGCGTAGCGCAGGTTCAGGACGTTGACCTGGCCGGTGCTGTACTGCGCGTCGGTGGTCCGGCCGAACATGTAGTAGATGTCGTATTGCCACGGCGTGCTGAACAGGTCGCCCTTGACGCCGGTCACGATGCGGGTCGTCTGGCGGCGCGAGGAGGCGCTGCGGATCGCGACGCCGGTCAGGCGCTTGCGCACGCCGAGGGAGGCGACACAGTCCGCCGCCGGGTCTTCCGTGCCGCAGCCATAGAACGCGTTGTCATCGGCGATGATCGCGGCGAGGTCGGCCGGAATGTAGGCGTTGGTCAGTGGAATACCGCCCGCGCCTGCGTAGACGCTGTCCGTCGACCCGTTCGGGCCGATGCCGAGCGGAAACGGCTCGAGATCCGCCTCGGTGTGCGTGTGGCCGTAGGTGAACTCGGCATACAGCTGGTGCTTGTCTGCGAGCTGGTACTTCATGATGCCCGAGATGAGCGTGCGGTCGGTCGGGACCGTGATGCGCCGCCAGGCGTTGCGGTTGAAGCCGAGCGAGGTCGCGTAGGGCACGACCGCGCCGCTGGCATCGAAGGTGTACAGGCCATCGAGGATATTGCCGGCTGAGTCGGCGAGCGTGATGTTGCCCTGCGGGTTGAAGCTCGAATACGCGCCGTAGATGCCCGCCTTGGACACACTCGTGTCCCGGGTCGAGATCGCACGCTGCTTCGAATACAGGCCCGAATCCTTGTCGTAGGCGATGTTGAAGAACGACGTGCCGCGGCCGTCGGCGAAGTCGCTGCCGAAGGTCAGCGAGCCGAGCCGGGTGTTCGCGCCGCCGTCGCTCGTGCCGCCGCCCTGGCCGCGGATCCGGACCCCGTCGAAGTGTTCCTTGAGCACGACGTTGACCACGCCCGAGACGGCTTCGGAGCCGTACACGGCGGACGCGCCGCCGGTAATCACATCGATGCGCTCGATGAAGTCGGTCGGGATCATGTTGAAGTCGGCGGCGGAGTCGCCGGCGATGCCCGGGACCATGCGCCGGCCGTTGATCAGCACCAGCGTGCGGCTGTCGCCGAGGTTGCGCAGGTTGATCGTGTTGACGCCCGAGCTGCTGGTCGAGAAGTTTGAATTGGCGCCGGAGATGCCGGAAATGCCGATGGCCGGCAGGTTGCGCAGCACGTCGGCCGTATTCAGGCTGCCGGTGGCGACGATCTCGGTGGCGCTGATGATCGTGATCGGCGTGGTCGACTCGAGTTCGGGCCGCGCGATGCGTGAACCGGTGACGACGATGTCCTCGAGGGTCGCGGCGCCGGAGTTGCCGGCGGGGGCGGTCTGGGCGAAGGCGGCGGCTGCGGTGGCAGCGCTCAGCGCCAGCGCGACGCGGACGGCCCGGTTCAGAAGACGACTGCTAGCCATTGTGGTGGCACTCCCTGTTGCTTCTTGTTGCGATCAGGCGTGGCCACGGGCCGCCGCCGGTGTCGGTCGCGCAACCTTCCCGAAGGCGGGAAATTGATTGCGGACGCCGCATCTTATTCGCCTCAAGCAGATGTATTAATGCGACAAATGCGTAGGTCAGGACGTGTAGAACAGCCCTGATTGTTGCGTCGGCGCATCAATTCGTCGCCGGCACTCTGGCCGCCGGTGCTGCCATTGGCCGCGCCTTCGGCGCCTACGGCACGGTTGCGGCGGCGGCGGCGGCCCACACGCCGCCGGAGCGGGCATGGCGAGCCCTGTGGGATCATGGGCGCCGCTTCGGTGTATGCGGGAGAGACCGGTTGACGACTCCGGAGGCGATGATTCGCGAGGCGCAGCAGTTGCAGCGGGACGGGCGCGTGCTCGAGGCGATCGCGGCGTACCGGCGCGTCCTGATGCAGTGGCCGGCGTTGCCGGATTGCTGGTTCAACCTCGGCTTCCTGCTGCGGCAGGCGCGCCAGTTCGACGATGCGCTGACCTGCTACCAGAAGGCGCTCGACCTCGGCGTCACGGAGCCTGAGTCCGCGCGCCTCAACCGCGCCGTGATCTACGCCGATCACCTGCGGCGCGACGACGCGGCCGAACGCGAATTGCTCGCCGCGCTCGACCTGAACCGGGGCTATGTGCCTGCGATGCTTAATCTGGCGAACCTGCACGAGGACCGGGGTCGCCGCGACGAGGCGCGTGGCTTGTATGCCCGGGCGCTGGCGGTGGATCCGGCCTGCTTCCTGGCCCTGGCTCGCTACGCCAATCTGCAGGGCAGCGGGGTGCGTGACCCGGCGCTCGTCGGCCAGTTGCGCGCCGCGCTCGCAAGTCCGTTGGCGACCGCCGTCGATCGTGCGGACGTGGGCTACGCGCTCGGCCGCCTGCTCGATCAGGCAGGCGACTACCCGGCCGCATTCGCCGCCTACGAGCAGGCCAATCTCGACAGTCGTGCTGCGGCGCCGCACGATGTGCGGTACGACCGCGTCGCGCAGGAGGCGCTGGCGGAGCGGCTGATCAGAACCCCGCTGCCGACCGCAGTGCCGCCCGCGGCGGGTCCGCGACTGGTGTTCGTCTGCGGGATGTTTCGCTCCGGTTCGACCCTGGCCGAGCAGTTGCTCGCCGGCTGTCCCGGTGTCGCGGCGGGCGGCGAGCTCGACCTGATCCCGTCCGCCGTCGCGTCGCGGCTGTCGCCATTTCCCGAAGCGTTGCGCGACGCGCCCGGGGCGACGCTGGCGCAACTCGCGGCCAGCTACCGGGAGGCCGTGGCGAGGCTGTTCCCTGCGGCGCGGCTGGTGATCGACAAGCGTCCCGACAATTTTCTGTACATCGGGCTGATCAAGACGCTGTTCCCGGACGCCAAAATCGTCCATACGACCCGCGATCCGCTCGACACCTGCCTGTCGACCTTCTTCCTGCACCTCGATCACCGGATGAGCTACGCCCTCGATCTGCTGGACACAGGCCACTACTATCGGCAGTACCGGCGCGTCATGGCGCACTGGCAGCAGCTGTACGGTGGCGACATCATCGACCTCGATTACGATCATCTGGTGCGCGATCCCGACGTCGCGGGTGCGGCCCTGTTCGGCGCGCTTGGGCTGCCGTGGGACCGGACCTGCCTGGACTTCGCCCGTGCGCGGCGGTCGGTGAAGACCGCCAGCGTCTGGCAGGTGCGCGAGCCGCTCTATCGGCACGCCTCGGGACGCTCGCGTCACTACGCGCGCGAGCTGGCGCCGCTGCGGGCCTATCTTGCCGACCTGCTGCCGGACGAGGCGGGTTCCAAATGAGCGTACCGGCCCCCGAGGTCGTGCCGCTGTTCGCGACACCGTTCGGGGTCGTCACGCTGCCGGATGCGGCCGCGCTCAATGCGGGGCTCCAGCCGCTGTTCGATGCCCGCGCGAGGCCCGAATGGCGCGACCCGACGGTGCCCGCCGGGCCGCGCGTATTCCGCGGCCGCGACGATCTGTACGAGTGGCCCGACCCGCCGGTGCAGCAATTGATGCGCGGCATGCTGACTGGCGTCAGTGCCGTGGCGGCGTCGATCAATACCTTCACTCCGGCGGCGTTCGCGGCGCTGCGGGTCGAGTCGCGCGCATGGTTTACGATCGTGCGGCAGGACGGCTGCGTACCGTCGACGAGCTACGCCAACAGCGCCTGGCTCGCGGTCTACTGCGTCGCCGCTCCCGAAACGTCGGCAACGCGCTTCGACAGCGGCGTGCTGCGGCTGCACGAATCACGCCTCGGCACCATGTTCCAGGACGCCACCAACAGCGAGGCGCTGCTGCCGTACCGGCACGGGCACAGCACTTGGCGCCCCCAGCCTGGCCAGATGGCCGTCTTCCCCGGCTCGGTCACCCACGAGATCGCGCTCGTGCGCTCCAGCGGCGAGCTGGTGCTGGTCATGGCGCGGGTCCGTTTCGTCGGTCCCGATCAGACGGGGATTCCGTGGTGGTGAGTCCGACCGTGACGCTCAGTCCGATGTTCGCGGTGCCTTTCGGCCAGGCCCGGCTCGAGTCGTGCGCGGTGCTCAATCGCGAGCTCGAAGCGCTGTTCCTGGACCGGGAGAACGACGAGTACCGCAACCCCACGCCAAGTCATATCGCGCAGCAGGAGCTGTTCGAGAGCCGATTCAACCTTTTCCGCTGGCCAGAGCCCTGCGTACAGCAGTTGCGCAGGTTCATGCTGGACGCGGTGGTCAAGACCATCCTCGCCGCGACGACGCTGCGCCAGGAGGATCTGGCTCGCCTCACGTTTCACAACCACACGTGGTTCCACCTCACCCGGCACGCGGGGTCATTCATCGCGCACAATCACCCGCTGGCATCCTGGTCGGCGGTCTACTGCGTTCGCGCGGGGGAGATGGTCGCCGACGAGCCGGGGAGCGGCCTGCTGCGTTTTTTCGACCCGCGGCAGGCAGCGCACGCCTACTCGGACCCCGCGAACGCGGGCCTGCGCCCCCCGTTCGCGCTGCGCCCCTTCGAGCTGCGGCTCGCGGAAGGTCAGGTGGTGGTGTTCCCGTCCTACCTGTTCCACGAAGTAACTCCTTTCTATGGCAAGGACTTACGGATCACGGTGGCGACCAACTGCTGGTTCTTCTGACCGCCGGCGCCGCTGCGGCGCCCTATCGCGGTGCAGCAACGACATTACCGAATCCTGTAGCGCTCGTGCAACACTCTAGGCGAAGTCCGAGATTTGCCTAATAAATCGCGGCGAAAGCCCGCAGTTCTTTGCACACACTACCTACGTCGTGTAGTATTTCCGCCATAAGCGGGAGCTGTGCTTGAGACGCGGCCTCCTTAGGCCGGCGGCAAGGCGCTCCGGGACCAGAAACGCTAATGAAAACCATTGGGAGTTTACGAATGACGAATACAAGTCGCAATGTGCGGCAGGCTGTGCATCTCGCCCTCGCGGCGGTCGCCACGGCCAGCGGCTCGGCTGCGTTCGCGCAGAATGCTCCGTCCGCACCGTCCCCGACCCTCGAAGACGTCGTCATCACCGGCTCGCGCCTGACGCAGTCGCCGAACGACATCTCGATCAGCCCCGTCACGACCATCACGTCGCTGGACATCCAGCAGACTGGTCTCGTGCGCGCTGAGGACCTGCTGAACAACCTCCCGCAGGTCGTCGCGGAGAACAGCTCGGGTCAGTCGATCAGCTCGAACGGCACGGCGACCGTCAGCCTGCGTGGCCTCGGCTCGCAGCGCACCCTGGTGCTGATCAACGGCCGGCGCATGAGCCCGGGCGCGGGTCTTGGTACCTCGTCCAGCCCGGACATTAACCAGATCCCGGCCGACCTGATCGAAAAGGTCGACGTGCTGACCGGCGGCGCGTCCGCTGTGTACGGCGCCGACGCGGTCGCGGGCGTCGTCAACTTCGTGCTCAACACGAAGTTCGAGGGCGTCCGTCTCGATTCGAGTTACAGCTTCGGCCAGCACAAGAACGACTACGCCGGCCCGATCGATGCGCTGAACCGCAAGGCTCAGCCGCTGCCCCCGGCGAACGTCAACATCGGCCACACGAAGGACTTCTCGTTCCTCGCGGGCGCGAACTTCGCGGACGGCAAGGGCAACGCCACCGTCTACGCGACCTATCTGAACTCACAGCCCGTCGCGGGCAATAAGATGGACTATGCGGCCTGCACGCTGAACAGCCCAGGCTCCAACCCGGGCGGTGCTGGCAAGAAGTACTCCTGCGGCGGTTCGAGTTCGAGCGCGACCGGTCGCTTCCTCGAACTTGGTCTCGTCAGCGGAACGTCGACGGTCCTGACCGACAACACGGTCGCAGGCGCGGCCGGCTATCGCAACTACACGTCGCTGACCGATGCCTACAACTACGGCGCGCTCAGCTTCGTGCAGCGGCAGATGGAGCGCTACACCGCAGGTGCGTTCCTCAATTACGACATCAACGAACACGTCAACGCCTACTCGGAGACGATGTACGCCCGCAACCAGTCGCGCGCCGAGTACGGCCCGTCGGGGCTGTTCGCGTTCGGCAAGACGATCATCAACTGCGACACGAACCCGTTGCTGTCCCCGCTGCAGCAATCCACGATCTGTAATCCGGCGAACGTGCCGCTGAACCAGGCCCTGTTCAACGCGGCGCCGTACGGCCCGACCCAGTCTGGCTACGGCCTCACGGGCAACGAGGTGCTGATGTACACCGCCCGTCGCAGCGTCGAGAGCGGCCCGCGTGTCGACAACTACTCTTCGAACTCGTTCCGCCAAGTGCTCGGCCTGAAGGGCAAGCTCAACGACGCGTGGAACTACGATGTGGTCGGCCAGGTCGGCATCACGCAGATGGAGAACATCGAGAACAACTTCCTCGGTACGGAGCAGATCGACCGTGCCCTGAACGTCGTCGCCGATCCCGCGACCGGCCAGCCGGTGTGCGTGTCCAAGCTGCAGGGCTGGGACACGGCCTGCGTGCCCTGGAACATCTGGACTCCCGGTGGTGTCAACCAGGCACAGCTGGACTACCTGCGAGTGGCATCGAGCTACGCGGTGAAGTCGACCGAATACATCGTGTCGGGCTTCCTCAACGGCGACCTGACCAAGTACGGCGTAAAGCTTCCGACGGCGGCCAGCGGCCTGAACCTCAGCATCGGAACCGAGTATCGCCAGGAGAAGTACGACTTCGATCCTGACTACATCTTCGGTAACGGCTTCGCCTCGGGCGGCAACGGCAAGTTCGCCCCGATCCACGGCGGCTTCCACGTGTCGGAAGTCTTCACCGAGTTCCACCTGCCGCTCCTCGACGAGAAGCCGGGCGCTTACCTGCTGGCGCTCGAGGGCGGCTATCGCTACTCGAGCTACACATCGGGCTTCAACACCAACACGTTCAAGCTTGGTGTCGAGTGGGCGCCGATCCGTGACGTTCGCCTGCGCGGCAGCTACAACCGCGCAATCCGTGCACCGAGCATCGGCGACCTGCTGACGCCGGCGGTCATTGGTGCGGGCGGCACGGCCGATCCGTGCTGGGGTTCAACCCCCACGTACACGCTTGAGCAGTGCATGAAGACTGGCGTCACGGCGGGTCAGTACGGGCACATCCTTGCCAACCCGGCGGCGCAGATCAACACGTCGGCGGCCGGCAACACCCTGTTGACGCCGGAAGTGGCCGATACCTACTCGCTGGGTGCCGTCTTCGCGCCGTCGGCGATTCCGAACTTCGTGGTGACGGTCGACTACTACGACATCAAGATCAAGAACACGATCTCGACGCTGTCGTCCAACACCGTGCTCGCGGCGTGCGCCAACTCGACGCCGGGAAGCGAGGGCGAAGGTTTCTGCAACCTGATCCACCGTGGCCCATCGGGTTCGCTGTGGTTTAACGTTGGGAACTACATCGACACCTATGAGCGCAACATCGGTGCTGTTACGACCAAGGGCATCGACCTTGCGTCGCACTACGGGTTCACGATGGGCACTTGGGGCAAGCTGAACCTCAGCATTAGCGGCACGAAGGTGTCGAAGTGGACGACCCAGCCGCTGAACACCGGTGCCGCATACGACTGCACCGGTTACTTCGGCACGAGCTGTGGCAGCCCGACGCCGAAGTGGCGCCATGTGGCGGCGGCGAACTGGGCCACGCCGTGGGCGGGTCTTGACCTGACGCTGCGCTGGCGCTACATCGGCAAAGTGGACACGGACCGCACGAGCTCGGACCCGCAGCTGGCCGCGGATTACTTCCCCGGCACTGCGCACGTCTCGGCGTACAACTACATCGACATGTCGGCGTCGATTCCGCTCGCGACGGGGGTCACGTTCCGGCTGGGCATCAACAACCTACAGGACAAGTCCCCGCCGATCATCGTGAACGGCAACTACTCGGACTGCCCGAACGCGACCTGCAACGACAATACGTTCGTCGGTACGTACGACACGCTGGGCCGCTTCATCTACGCTCACGTGAGCGCGAAGTTCTAAGCGAAGCGAAAGCTTTTCTCGGAACAAAGAACGGCGGACTTCGGTCCGCCGTTTTCTTTGGCGTGCCGCAGACGCCACTGCGGCGCGCCGTGTTCTGGCATCATGCGGGCCATCCCTAAGGGGGCCAGCCCCCTGTGACCGAACCCCCGGGGCATGCCATGCCGCGCGACCTCGACGCCGACCTGAAGATGCTCGACAACGTGCTCGCCCTCGCGCAGAGCCGCGAGATCGCGTGCGCGGCGGCGATCGCCGAGCAGGCACTGGCGTCCGGCTTCGAGCATCCGCTGCTGCTGAACGTGCTCGCGACCCGGCACGAGCAGGAAGGAAGATTCGAGGACGCCGTGCGACTGCTCGAGCGCGCGGTCACGATCAGCCCCGATGACGTACCTGCCCGCAATGCGCTCGCCCTGTGCCTGCAGCGCGTGGACCGGCCGCAGCAGGCCCTGCGCCACGTGGACGAGCTGCTGCACCGGCATCCCGAGCTCGGCTTCGCCCACGCCAACAAGGGGAATGCCCTGATCGCACTGGGCTCGCTGGGCCTTGCGCGTGACAGCCACCTGCGTGCGCTGGCGCTGGATCCCGGCAATCTCGTGGCGATGGCGGCGCTCGCGTCGATTGCGACCCACCGCGGTGAGCACGCCGAGGCGCGCGTCTGGGCCGAGCGGACGCTTGCGCTCGTGGAGGGGTATCCGGACGCGGTCCTGAGCCTCGCGGCGGCCGAACTCGACGCCCGACGCTACGCCGAGGCTGAAGGCCTGCTGCGGGCGCTGCTCGCGGACCCTCGCGCGGGCGTCGCCGACAAGGCTCGTGCGCACGGCCAGCTGGGCGACGTGCTCGATGCGGCGGGGCGCTATGCGGAGGCCTTCGAGGCGTACACGAGCTGCAATCAGTCGCTGCTGAATGTCCACCGGCGCTACGCGGCGGAGGCCAGTGTGCTGGACTACGCACGCGCGCTGACGCGCACGCTTCGCGCCGTGGCACCGACCTGGGCGATCGGGACTGCGGTGGCTCGACCGCCGCGGGAGCACGTGTTCCTGATCGGGTTCCCGCGCTCGGGGACCACCCTGCTCGAGGTGGTGCTCGACGGGCATCCGCAGGTCACGAGTCTCGAGGAGCACGAACTGCTCACCGACGGCGTGCTGAAGTTCATGCGCGAGCCGCTGAATCTGACGGCCCTCGCCAATGCCGACGAGCAGACGCTGGCGAGCCTGCGTGCCGATTACTGGTCTGCGGTCGCCGCGGCCGGCGCCGAAGCCGGCGGCAAGATCTTCGTCGACAAGCATCCGCTGAACACGCTGAAGCTGCCGCTGATCGCGCGCCTGTTTCCGGATGCCAAGATTCTGTTCGCCTGCCGGGATCCCCGCGACGTGGTTCTAAGCTGCTTTCGGCGCCGCTTCAAGATGAACGCCGCGATGTACCAGATGCTCTCGCTGGAGGGCGCCGCGCGCTTCTACGCCGAGGTCATGAACTTCGCCGAGGTCGCGCGGCCGGTGCTGGGACTCGCCTGGCGGCGGGTGACCTACGAGGCGGTGATGGCGGATTTCGAGGGCGAGATGCGCTCGATCTGCACGTTCCTCGGCCTCGAGTGGACCGCGAGCATGGGTTTGTTCGCGCAGCGCGTGCAGAAGCGCGAGCACTCGACGCCGAGCACCGCCCAGCTCGCGCGCGGTCTGGATCGGTCCGGCGTCGGCCACTGGCGGCACTACGCCGCGGTGCTCGCGCCACTCGAGCCGCTGCTGGCGCCTTGGGTCGAACGACTTGCGGCGCCGACCCGACACTGAGGGTCACTTGGTGCGGCGCACCCGGTAAGCGTGCCGATCCGCCGTCGTCATCAGGAACGACCCCAGCGCCGCGCGCTTGATGGTGATGTCCTGGCCGACGTCGAGGCGCGGATCCGTGTCGGCGACGAACCAGGTCTGGCCGTTGTCCAGCGACACGACCGCGTGTCCACCGCCGTCGCCGCCGAGACCTAGGATGCGCGCGTGGATCGACTCCGGCCCGCTCGGCGCTTCCTTGCGCTGTGCCGGCGTGAGCCCGAAGTCGTGCGGATCGCTACTGCGGGCAGGCGTGGGTTTCACGGCCGTCGCTGACGTAGCGGGTACGGGCGGCTCGACCAGCGGATTCCGCTCGGCTGGTCGTCCTGCCGCGGCGTCATAGCACGCGAGTCGCGTGGTCGGCGCGTCGATCGCGGTGCAGTGGGCGAGCGCATCGGCGATAGCCGGGGCAGCCATGGACGGCGCGGCCGCCGCCAGCAGCGTCGCGCCGACGATGATCCCGCACGCCGACCTCACAGCCCGTGCTCCGGCGGCAGCTCGTAGTAGGCGGCGTAGATCTCGGTGGCTGTCTTGATCATGTCGCGCTCCGCCTCCGTCAGCAGCGGGTTCCAGATATCGAACAGCAGGATTGCGCGTGGCGTATCCGACAGGTTCCAGGCCTCGTGCTCGATCGTGTCATCGAATACCCATGCCTGTCCGGGGACCCATTCGCGAGTCGTCGAGCCGACCCTGAAGCCACAGTCGGGCGGTACCACGAGCGGCAGGTGCACGGTGCAGCGGGTGTTGGTGACACCCGTGTGTGGAGGGATACGGGTGTTCGCATCGAGGATCGAGTAGAACGCGGTCGGCGCCCGATACTCGATACGGCAGCGCGGGGCGGTCTCCAGGAGGCGTGCGGTCACGGGGCAGCGAGCGATGTGCTCGGGGACCGTCTTGCTCTGGTTCCAGAGGAAGTAGGCGCTCCAGCGGCGAGAGCGATTGAGTTCGCGGAACTGATCGAGCGGCAGGTCCGTCGAGAAGTCCAGGTACGGCTGCAGCCCGTCGCGGTCCGCGGTCAGCACGCGCATCAGCTCGCCGCGGATCTCGTCGCTGGCGGCTTCGAACGCGTCCAGCCAGGGGAATTCCTCGCGCTCGAAGAAGTCGATGGCCGGCAGCTCCGGCATGTACATCCAGGTCGGCTTGGAATGGAAGGCAAGGCGCTTGCCCATCAGGGTGTCGAGGCAACGGTCGACGCGCCGCTGCGCCTTGCCGCCGTGCCGCGCGCGGATCCCGGCGAGAGGCTCCTCCAGCGTCGCGATCAGCGCCGCGAGATCCTGATCGACCACCCGCTTGGCATGGGCCAGCGCCTCGCTCAGGTGGGGGGCCTGCGCGGCTTCCGGCGGCAGGAACGACAGCAGGTTCGCATAGACTCGCGCGGCGCCGCGGACATTACCGCTCTCCTCGAGGTGCGCCCCCTTCTGCAGCAGCGACGAGATGTGCCGCGGATCAAGCTTCAGCGCCTTGTCGATCGCGTCCAGCTCCTCGGCACGTCTGCCCAGGGCCTTGTAGCTCGCGGCCAGGTTCGACCACAGCGCGGGATGATGCGGGTTCGCCGTCGTTGCGCGCTCGAAGAGGGCGTGGGCCTGATCCGCGACCCCGCGGTTGAGCATGCGCACGCCCAGTTCGTTGAGCACGGCGGGGTGGTGGGGTGCGGACTGGGCCAGTCGCACGAGGATCTGGTCGGACTCCGCCATGCGCCCCGCCGCCGCCTCCGCCTTCGAACTCTGCAGGATGCCGATGATCGAGGCTTCGTCGAGGGGATTTGGCGTGCTCAAGGGGAATCCTTCGGGCGACAATCGGGCGATCGGCGCGAGTGTAACCTGTCCCGGCCGGGGTCGTCCCGAGGCGCCGCGCGAGCCGTTTGACTCGTCCGATTCGGTCCGTTTAGATAGCCGCGCCCGAGCGCATGCCCGGTCGGGCGGCGTCGATGGGCGCCCCGTCGTTCTGGAGGTCCCGCCGATGTCGACTGCCGCCGCCGATCTCGAACTGATGCGCGCCTCGGTGCGCCTGGACTCGGATCCGGCGGCCGCCGCGCGAGCCGCGACCGACATCCTCTCGCGCTTCCCGGCGCACGAGGGGGCGACCCTGCTGCTGGCCACCGCCTGCCGTCGACTGGGCGATCCGTCGACGGCGATCGGCGTGCTCGAGCCGCTCGCCGCGGCACTTGCGGACGTTGCGGTCATGCACTTTGAACTCGGTCGTGCGCTTGCCGCGGGCCGACAGGATGGGCGGGCGGCCGAAGCGCTGCAGCGAGCGCTGGCGCTGGATGCGAACCTGGCCGAGGCGTGGCGCGAACTCGCGGCGGTTCGCTTTCGGGCGGGTGATGACGCCGCGGGAGACGCAGCGTATCTGCGCTACGGCCGGCTCGTGCCGCCCCCGCCGGCGTTGGCCGACGCGCAGGCGGCGCTTGCCGACAACCGCCTCGACACGGCCGAGGCGCTGCTGGTCGAGCACCTGCGCCATGCCCCGACGGATGTCGTGGCGCTGCGCGCGGTGGCGGACGCGGCGTCCCGCCGCGGCGATGTCGCGATGGCCGAGGACAGGCTCGTCGAAGCGCTTGCCCTCGCCCCGGGCTACGCCGCCGCCCGGTACGATCTGGCACGCGTGCTCAATGCGCAGCAGCGCAGCGACGAGGCGCTCGTGCAGCTGGAGCGGCTGCTCGCGAGCGAGCCCGACAACCGCAGCTACCGGGTACTCAAGGCCCAGGCACTGCGCTTTGTCGGGCGCAACGCCGAGGCGATCGAACTGATGGAGCGCGTGGTCGCAGATCACCCGACCGACCCTCTGTCCTGGATCGTCTTCGGACACTTGCTGCGTGAGGTTGGCGAACAGGCGCGCGCCATCGACACTTACCGTCGGGCCATCGCGCTCCAGCCGGGCTCCGGTGACGCCTGGTGGAGCCTTGCGAACCTCAAGACTTTCCGCTTCACCGCCGACGAGCAGGCCACGCTTGCCGCGCAGGTCCAGCGCAGCGCGGCGCTCGGAACGAGTCGGATCAAGCTCGAGTTCGCGCTCGGCAAGGCGCTCGAGGACGCGCAGCTCTACGAGGCGTCCTTCACGCACTACCAGCACGGCAACGACCTGCACCGCGGCGCGATCGAGTACGACGCCGACGCCATTACCGCCGACGTGCAACGCTCTGAAGCCATGTACACGCCGCGGTTCTTCGCCGAGCGATCCGGTTGGGGTCTGGATCGTGCCGATCCGATCTTCGTCGTGGGCGTGCCGCGCTCCGGCTCCACCCTGCTCGAACAGATCCTCGCCAGTCACCCGCAGGTGGAAGGCACTCGCGAGCTGCCCGACATGGCGGCGATCGTACGTGAGCTTGCGGCCCGTTCACGCGAGGCGGGTCGATCGACCTACCCGGAGGTGGTCGGCACGCTTGCGCGCACCGAGGTCGAGGCGCTTGCCAATCGGTATCTTGCCCAGACTCAGGTCCACCGGCCGCTCGGGCGTCCGCGCTTCGTCGACAAGATGCTCAGCAACTTTGGCCACGTCGGCCTGATTCACCTGATGTTCCCGAAGGCGACGATCATCGACGCACGGCGCCATCCGCTGGGTTGCGGATTCTCCTGCTACAAGCAGCTGTTCCCGCGCGGCGTCAGCTTCAGCTACCACCTCACGGAAATGGGTCGCTACTGGCGCGACTACCATGAGCTGATGGCGCACCTGGACGCCGTGCTGCCGGGGCGCGTGTACCGCGTCCACTACGAGGCGTTGGTGGCGGATCCGGAGGCCGAGGTCCGCCGGCTGCTCGATCACTGCGGGCTGCCGTTCGACGAGGGCTGCCTGCGCTTCTACGACAACGCGCGGACGGTGATGACGGTCAGTTCCGAGCAGGTTCGCCGGCCCATCTATGCCGAGGGCGTCGACCAGTGGCGCAACTTCGAGCCGTGGCTTGGCCCGCTGGTCGAGGCGCTCGGCCCCATCGTCACCGACTATCCGACCTTCCCCTCGGCCTGAGCGGGGTTATGGGTGCGCACCAAACGCTGAGTGGCGGACGCGGACGCCCGGCTGCAGGCCGAGTCTGCTGGCCGTGCCGCCCGCGAGTTCGAGCACGCCCAGCGCCGCACCCATCGAGCTGATCGTCGAGAGCGACTCGGGCTCGGCGTTCTCGGCGATCCGGATGACCTGGCCGTTGGAGGCGATGAACAGCAGATCCAGCGGGATCTTCGTGTTCTTCATCCAGAAGGTGAGCAGCTGCGGGGAGTCGAACACGAACAGCATGCCGTGATCCGGCGGCAGCTTCGTCACGTACATCAGTCCCTGCTCGCGGCGGGCGTCGGTCGTCGCCATCCAGACCTTGAACGGATACGAGCGTCCGCCCGCATCGACGACGAGCTCGCTGGCCGGGAAATGCGCCAGCGGCTCGTGGGCGGGGTCCGCGGCAGGCGCGGGGCCGGCGGAGAGTGCGCCAGCCAGCAGCAGCAGCAGCGCCAGCAGCGGGCGCTGCTGCTGCCTCAGGAGCGCGGTGGTGCCGGCGGCGCGTCGGTCGACGGCGAGGGCGGGTCGGGTTCCCATGAGAGCTGTCCACGAAAGTCGAAGCGGGACAACAGTATCGCATTCGCGCCGGTCACTGCGGCACGCGCGGGATCGAGGCAGAAGCCGCGCGCCTCCACGCGCCACAGGCGCGCGCTGCCGGCCGCCGCAGGCGCTGCCAGCGGTGCCTGGCTGACTTCGTCCAGCAGGCAGCGGCCGTCTCCCTGCGTGCCGTAGATCGTGTCGCCCTCGCGGATCAGCGTGACGTTGACCGGCACCGCCCGCGCCGATTCGCCCTCCGCGAGCCGCGGCGCCGCGAATACCAGCGTCAACCGCTTGCCATCGACGCGGCCCTGGAAGGAGATCCGCATCCCCAACCCGTCGGGGCGGCGCATCCCGTCACAGCGCATGTCGACGGCGGCCCAGTGCAGCTCGGCGTCGAGCGCGCCGCCGAGGCGCGCGTCGAGGTAGGCGTCGGGGGGCGCGTCGCAGCTCACTCGCCGTCCCGCGATAGCAAGAGCGTGCGGGCGATGCTGCCGTGCAGCTGGCCCAGCGCACGCGCGCCGTGCATGACCGCCGTCAGCAGCAGGACGCCGAACAGGGCGAATGGCAGCGCCAGCGGCCAGCCGATCACCTCGCCGTTGACCTGCACGTCGTTCGCGGTGAGGCCCATCTGGTTCAGGATCGCGATGAACGGCGCTGCGATGCAGCCCAGCGACAGCGCGATGCCGACGACGGCGATGACGAAGTAGGCAATGCCCAGCGGCAGCATCAGCAGCATGTACAGCAGCGTCGTCCAGGTCCGCCGATCGGTCAGCATCTCCTTGATGCGGTCAACGAACCCCAGTCCCTGGGTCGAGCGCAGCGGCCGGCGCGGCATGCGCACGCCGAGCAGGCCCTCGACGATGCGTCCCTCGACCAGCGACAGCACGCGCGTCAGTCCAATGAACAGCAGGAAGAACGGTACGCCGATGATCAGGATCGCGAGCCCCGCCGACATCGAAAGTCCCGTGACCGCGACCGTGAAGTAGAAGATGCCGGTCACCAGCGACAGCAGCAGGTAAAACAGCGCGGTCCACGCCCGGCTGTCGGCGTAGATGCCGAAGAACCGGCCTAGTGGCGTGTGTCGCGCGGGCGGTGCGATCGGCCGGGTCGCGGCGCGCACGGTCTTCTCGGTCGTGCGATAGGCCTCGGCCACCTCGTCCGGCGCGCCGTAGGTGCTCGCGATCAGCTCCAGCACGTCGGCCTCGGACTTGCCCGGGTGCTGCGACACCTCGGCGCGCAGGTACTCCTCGGCGTCGTAGAGGGCGTCCTGGACGAGCGCGGGATCCTCGCCGCGCAGCGCGTCGCGCAGCTGCGAGAGGTACTGGTCGATCGAGCGGGGGGCGGGCCTGTTCATGACTGCTCACTGTCGGTGGAGGTGGGGGTGGCGGGCGTCGCCACCGCGTCGACGAACTCGCGGGTCGTCGTCCAGATGCCCAACCAGCGCGCAAGGGTCTCGCGGCCGGCGGCGGTGATGCGGTAGTAGCGCCGCGGCGGGCCGGCGTAGGAGGGGACCACCCGGCTCGCCAGCAGGCCGTGGGCGGACAGCGTCCGCAGCACGGGGTACAACGCCCCCTGCTTCATCGGGCTGCCGCCCAGGCTCATCGCCTGCAGGCTCTTGGCGATCTGGTAGCCGTACAGGTCCTCGTCGGCCCGCTCCAGCACCGACAGCAGCACCAGCGCGATCAGCCCGGAGTTCAGTTCCTTCTGGAACTTGCGGGCAAGACCCTCGACGTCCATCGGTTCGTCGGCGGGCTCGGGGACCGGGTCGATGTGTTCGGGTGTTTCCATGTTGTACTAGAGAATAGCATGAAACTAATACTAGTCAATAGTAAGCAATAGTATTTAGATAACAACGCATTAATTTCACATAACGTAGGCGCAGCCGGCTCGACGGACCTCCTACATCGGCAGCAGGATCAGGGGTCCCCTCGTTTTCCTTGCCAAAAGTGACGGTAGGATTTGCCTATTTTTGTAGCTGGCAAACGAGTAAGCGACGGATTCTTAAACCATTTCTGATGGCCAAACTTTGGCAGTCGATGACCATAAAAATCAGAAGGTTACGGTTCCAAAGTTCTACCGGCGATCAAGCATCGCAAGCCTTCCAACTCACTGATTTATGACGTGTAAGCCAATGCCAATGACGGGATCAGGAAATCGTCCAGAATCAAACGATTGCAGGAGCAGCCCTCTATGATTCATGGTGTTTCCTACCGTTACTTTTGGCAAGGAAAACGAAGGAACCCCG
>JANXQL010000050.1 GCA_025356815.1 Pseudomonadota bacterium
ATATCACTGCCGGACTTCGGACTGGCCGCGTCGCCGACGTGGATCGACCGGCTGTATGTCGGCTTCTTGGTCTATGTACTGGCCGCGGTCGTCCTGATGATCACCGGTTTCGGCGGCGAGCAGGTCCGGCACTACGTCGGCCTGCTGGCCGATACACCCGCCTGCCTCACCGCATTGCTCGTCACGCTCGAAACGACCCGCCGCATGCAGCCGGGCACCATGAAGACAGCGTGGCGCTGCCTGTCGGCGGCACTGGCGGTGTACGCCTGTGCGACGATGATCGGCGTCGCCTCCTGGCTGCGCCATGTGGACCCCTTTCCCGGTCCCGCGGACATCTTCAACCTCGCGTTCTACCCGTTCTTCCTGGCGGCGGTGGGACTGATGATCCGCGCGGCGGCCGTGCGCATACGCTGGACACAGTTCGTGCTCGACGCGACGATCCTGGTGACGGGCTTCGGCGCCTTCTTCTGGTTCCTCATCATCCGCCCGGCTTCGGCCCACTCCGAAATAGACGTCCTCAAGCACGCCCTCAGCCAGACCTACATCGCGCTCAACTGCGTCCTGCTGCTGACGCTCGGCATACTGGTGCTGGCCGGCGCCGAGAACACCCGCGGCCGGCGAGTCTCCCTGCTGCTGTCGATCGGGTTCACGATGATGCTGCTCGGCGACGTGGCCTGGTCGGTCGCGAAGATCACCGGCCACTACCTCAGCGGCGACCTGCAGGACGTTCTGTACGTCGCATGCTATGTCCCCCTCGCCGCCGCCGGTCGCGCGCAGCTCCACGGCGACGGTGGTGGCGACGGCTCGCGCGTCTCGAAGGTGCTTGCGCAGGCGCTGCCCTACGCCGCGATGCTTACGGCGTTCCTCGTGCTGGTGACGCTGACGCACGGCGACACAGCCAACCCCGCGACGGTGATGACCATCATCGTGTTCGTGCTGGCGCTACTGGTGATGGTGCGTCAGGCGCTGGTGCTTCGGGAAGACGCCGCGACCCGCGAGCGCCGCGCCGCGCGCATGGTCGAGGATCGATACGCATCGCTGATAGCCAATGCCTCCGACGTGATCATGATCGTCGATCTGGACGGCACGCTGCGCTTTGCGTCCCCGGCGTCGGAGCGCACGCTCGGGCTGCGGCCGGACACGCTGGGGGGCCGGAACCTGCTTGAGCTGTGGACCGGCGGCGATGCCGAGCGCCTGCGCGCGTTCCTGGTGGACGTCGCCAACACCTCCGGCGAGGCCGTGGGGCCGGTGGAAATGTCGATCGAACGTACCCGCAGCCGCTACGTGCTCGAGATCGTCGGCAGCAACCTGTCAAAGGACCCGGCGGTACAGGGACTTGCGCTCAACTTCCGCGACATCACCGAGCGCAAGACGCTCGAGGAGCAGCTGCGTCAGCTCGCGTTCCACGACTCTCTGACCCTGCTTGCGAACCGAAGCCTGTTCCGCGACCGCGTCCATCATTCGCTCGCGCTGGCACAACGCGCAGGACATCAGGTCGCGGTGATGTTCCTGGACCTGGACAACTTCAAGAACGTCAACGACACGCTCGGCCACGATGCGGGTGACCGGCTGCTGCAGGCGGTCGCGCAGCGCCTGGTGAAATCGACGCGTTCCTCCGACACCGTCGCGCGCCTCGGCGGCGACGAATTCGCGATCCTCGTCGAGGGAGCCGCAACGACGGTCGAGGTAGAGGAGCTCGCCGCCGCACTGATCTGCCGACTCGACCAGCCGTTCGCCGTCGGCAGCAGCCAGGTGCATGTCTCGGCGAGCGTCGGTATCGCGTTCTCGGGTCAGGAGACGGGTGCCGACCAGCTGCTGAGCAAGGCCGACATCGCGATGTACCACTCAAAGGCTGGCGGCAAGAACCGCTTCACGTCCTTCCAGATGCCCATGCAGGAGATGCTGCAGGAGCGCATGCGGCTGGAGGCCGACCTGCCGCAGGCGATCGCCGGCGAAGAGTTCGTCGTCGAGTACCAGCCGATCGTGGACCTCGGCACCCGCAGCCTGCTGGGCGTCGAGGCGCTCGTTCGCTGGCGCCACCCGGAGCTGGGCATGCTGATGCCACGCCGGTTCATTCAGATCGCCGAGGAGTGTGGCCAAATCACGCAGCTCGGCCAGTGGGTGCTGATGCGTGCCTGCAGCGAGCTGCGACAGTGGCGCGACGTCGTCTCAGGCGGCGATGGGCTACGGGTTTCGGTGAACATTTCGGGCCGGCACCTGCAGCATGGTGATCTCGTGAGCGACGTCGCACACGCGCTCGAAACTTCCGGGCTCGAGCCAGGCAATCTTGTGATCGAGCTGACCGAGAGCACGATTATGCAGAATACCGAGGCGAATCTTGCGCGGCTGGTGCAGATCAAGGCACTCGGCGTCAAGCTCGCGATCGACGACTTTGGTACCGGCTATTCGTCCTTGTCCTACCTGCATCGCTTCCCAATCGACATCCTGAAGATCGACCGATCGTTCGTGAGCCGGCTGACCAACACCTTCAACGGCCCGGAACTCGCCCGCGCGGTCATCACGCTGGGCGAGACCCTCGGGCTGGATACCGTCGCCGAGGGCATCGAGGTCGA
>JANXQL010000080.1 GCA_025356815.1 Pseudomonadota bacterium
CGAAAGCTCGCGCCAAGCTCTTCAAGATCATTGAAGACCTCGTGCTCTGGGAGAATACCACCAACGAAGCGGTGCTCAAGCCGGCCCGCGAAGCCATCCGCCAAAGCTGGCGGGAATCCTGCGAGCTGAACAAGGATCATCCGCAGGCCGCCGAACTGTTCAACCCCGAGCAACTGCCGGCTTTCCACGATCCCTTTGCCGGTGGCGGCGCGCTGCCGCTGGAAGCGCAGCGACTGGGGCTGGAGAGTTACGCCAGCGACTTGAACCCGGTGGCGGTGCTCATCAACAAGGCGATGATCGAGATTCCGCCCCGGTTCGCGGGCAGGCCGCCGGTCAATCCGGGGGCGAGAAGTGAGTGGAGAGGAGTGAGGAACGAGTATGCATTACCGAGAGACGACGGTCTGGCAGAAGGCGATGGAGGCCGCGCGGGAGTTGTATCAACTGACCCCGATGCTGCCCAAGGAGGAGACCTACGGAATGCGATCGCAGATCACCCGGGCGATGGTGTCAGTGCCGGCAAACATTGCGGAGGGATGGACTCGGGAGTCGAACAAGGAGAAAGCGCAGTTTTTGGCTATAGCGCAGGGTTCGCTAGCGGAGGCGGAGACCTTGCTCACGCTGTGCGAGCAAGTGGGCTGGTTTCCGACACAGAAAACGCTGTCGCTGCGCAAGCTTCTGGACGAAGTCAGCCGCATGCTCACCACCCTGCGGCGCAAGTTTCGCAGTCCGTAACACTCACTCCTCACTCCTCTCAACTCTTTCCTCGGCAATGGAAAGGCGCGCAGGGTCTGGCCGAGGACGTGCGCTACTACGGCCAGTGGATGCGCGACGAAGCCGAAAAGCGCATTGGCCACCTCTACCCCAAGATCGAAGTCACGGCGGAAATGGCCGATTCCGCCAACCCTCCGCGACCCGACCTGAAGAAATACGTCGGCAAGAAGCTCACCGTGATCGCCTGGCTGTGGGCGCGCACGGTCAACAGCCCCAACCCGGCCTTTGCCCATATCGCCGTGCCGCTGGCATCGACTTTCATGCTGAGCACCAAGGCGGGCAAGGAGGCCTATGTCGAGCCGGTGATCGAGGGCGGTGGCTATCGCTTCACGGTAAAGGTGGGCGTGCCACAGGATGCGGAAGGGGCGAAGAATGGCACCAAACTGTCGCGCGGGGCGAATTTCAAATGCCTGATGTCGGATACGCCGATGGCGGGCGATTACATCAAGGCCGAGGGCAAGGCCAAGCGCATGGGCGCGCGACTGATGGCCATCGTTGCCGAGGGTGAGCGCGGCCGGGTCTATCTCGCGCCGACACCTGAGATGGAAGCTATTGCGCTGACTGCGCAGCCGACGTGGAAGCCGGAGACACCGCTTCCCGATGACCCGCGCAACTTCTGGACAGTGCAGTACGGGCTGACGACCTACGGCGACCTCTTCACCCCCCGCCAACTCGTCGCGCTGACGACCTTCTCCGATCTGGTGACGGAAGCGCGCGAGCGGATAAAGACGGATGCCATCGTCGCCGGCCTGCCCGACGACGGCCTCGCCCTCGCCAAAGTCGGCGCTGGCGCGACGGCGTATGCGGATGCGGTGGGGGTGTATTTGGGCATGGCAGTTAGCAAGATGGCTGATGCTCAGTCCTCCCTGTGCCGCTGGAAAACGACGATGGATCAGTCCATCGCGACATTCGGGCGACAAGCATTACCGATGGTCTGGGACTACTCGGAGGCAAATGCATTCGGTGAGATGGCGGGCGATCCCTTGGTGTCGCTCAAGAACATGATGCGCGTCGTGGACCAACTTCCCGCTGCCCTTGCAGGTCACGTTGTTCAGGCGGACGCCCAATCGCAGAGTCTCAGCGCTGGCTCGGTTGTCTCCACCGACCCGCCTTACTACGACAACATCGGCTACGCCGACCTCTCAGACTTCTTCTACGTCTGGTTGCGACGCTCGCTCAAGCCAGTCTTCCCCGATCTCTTTGCCACGCTCGCTGTTCCCAAGGCCGAGGAATTGGTCGCCACGCCCTACCGCCACGGCGGCAAGGAAAAAGCCGAAATCTTCTTCCTCGATGGCATGACGCAGGCCATGCACCGCCTCGCCGAGCAGGCGCATCCGGCCTTTCCGGTCACCATCTACTACGCCTTCAAGCAATCCGAAAGCGACGGCGATGAGGGCACATCGAATACCGGCTGGGATACCTTTCTCGCCGCCGTCCTCCAAGCCGGCTTCGCCATCAGCGGCACCTGGCCGATGCGCACGGAACTCAGTAATCGCATGATCAGTTCAGGAACCAACGCACTCGCCTCCAGCATCGTCCTCGTCTGCCACCAGCGCCCAGCGACCGCCGCGACGATTTCCCGCCGCGAGTTCATCCGCGAGTTGAACGGCGTGCTGCCCGAGGCGCTCGACGAGATGACCAAAGGCTCGGGCGGTGAGCATTCCCCCGTCGCCCCGGTTGACCTCTCGCAGGCCATCATCGGGCCGGGCATGGGCGTGTTTTCCAAATACGCCGCCGTGCTGGAGGCCGACGGTTCGCTGATGAGCGTGAGCACGGCGCTCAAGCTCATCAACCGCTTCCTCGCCGAGGACGATTTCGATGCCGATACCCAGTTTTGCCTGCACTGGTTCGAGCAGCACGGCTGGACGGATGGCGTCTTCGGCACGGCGGACACGCTGGCGCGCGGCAAGGGCACCAACGTCGATGGCATCCGCGACGCCGGGGTCATCCAGAGCGGCGGCGGCAAGGTGCGCTTGCTCAAGTGGGCCGAATACCCCACCGACTGGGACCCGCGCACCGATACCCGCCTGCCCGTCTGGGAAGCCTTGCACCACCTCATTCGCGCGCTGAAACAAGGCGGCGACTCGGCCGCGGGCAGTCTGCTCGCCGCCCTCGGCGGCAAAGCCGAAGCCATTCGCCAACTGGCCTACCGCCTCCATACCCTGTGCGAACGCCTCGGCCAGGCCGAAGATGCTCGCGCCTACAACGATCTGATCACGAGCTGGACCGGCATCGAAGCCGCCGCCAACAGCGCGCCCAGACCTGCCGAGTCGCAAGCCAGGCTGGACTTTTGAGGTGAGCCCGGTGGCGAAAGCCGACACGGCATTGCTGGTTGATCTGCGTGGCTTGATCGAGCAGGCGCGCCAGCAGGTGGCGCAGACGGCCAACAGCACGTTGACGCTGTTGTATTGGCAGCTGGGGCAGCGGATTCGTCGCGAAGTCCTGGGTGATGGACGAGCCGACTACGGTGAGCAAATTGTGTCGACGCTGTCGACACAATTGGTTCGCGACTATGGTCAGGGCTTCGGGGCCAAGAATCTGGCGCGGATGATCCAGTTTGCCGAGGTCTTTCCTGACGAGAAGATTGTCGTATCACTGGTACGACAATTGAGCTGGACCCATTTCATCGCCTTGATACCCTTGAAAAAGCCGCTGGAACGCGAGTTTTATGCCGAGATGTGCGGTATCGAACGCTGGAGTGTGCGCACCTTGCGCGAGCGCATCGGCAGCCAAGGGATCGTTCCGAAACAAGTTGATGACTTCACGCGGGCTTGATCAAGTAGTTCCATT
>JANXQL010000092.1 GCA_025356815.1 Pseudomonadota bacterium
GCTGATCGTGACTTTAGACGCCTGGCTCCCTGTGGGATATGAGTTGCCCGACGGGTCGAGAACGCAACGCGCCCTTTTCGAAGGTGGGAAGTGGCAGATCGTCGAGATTCGGGGTCGAGGGCGCGCTCTGCTGGTCCACGATGACCTGGCCGAACGCTGGGTCGAGGCAGGGTTGATCGACGGTGCATCGTTTCCGGCGTTCGAGTTCGGGACCAGGCGTCTGCGCTCGATCTCTTCCGGGCCGGGGCAGGTTCTTTGCCCCATCCCGGACGGCCGGTCTCCGAATAGCAAGGGGGAGGCACTTTCGTTTGCCATGGCATTCAAGGCAACGAGAGACCTCGACCACGAATCGCCCCTGCAGGACGCCTTGTTTGTCGAGAAAATCAGCCGAGTCCTGCCGACTTTCAGCATCAGTGCAAGAACCGACGATGACCTTGTTGTCGGATATTGGTTGACCGGCGGTACAAGTGTGTCGGTCAAGTCGTTTCGTCGGCTGCGACAGGCGATGAGCTGGCTGGATGCCCGTCATGTAAAGGATGTCGTGCGGGCGGCCGGATTCGACGTTGCGGAGGTGCTTCCCGGTGACCCCGGCGAGGTACGCCCAGTGCGGCCCGAATCCATTCCGGCGGGACAACCCCAGCAGCGTGAAACAGCCGGCGCGGCGCTATCCGACAACGCGGTTTTCCAATTGGCGGGGCGCCCCGCACTTGCCGAATTCTTCAACGAGCACATCGTCGACATCGTCAGGCATCGCGAACGCTACAAGGCGCTGGGGATCGATTTCCCGTCGGCCGTCGTGTTGCACGGGCCACCGGGATGCGGCAAGACATTCGCGGTCGAGCGGCTCATCGATTTCCTGGGATGGCCGAGCTTCCAGATCGACGCCTCGAGCGTGGCGAGCCCGTATATCCACGAGACGAGCAAGAAGGTCGCCGAAGTGTTCGAGAACGCCATGCAGAACGCGCCGTCGGTACTCGTGATCGACGAGATGGAGGCGTTTCTGGCAGATCGCGAGATGGGCTCGGGCTACCATCGGGTGGAAGAGGTGGCCGAATTCCTGCGGCGAATCCCGGAAGCGGCGAAGAAACAGGTGCTGATCATCGCCATGACCAACCGGATCGAGATGATCGATCCGGCCATCCTGCGGCGAGGACGTTTCGATCACGTCGTCGGTGTCGACTTTGCGAGCGAAGCCGAAGTCGCGTCGCTGCTGCGGCGACTGCTGGCAACGTTGCCGGCTGCCGCTGACGTCGATCCCACGCCATTCGCGCGCGAACTGGCGGGTAGACCCTTGTCCGATGTTGCCTTTGTAGTGAGGGAGGGAGCCAGACTGGCCGCTCGCGCCGGGAAGGACAGGCTCGACCAGGCGAGCCTGCGGTCTGCCATGGACTCGACACCTGCCCGGGAGCGAGAAGGCGGCTCGGCATCGCAGTCGCGCATCGGGTTCTATTGAGGGAGAAGGTGTGACAATCGGCCCCGGGCACCGTATCGATCAAGATGTCAGGGGCTTTGCCGGCATTTCGTCCCTGGTTTCCGATGTGGCGCCGATGCTGGAGGGGGTTTCGATGGCGCCACCCAAGAGCGATGGGCAGGCGCCAGTAGCGTCCGGTTCCGACGCCGAGACTGTTGGACAACGAGAAAAACCAGATCCGAGGTTGTCAGCAGCCCAACCGGCCAGTAAGCCGTCAGACAAATCGAACGCCGAAGTATGGCTGCTGTGTATCGGAGCGCTTGGTGCGCTGATGTGGATGTCATTTAAACTGAGCGGCCATTCGACCCCACCGCCAACTCCTGCTCCGGTAGCAGAAGCCCCGGCGTTTAGCGCCCCACCCCCCGTGCACCAACCGTCGGTCGAGATCGAACAGCCACCAGTCGAGCAAGATCGGGGGCCGTCTCGAGCAGCGGAAGTAGTGCCGCCGACAGGCACTGAGAATATCCTCAACGAGGGGCAGATTCGCTATTGCCTCGCTGAGGAGATTCGTCTGGATGCAGCGAAGAGCGCCATCGATCTCACGATTCGGGCGGACGTCGATCGGTTCAACGAGACCATCAAGGACTTTCTCGGCCGATGCAGTCGCTTTCGATACATGCCGGGTGTGCTTGAACGTGCCAGGAGCGCTGTGGAACGACATCGCGACGCCTTCATTGCCGAGGGGCGCGCCCGGTTCGACCATTCGGCAGCGCCGGAGGCGTCAGCGACGGCGAGCGGTGCAAGCGGGCAGACGCCGGACGCCTCAACGCGGGCTATCCAGCAACGCCTGAACGAACTTGGCTACGACGTGGGCACGCCGAATGGTCTCGTGGGGCAGCGCACGCAAATGGCGGTCATGTCCTACCAGGAGCGTCACGGATTACCGCCCGAAGGCGTTCCAAATCAGGCGTTCCTCGATCAGTTGAACGCCAATCAGTTGGACGCCATAGAGGCGGCGGCCGCCGCAAAGCTGCGAGCGCAACCGCCGGAACCGGCAAGTCCGGCACAAGTCGTCCAGCAGCGGCTGACAACGCCTGACCTTTCCCGTCTTGCCAGGGAGGAGAGAGAATCGATTGAACTGGTTTGCGAGGAGGACAGGCGGAAGCTGGGCCAGGCGGGACTGGTCGCCTGCGCTCGGCGTCATCTCGACAGCCTAGGCGGCGCCAGCCGGCGCCCCGATCTGTCTGGTCTTCCGGCGACGCAACAGCAATCCATGGAAACGGCATGCGTGAGCGACAAGTCCAACATGGGCCCTGCGGTATACGACGAATGCCTGGAGCGGCATCTCGCCCGTGCCCGAACCCGCCCAGACAACGAAAACTGACCGCGCTTCTTTGACTCGCCATGGACTCCTTGACTTCACTGCACACCAGTGCTTTCGCGTTGCTCGGTGCCAATCCAAGGGATGATCGTCGCAGGATCGTTGAGCTCGCAGAGGCCAGGTCGCTCAGCCTCGATAGCGATACATGCCAGAAGGCCAGGGCCGATCTCACCAACCCCAGAACCCGGTTAGGGGCGGAGTTGGGGTGGTTGCCCGGGGTTTCTCCACGCCGAGCGTCCAGCCTCGTGGACCTCCTGCTGAGAGATCCGATGGCGGTGCGGAACGAATCCGGCCTTCCGGCGCTGGCCAGGGCCAACCTGATGGCTGCTGCGTTCGAATCCGCGGAGCTCACCGAGTCGCCCGGTGACGTCGCTGCATTCATGCAGGAATTCGCGAACGTCGTCGAGCAGATATCGCTTGACGACATCAGGCGCGATATCAATGAAGATCGGGCTGTATCGGGGTTCCCCGAGATCCGCTTGAACGATCAGATTGCCGACGAGTTCGCCGAGCGCAAGCGCCATTACAGGAACGCGATCAGGACGGCGCTGGACCGGTTGCCGTCGTTGTCGCTGGTCGATGCATTGACCCGTGCGATGGACGGCGCGACGTCTGGCGGCAAGTTGCACGCTCCGGAACTGCTCGACGAGTTGGTCGACACATACGCTGTCGAAACCCAATCCTTTCTCGAGAATGAAGCCGGTAACGCCAAGAAACTGATCGAGGCGATCCGCCAGGAGTCGAAGCTGGGTCATGCGAGCGTGACGCCCCTGATCGGCAATCTCGAAGCGGTCGCGAGAAACTGGGACAAGGTCGCCCAACCGATCCAGTTGAGCGCCAAGGCGAGAGGTATCGATCATGACGCCAGCAAGGCCTTGGGCTATGCAATCCGGAATCTTGCCGTTGACCTGTTCAATGAGCACAACATGCTGGAAGAGTGTCGGCGGCTCACCGATCTGCTCAAGGAGCTGTTCTCGGAGGTTCCTGAACTGCTTGATCGCGTGGATAGCGATACGGTGGCGTTGGCCAACATCGCGGAGCAGCGGGAACGGTCGGAGCACGATCAGAAGAAATGGCGGGAGGAAGTCAGTTTCCGGGCGGAGATAGGCGTTGTCTTCAAGAACACTTTGAGTATCTCGCCGGAAGGTATTTCCTGGAAGAACACGACGTTTCCATTGGCGAGCATCACACGTGTCCGATGGGGGGGATTGCGTCGCTCGATCAATGGAATCCCGACAGGGACCGAGTACGTGGTCGCCTTCGGCGACGGCCGGACCGAGTCCGTCGTGACGATGCAGCGACAGGGAGTCTTCAACGCGTTTATCGAGAAGCTGTGGAAGGCAGTGTGTTCGAGGATCCTCACGGACCTTCTGGCAATCCTGAAGCAAGGTCATGAGCTTCGCATCGGTGAAGCCGTGGTGCGAGACTCCAGCATTGTGCTGGTCAATCGGCGCTTGTTCGGCAAGAACGAGGCCAAGTGGTACGCATGGAGCCAGGTCACGGTCAGGTCGGCCGGCGGGTCGGTCTTCTTCACTGCCAGCGACGACAAGAAAACCTACGTGTCGCTGTCGTACCTTGACATATCCAACGCCCATATTCTCGAGCAGATCGTGCTCGCCGCACTCAAACGGCCTGGCTTGACGCGGCTGAGCCAGCTACTCGATTGACAAGACGCTGTATCGGGGCTCGATCGGGGAGGTGCCGATCGTCATACTGCGAAAGAGTTGATGCTTCGATGAGGCATGATCCAAGTTTGATCCGATGCGACCCCTTTCAAGGAGATTCGTCTGTGCTCAAGAACCTGCTTCGCACCCTCACGCTCGCGTCCGCCTTCGCGGCCCCCGTCGCGTGGGCTTCCGACGTCGATGCGCTGCTGGACCAGGCCATCGC
>JANXQL010000115.1 GCA_025356815.1 Pseudomonadota bacterium
CAGCAGAACGCCCACGTTGTCGCCCGCCTGACCCTGGTCCAGCAGCTTGCGGAACATCTCAACACCCGTGCAGATCGTCTTCGTCGTCGGACGAATACCCACGATCTCCACTTCGTCGTTCACCTTGACGATGCCGCGCTCGATACGCCCCGTCACCACCGTGCCGCGGCCCGAGATCGAGAACACGTCCTCGACCGGCATCAGGAACGCGCCGTCAATCGCACGCTCCGGCACCGGGATGTAACGGTCCATCTCCGCAACCAGCTTGATCACCGACGGAACGCCAATCTCGCTCAGGTCGCCCTCGAGCGCCTTCAGCGCAGATCCCTTCACAATCGGCGTGTCGTCGCCAGGGAAGTCGTACTTCACCAGCAGCTCGCGCACTTCCATCTCCACCAGCTCCAACAGCTCGGCGTCGTCCACCATGTCCGCCTTGTTCAGGTAGACAACGATGTACGGAACACCCACCTGGCGGGCCAGCAGAATGTGCTCGCGCGTCTGCGGCATCGGGCCGTCAGCCGCCGAACACACCAAAATCGCCCCGTCCATCTGCGCGGCACCGGTGATCATGTTCTTCACGTAGTCGGCGTGCCCCGGGCAGTCGACGTGCGCGTAGTGACGGTTGTCGCTCTGGTACTCGACGTGCGCCGTCGAAATCGTGATGCCACGGGCCTTCTCTTCCGGCGCCTTGTCGATCTGGTCGTACGCCTTGAATTCGCCACCGTGCTTCTCGGCCATCACCTTGGTCAGCGCCGCCGTCAGCGTCGTCTTCCCATGGTCAACGTGCCCAATCGTGCCCACGTTCACGTGCGGCTTCGTACGCTGGAACTTTTCCTTCGACACGGCCCTACCTCAGAAGTTTGATGTTGATGACAATGATTCACAAAGCAAACGCCGCCGGCGCCGATGGCGCCGGCTACAGGGAAATCAGCTCGCTCTCTTCAGGATCGCCTCGGCGACGTTGTTCGGCACTTCCATGTACTTGCTGAACTCCATCGTGAAGGTAGCGCGGCCCTGGCTCATGGAGCGCACGGAAGTCGCGTAACCGAACATCTCCGCCAACGGAACCTCCGCGTCGACGACCTTGCCTGAGGGCGACTCGTCCATGCCAAGGATCTGACCGCGCCGGCGGTTCAGATCGCCAATCACGTCGCCGTAGTAGTCCTCGGGCGTAACGACCTCGACCTTCATGACCGGCTCCAGCAGGACCGGCTTCGCGTTGCGAAAGCCCTCCTTGAAGCCGATCGATGCCGCGATCTTGAAGGCCATTTCGTTGGAATCGACGTCGTGGTACGAACCGTCGAACAGGGTCACCTTCACGTCCACGATCGGGTAGCCGGCGATCACGCCGCCTTCCATCGCTTCCTGGATACCCTTGTCGACGGCCGGAATGAACTCGCGCGGCACCGACCCGCCTACGATTCCGTTGACGAACTGGTAGCCCTTGCCCTGCTCGAGCGGCTCGATCTTGAGCCAGACATGGCCGAACTGGCCCTTGCCGCCGGACTGGCGCACGAACTTGCCCTCCTGCTGGATCGTGCCGCGTAGCGTCTCGCGGTAGGCGACCTGGGGCTTACCAACGTTGGCCTCGACCTTGAACTCGCGCTTCATGCGATCGACGATGATCTCGAGATGCAGCTCGCCCATGCCGGAAATGATGGTCTGACCAGACTCCGCATCCGTGTGCACGCGGAACGACGGATCCTCCTTGGCAAGGCGCTGCAGGGCGTGGCCCATCTTCTCCTGGTCGGCCTGGGTTCGCGGCTCGACGGCGACCGAAATCACCGGTTCCGGGAAATCCATCTTCTCGAGGACGATGACCTTGTCCGGATTCGACAGAGTGTCGCCGGTGGTCACGTCCTTGAGGCCGACGGCTGCGGCGATGTCACCGGCGCGTACTTCCTTGAGTTCGGTGCGATCACTCGCGTGCATCTGCAGCAGGCGCCCAATGCGCTCGTTGCGCCCCTTCGCCGGCACGTACACCTGATCGCCGGAGTTCAGCACGCCCGAGTAGACGCGGAAGAACGTCAGGTTGCCGACAAACGGGTCGTTGAGGATCTTGAACGCGAGCGCGGCGAACGGCTCCGCGTCATCCGCCTGACGCGTCATCGGCGCTCCGCCCTCGGTCATGCCCTTGACGGGAGGGACCTCGACCGGTGAGGGCATGTATTCGATGACTGCGTCGAGCACAGCCTGAACGCCCTTGTTCTTGAACGCCGAGCCGCAGGTCACGAGACACACCTCGTTACGCAGCGCGCGCTCGCGCAGACCCTGCTTGATCTCCTCGATCGACAGCTCGCCGCCTTCGAGGTACTTATGCAGCAGCGTCTCGTTCGCCTCGGCGGCGGCCTCGACCAGCTTCGCGCGCCAGATCTTGCACTGCTCGATCATCGACGCCGGCACTTCGCGGTATTCAAAGCGCGTGCCCTGGGTCGCGTCGTCCCAGAAGATCTCATTCATGCGAATGAGATCGACCACGCCCTCGAACTGGTCCTCGGCGCCGATCGGCAGCTGGATCGCGATCGGGTTACCCTTCAGGCGGGTACGGATCTGCTCGATGCAACGCTCGAAGTTCGCTCCCGCACGGTCCATCTTGTTGACGAACGCGATGCGCGGGACGCCGTACTTGTTCATCTGCCGCCAGACCGTCTCGGACTGGGGCTGCACACCGGACACGGCGCAGTAGACCGCGACCGCGGAGTCGAGGACGCGCAGGGAACGCTCCACTTCGATGGTGAAGTCGACGTGGCCCGGCGTGTCGATGATGTTGATGCGGTGCTCGGGGAAGCTCTTATCCATCCCCTTCCAGAAGCAGGTCGTCGCAGCCGCGGTGATGGTGATCCCGCGTTCCTGCTCCTGCTCCATGTAGTCCATGACGGCAGCGCCGTCGTGGACTTCGCCGATCTTGTGTGACACTCCTGTGTAGAACAGGATCCGCTCGGTCGTCGTCGTCTTGCCGGCGTCGATGTGGGCGGAGATTCCGATGTTCCGGTAGCGGTCTATCGGGGTCGTGCGTGCCACGTGCCTGAACTCCGGAAAAACACCGGCGGACCAGAGGTCCGCCGGACTGACTGCCTGCAGGGACGAGGCGGAGCGGCTACCAGCGGTAGTGCGCGAACGCCTTGTTGGCTTCCGCCATCCGGTGCGTGTCTTCGCGCTTGCGCACGGCAGCACCGCGGTTCTCCGAGGCTTCGAGCAGCTCATGCGCCAGGCGCATGGCCATCGACTTCTCGCTGCGGGCACGGGCAGCTTCGATGACCCAGCGCATCGCCAGCGTCTGGCGACGCGACGCACGCACTTCGACGGGCACCTGGTAGGTGGCGCCGCCGACCCGACGGGATTTCACCTCGACCGCAGGCTTCACGTTGTCCAGCGCGGTCTGCAGAACCTGCAGGGCCTGGTCGGACGGGCGGCTGGTGCGCTCGGCAATACGATCAATGGCGCCATAGACAATGGTCTCGGCGGTGGACTTCTTGCCACGTTCCATCACCATGTTCATGAACTTGGCAAGCATCTCGCTTCCGAACTTCGGGTCCGGAAGGATGGTGCGCTGGGGGGCTGCTGCACGACGGGACATAGCTCTCTACCTACTTATTTCTTCGCGCGCTTCGCGCCGTACTTCGATCGGCTCTGCTTGCGGTCGGCAACGCCGGCGCAGTCGAGCGTGCCGCGCACCGTGTGGTAGCGCACGCCCGGGAGGTCCTTGACACGGCCGCCGCGGATGAGCACCACCGAGTGCTCCTGCAGGTTGTGGCCTTCGCCGCCGATGTAGCTTGTGACTTCGTAGCCGTTGGTCAGACGCACGCGGCAGACCTTGCGAAGCGCCGAGATCGGCTTCTTCGGGGTCGTCGTGTACACGCGCGTGCAGACGCCGCGCTTCTGCGGGCTCGCACCGAGCGCCGGGACCTTCGACTTGAAGGCCGGATCATTGCGGCCGTCACGGATCAGCTGGTTCGTCGTTGCCATGAAATTTCGCTACCAGACCGGCTATTTAGGCCGGAGAAAAGCGGGCCGCCTCGCGGCGGCCCGGTTGTTCAGTGGTCCTGGTCGGGCCCTTTTATGAGGGATCGACCCAGAAAGACTTCGGATTTTAGGTTGGCGGGTCCCGAGGTGTCAATGACCCGCCATCGATCCCCTCCCGGGGTTGCCTACCGCCGGTCCAGGACAGATCCCGGGCCGGCGTCGACAGGCTACTCCGCGGCATGCACCTCCGCGCTCTCGCCACCGCCGCTCTCGTCTACTTCGGGCAGCCCACCGCCCATGTCCATGAAACTGCTGCGCGCGCTGTCGTCGGGACGACGGCGGCGCGCCGCATGGTAGGCGAAGCCCGTGCCAGCCGGGATCAGTCGGCCGACGATGACGTTCTCCTTCAGTCCGCGCAGGTCGTCCTTCAGGCCTCGCACCGCCGCCTCGGTGAGCACCCGAGTGGTTTCCTGGAAGGATGCCGCCGAAATGAACGACTCGGTCGCGAGCGACGCCTTGGTGATGCCCAACAGCAGCGGCTCGATCTTCGACAGCTGCTTGCCCTCGGCACCGAGCTTGACGTTCGCCTCGAGCGCGCGCGCGCGGTCGACCTGCTCGCCACGCAGCAGGCCTGAATCGCCCGCCTCGAGCACTTCGGCCTTGCGCAGCATCTGGCGGATGATGACCTCGATGTGCTTGTCATTGATGCGCACGCCCTGCAGGCGGTACACATCCTGGATCTCGCGCACCAGGTAGTTGGCGAGCGCCTCGACTCCCTGCAGGCGCAGGATGTCGTGAGGGTTCGGCTCGCCATCGGCGATCACCTCGCCCTTCTCGACCGACTCGCCCTCGAACACGTTGAGATGACGCCACTTCGGGATCAGCTCTTCGTACTTGTCGCCGGCCTCTGGCGTGATGATCAGACGACGCTTGCCCTTCGTCTCCTTGCCGAACGAGACCGTGCCCGAACGCTCGGCGAGGATCGCCGGGTCCTTGGGCTTTCTGGCCTCGAACAGGTCGGCGACGCGCGGCAGACCACCGGTGATGTCGCGGGTCTTCGAGGACTCCTGCGGGATTCGGGCGATGACGTCACCGACCGACACCTTGGCGTTGTCCTCGAGGCTGACCAGCGCGCCGGCCGGCAGCGCGTACACGGCCGGAATGTCGGTGTTCGCGAAGGTGATTTCCTTGCCCTTCGCGTTGACCAGCTTCACGACCGGACGCAGGTCACGGCCTCCCGAGCCACGCTGCTTCGGATCGAGCACGACGGTCGACGACAGTCCGGTGACCTCGTCCAGCTGCGTCGTGACCGTGAGGCCGTCGACGAAATCCTGGAACTTGATGAAGCCGGCGACCTCGGTGACGACCGGGTGCGTATGCGGATCCCAGGTGGCAATGACCTGGCCGGCTGCAGCGGCCGAGCCCTCGTCCATGTTGACGACGGCGCCGTACGGGATCTTGTACCGCTCGCGCTCGCGACCGAATTCGTCCACCAGGCCCACTTCGCCGGAACGCGAGGTCGTGACCAGGTGGCCCTTCTCGTGGCGGACCGCCTTGACGTTGTGGAAGCGGATCGTGCCCTTGCTCTTGACTTCGATGCTGCTCGCCGCGGCAGCTCGCGACGCGGCGCCACCGATGTGGAACGTACGCATGGTGAGCTGCGTGCCGGGCTCGCCGATCGACTGCGCGGCGATGACGCCGACAGCCTCGCCGATGCTGATCCGGCGACCGCGCGCGAGGTCGCGACCGTAGCACTGCGAACACACGCCGTAGCGCAGCGCGCAGGTAATCGGCGAGCGAACCTGGATCTGGTCCACGCCGGCCTGCTCGATCATGCGCACGAGCTTCTCGTCCAGCAGCGTGCCTGCCTCGACCAGCACTTCCTCGGCGTCGCCGGGCTTCTGGATATCCAGCGCCACGACGCGGCCGAGGACGCGCTCGCCCAGACCCTCGACGACGTCGCCGCCCTCGACGATCGGCGTCATGGTTAGGCCGTTGGTCGTGCCGCAGTCGACTTCCGTGATCACGAGGTCCTGTGACACGTCGACCAAGCGGCGGGTCAGGTAACCTGAGTTCGCGGTCTTGAGCGCGGTGTCCGCGAGGCCCTTGCGGGCGCCGTGGGTCGAGATGAAGTACTGGAGGACGTTCAGCCCCTCGCGGAAGTTCGCCGTGATCGGCGTCTCAATGATCGAGCCGTCGGGCTTGGCCATCAGGCCGCGCATGCCGGCGAGCTGGCGGATCTGGGCGGCGCTACCACGCGCGCCGGAGTCCGCCATCATGAAGATCGAGTTGAACGACTTCTGGCGGACCTTCTGGCCCTTCGTG
>JANXQL010000062.1 GCA_025356815.1 Pseudomonadota bacterium
GGCCGGCAACGGCAAGCAGTCGATCGATGCGATCACCGTCACGATCGGCGGCAAGGCGCCGACGATCGTCACGACCACGAGTCCGAGCAGCAAGAACTGGGGCGAGATCGCCGCCAATCCGCTGCAGACGGCGATCGACAAGGCCCAGCCGGGTGACCTGCTGATCCTCGAGGCAGGCTCGTACCGCGAGAACGTGATCATGTGGAAGCCGGTGCGCCTGCAGGGCGTCGGCAACGGTGTGGTCTCGATCAACGCGGATGCACAGCCTGCCGGCAAGATGGATTCATGGCGTCGCCGCGTGAGCTGCCTGTTCGGCCTCACGATCCAGGGCACGCCGATGACCAATCCGGCGGCGTTCGATCCGTCCGGCACGTACTCGTGCCCGGCGAACATGTACTTCCGCGCCGACCGCATCCCGTTCGAGGGCTTCGTCGGCTGGGATGCGTCGAGCAACGGCAACCTGGCGCAGGTGCTGCAGGAGCCGTCGCTGATGGGCGCCTACGAAGGCGCTGGCGTCACGGTCGTCGGCCGCGGCATCAACCAGGCAGCGGTGCCGGTCGCCGGCACGGACCTGTGGGGCCAGATCGGTGGCGCGGGTACGTTCGCGGACGGTAGCCGTTACGTGAATGGCGGTTCGGACTGCAATACCCAGACCTCGGCGGCGACCCCGCACGACTACGGGACATCCAACTACCTGTGCAACCCGTCCAGCATCGATGGCGTCAGCATCCTCAACAGCTCGCAGGGCGGTGGCGGCATCTTCCTGCATGGCTGGGGCCACAACATGCAGATCGCCAACACGCGCATCTCGGCGAACGCCGGTACGCTGTCGGGCGCGATCAACTTGGGCAACGGCGAGACGCCGCCGGCGTTCACGCTGGACGGCACGATCTGCTTCGCCCCGGGCGATCTGGCCCGGCCGAACCCGGCACCGATGTGCCCGCCGATTCCGGCGGAGGTCAACGTCGTCGCCGGTGGCGTGATCCCGATGCAGTTCAATAGCCATGTCCGCATCCACCACAACCAGATCATCGATAACGCCTCGATCGGCGACGCGTTGTTCTCGGGATCGCCCGCGGGTTCGGGCGGCGTGACGGTGAGTGCGGGCTCGGACTTCTACCAGCTCGACCACAACTGGATCGCGGCCAACCTGACCTCGAGTGACGGTGGCGGCATCGCGCACATGGGCGTCAGCTTCAACGGCAAGATCAACAACAACTTCGTGCTGTTTAACCAGGCGAACAACCCGACGCTGCCGGTCGACGGTGGCGGCATCGTGATCATGGGTGCGCAGGAAGACCGTACGCTGGCGAGCGGCGTGGAGTGCGGTACCGTCACCGACCTCGACTGCCCGCCGGGCATGAGCGACGGCACGGGCCCGGGCCTGGTCATCGACTCGAACCTGATCCTCGGCAATAGCGCCGAGGACGGTAGCGGTGGCGGCCTGCGCATGCGCCAGACCAACGGCACGGAAGTCGCGGCATTCCCGAGCGAGCCGAAGCGCTGGTACGGCATCACGGTGACCAACAACATCATCGTGAACAACGTCGCCGGCTGGGATGGCGGTGGCGTGTCGCTGCAGGACTCGTTCAAGACGCAGTTCGTGAACAACACGGTGTCCTCGAACGACACGACGGCCTCTGCCGGCGTGCTGTTCAAGACCCTCGGCTCGATCATGGCGGCCTCACCGCCGCCGGGCTGTCTGCCGACGCCGGATCCGTCGCAGCCGCAGCAGCCGAACTGCATGCTCTCGAACGGACCGCACATCCCGCAGCCGGCTGGCCTTGTGACGATGCAGAACACGCCGAACATGATGGCGCAGCTGTCGGGTCTGCCGGTGGTCTGCCCGGCTGGTTACGGCTACGGTGATGCTAACGACACGCTCGGCTCGCTCGCGCTCGGCCGCTGCATCCTGGTCGGCCTGCCGAACGTCGCCAACGACCTGTTCTGGCAGAACCGTGCGTTCCACGTCGAGATCGTCGATGCGAACGGCACGCCGATCAGCGGCACGGGCACGCCGAATGGGACGGGGGTTTACAACCACCAGAACATCGTGGCGCTGCTGCCGCTGCTCAAGCAGGACTACACCGGCCAGTGCACCGACCAGGGCGCGCTGCCGACGGCCAACGGCGCGGCGCAGCAGCTCTATTGGGACCTTGGCGTCCGGATGGATGCGCTGCCGAACGCGTCGGGTCACAATCTGCACTTCGACGTTAAGACCGTCGGCGGCGGCTACACGCTTGAGGCTGCGGCGACGTCGACGGTTGCCGCTGGCCAGGTCACGGCCGTGAGTGTCTATAACCCGGGCGCGAACTACCAAGTGGCGCCAGTTGTCACGCTCCTGGGTGGTGGTGCGACCACTGCCGCGACGGCCGTAGCCCATCTGGGCACGGGTGTGACGGCAGGCCAGGTGACCTCGGTGACGATCTCCACCGGTGGCGTGGGTTACACCAGCGCGCCGACGGTCGTCTTCACCGGCGGCGGCATCATGCCGAACCCAGGCCTCGTCAGCGGCACCGGCATCGCGCTGACGGCGAAGAACTCGATCCTCAGCGACGGCATCAACCTGCTGAACGTGAATACGGTCAGCACGTACCCGAGCCAGGCGCCCAGTGCGGCCCCGATCCAGGGTCAGTACTGCAACGGCGCGCGTATCCCGCCGGAGCAGTGCGACGCCTCGACCGCGGGTGCCAACAACATCGGCATGTGCAAGGGCTTCTTCACCCCGGCCGGACAGTCGGAGACGTTCGGTGTCGCTCCGGTGTTCGTCTTCAACGGCATTCGCGCCAGCGCGACGGTCGACGAGGGCAACAATTGGATCAACATGACCTACGGCCCGTTGACGCTCGGTCGTCCGCCGGTCGGCACGCTCGGCAGCACGCCGTCGTCCGAGCCGACGGTCGCAAGCCCCGCGGTGGCTGCGGCGAATGGCTCGTATACGATCATGGAAGGATCGCCGGCGATTGACGCCGGTGGCGCGCCGGCCGGGACGACGCTGTCCAACCATGACTTCTTCGGTCAGCCGCGTCCGCAGGGCGGCGGTTACGACATCGGCGCGATGGAGCTCACGCCGCTGCCGGTCGACCTGAACGTCACCAAGACGGCGGACGTCATCACCGTCCTGCAGGGCGGGGTCGTGAACTACACGATCGTCGCCACCAACCCGAGCGCGGTCATCGTGCTCGGCGCCAAGGTGGTCGATTCCCTGCCGACGGGCGTGACGGCGACCTGGACCTGCACGGCGGGCACGGGCTCGACCTGTCCGACTGCGACCGGCTCCGGCAGCCTCAACGCGGCGGTGACGCTCGCGGCCAGCGGCGGCACGGCGACGTTCAAGGTCACAGCGACGGTCACCACGAGCGTGGCGGCAGGATCGCTGACCAACACCGCGACGGTCGTGACGCCGCCGGGCTACATTGAAGGCAATCCGGCCGACAACACGCAGAGTGTGGCCGTGACCGTGACCGTGCCGGTGCCGACGCTGACCGGGATCACCCCGAACAGCGGCGTGCAGGGCTCGACCGCCAGCTACGTGCTGGGCGGCACGAACCTCGCCGGGGCGAACACGATCAACGCCGGGACCGGCGTGACCTGCACGCAGTCGGCGTCGACCGCGACGTCGGTGACCGCAAGCTGCGTGATTGCGGCCAATGCCGCGACCGGGCTGCGCACAGTGTCGGTGACGAACGGCGGCCAGACGTCGAACACGGTCGGGTTCACGGTGAACCAGCCGCCGGCGCCGACGCTGACCTCGATCACGCCGAGCACCAACGCGCAGGGCACCAGCCGCAGCTACACGCTGGCTGGCACGAACCTGGCCGGGACGAGCTCGGTCAACGTGTCGGGCACGGGCATGAACTGTCTGGCACCGTCGGCGACTACGGCGACATCCGTGACCGCGACCTGCGCGATCACAAGCGCCGCAGCGGCCACGGCGCGCACGGTGACGGTGACCAACGGCGGCCAGACGTCGAACACGGTCGCGTTCACCGTGACCCTGCCGCCGGCGCCGACGCTGACGGGTTCGACGCCGTTCATCGGTGCCTCGGGTCTCCCATCGACGCTGACGTTCACGGGTACAAACCTGGCGACGGCCACGTCGGTCACTTTCAGCGGCACGGGCGTGACCTGCCTGGCGCCGTCGTCGGCGACGACCGGGGCGACAGTCACTGTATCGTGCACGGCGGCGACGACGGCCCCGCTGACGGCGCGTAACGTTACGGTAGTGACGAACGGCGGCAGCGTGACGCGAGTCAACGCCGTCGTCGTACGGGCACCGCCGACGTTGACGTCGGTCGCGCCGCTGACGGTTACTCGGCCGATCGGGTTCCCGGGGACGACGCTGACCCTCACTGGCACGGGCCTCGACATCACGTCGCTGTTAAGCGCGACGGCCGTGACCGTCTCGCCGGGAACCGGGATCGGTTGCCTTCCAGTCCTTCGGACGGCAACCTCGGTTACCGCCCAGTGCACGTTCAGCAATACCGCCGCGGCCGGCGCGCACACGGTGACGGTGACCAACGCCGCCGGCACGACGAACGCGGTGACCCTGACGGTGAACTAACGACCAGGAGGCGCGGTGCGGACTCCCGGTCCGCACCGGCCACCCCCGCAAGCGGGGGGTCGATTCTGAGACGACGCTCACAGGCCGGACATTCAGAGATTGGATGTCCGGCCTTTTCTTTGTAGTCTGACGCCGGGCGGCGTGCGCCCCGGACCGGTACCCACAGGCACACCCGGCCGCCAGACAACCCGGATCGTAAGGAGGCGGTGATGAGGTTCGGAACGGCGTCGACCTCCGATATCGCGGCGCCGGCTGCGGTGCTGGGAACTAGCTGGTTACGTGCGTCGTGCCTACTGCTCGCGGTGGCGTTCGCCCTGTGTGGCGTAGTGCGCGCCGAGCTCCCGGCCATGCCGAGCGCGGATCCGTCGGAGGCAGCTTCGCCGGATCTCAGCCCGCCGGCGCGCCGCGCGATACCGCCACGGCCCGCAGCCGGTGACTGGCTCGACAAGCGGGTCGCCCTCTTCAAGAAGGCGCTGAGTCTCGATTCGGCGCAGGAAGTGAAGCTCCGCCAGATCCTCGCGGACCAGCGCGACGCGGTACGGCGCGTCTGGGCCGACAAGAAGCTGCTACCGGCCGAACGGGCACCGGCGACGCGTGCGGTCGAGCAGCGTACCGGCGACAGGATCCGCGACATCCTGACGGAACCGCAGAAGCTGAAGTACAACCCGCCCAAGCCGCCCGCGCCACCGACGCCCGCATCGGGTGCGCCGAGCGTCGAGGCGTGGATGCAGCGCGCAAGGCCAAAATCGTGACTTCAGCGCGGGAACCGTGCGCCAAAGCCGTGGTCGAATGACCGCAGCCGTGAGATCCAGCTTGAGGAGTGATCGAATGAGCCGACTGACCTGCCTTTTGCCTTCCGCCGCGCCACGCCGCTTCGCCGGCGCCCTACTGCTGGCGGCTGGATTCTTCGCCATCGCGGCCGCTGCTGCGACGCCGACCGCATCGCCGGCCAAGGCCGCCAAGGTGACCAAGAACGCGAAGGCCCCGGCGCGACCGGTGACCTCGCCCTATGCGCGGGCCGCCCAGCACCAGGCACGCGGGCCGCAGACCGTGGGCGGCTCGACACCCGCCGCGGCGCAGGCCGGCGGCGCGGCGAAGGCCCACAGCCCCCGCGCCACCGCAAAACGCCACTGATGCGCGGCGGAATCGCGAACGGCGGCGTCGCGCTGCTCGTCGGCGCCCTGCTCTTCGCCGCGGGGGCCGTCGCCAGTGAGCCGGAGGAGCAGGAGGCCGCCGCCCCGCTGGCGCCGACCGCCGAGAGCGCGCCAGTCCGGCCCCGCTATGGCCTGACGATGCCGACCAGTCCGCCACGCGCCGCGGCCCAGAGCACACCGTCGACCGGGCGTGGTCACCCGTCGCCGTACCGCCCCATGAAGGGGTCGGAACGATCGCGCGACTTCTACCGCGCGACCTGGGGCATCGACAGGCTGCGCGTCAGCTACACGATGTCCGGTAACCTGATCCGATTCAGCTTCCGTGTCGTCGAGCCGAAGCTCGCGCACCCGCTCGGCGACCACGAGGCGACGCCGCAACTGTACGCCCCGATGGCGCATGCGTTCCTGCAGGTACCCACGATGGAGCAGGTCGGCCCGCTGCGCCAGCTGCACACCGACAAGGCCGGCGAGGAGTTCTGGCTGCTGTTCTCCAACAAGGGCAACCTCGTCCACAAGGGCGACCGCGTCAACGTCATCATCGGCAAGTTCCACGCCGACGGCCTCGTCGTCGAGTGACCCTCCAGCGTTCCAAAAGGATCCGTACCATGCTTCGTAGTTCCCTGTTTGCCGGCTGCCTGCTGAGCTTGGCTGTCACCGCGTCCGCCGCACCCGCGAACTTCTCCGCCGAGCAGGTCGTCGAGAAGAACGTCGCGGCCCGCGGCGGCCTCGCCGCATGGCGCGGTGTGCAAACCTTGACGCTTGAGGGGCAGGTCGATGCCGGCGGCAAGCCGAGCCATTCGCTTCCTTACGTGCTCAAGCAGAAGCGGCCGCACCTGAGCCGGCTCGAGATCATCTTCAAGGACCAGGTCTCCCTGCAGGTGTACGACGGCAAGCAGGGCTGGAAGCTGCGGCCGTTCCTGAACCGCATCGAGGTCGAGGCGTACACGCCCGAGGAGGCACGTCAGGCGGTGGCCGCCGACGATCTCGACGGCGCGCTGATCGACTACGCGGCCAAGGGCAACCAGGTGTCGCTCGCAGGCACCGAGTCTGTCGAGGGCCACCCGGCCTACAAGCTCGCGGTGAAGCACCACGACGGCATCGTTCGCCATGTCTGGGTCGACGCCAGTACGTTCCTCGAGCTGAAGGTCGAAGGTGAGAAGCGCAAGATCGACGGGCGGCCGCACGACGTGTCGATCTATTACCGTGACTGGAAGAGCGAGCACGGCCTGACGATCGCCCACACGGTCGACACGGTCGTCGAGGCGGCCAAGCAGCCCGCGCCGTACCGAATGACCATTACCAAGGTCAGTGTCAACGACACGCTCGACGACAAGCTGTTCCAGAAGCCGGCGCCGGTCCTGATCACCGTGCCCTCGAGTGCCGCGCCGGCCCCGGTCACGCCCGCTGCCCCGGCCGTGAAGAAGAAGCCGTGATGCGTACGGTCGTCGCGGCGATCCTTATCGCCGCTCTGGGCGCGGCGGCGGGCTCCCCGTCCGCGGCGGCCACCGCCCCGGCGCGCACGGTCGAGGAGGTCATTGCGCGCAATGTCGCGGCCCGCGGTGGGCTAGATGCCTGGCGCAAGGTCGACACGATGGTGTGGCTCGGTCACATCGAGCGCGCCGATACCAAGGATACGAAACGCGTGCCATTCGTGATGCAGCTCAAGCGTCCGAACCTGACACGCTTCGAGCTCAAGCAGCAGTTCGAGCAGTTCACGCGGATCTTCGACGGCACCCACGGCTGGAAGATCCGTCCCGCCGGCGATGGTCGTCCGGACTCGAAGCCGTTTTCGAAAGAGGAGATCGAGTTCGCGAAGGCTGAGTTCGTCGTCGACGGACCGCTGATTGACTACCAGGCCAAGGGGGTCAAGGCGACGCTCGATGGTTTGGACAAGGTCGAGGACAAGACCGCCTATCTAGTATCGCTGACATTACCCTCTGGCGCCGAGCGCAAGGTCTGGATCGACGTCGTGACCAACCTCGAGGTGCGCTACGACCGACCGGCGACCAATCCGCTGGTCGCCGGCAAGCCGGTGTCAATGTACTACCGCGGCTACGAACAGGCCGACGGCCTGAGCATCCCGCGGCGCATCGAGGTCAGCGGCGCGGCCGACAAGCCGATCTCGCAGGTCGCTGACCGACTGGTGATCGACCGGGTGATCGTTAACGCCAAGTTCGAGCCGGGGACCTTCCTGCCGCCCGCTGCACCCATCCGGCGCGGCAGCAACAAGATCCGCATCGGCGACGGCGGCGCGGCCGTCCCGCCGCAGTGAGTGCATGAGTCGACGGCCGCTCTTGGCGGTGCTGGCGCTCGGCGCCGGCCTTGCGTTGGCGGCAGCAGGCCACGCGGCGCGCCCGCGCGCCGCGCCCGCGGAGCCACCGCCCTCGCCGGTGGGCGAGGCACTGTTCCTGCACGGCGTGCTGCGCTCCGGCGCGCCGCTGGTTGCGAATCGGGCCGACGCGGAGCCGATGAGCGGCGAACCGGCCGCCTGCGTCAACTGCCACCAGCGCAGCGGCCTCGGCATCAAGGAAGCGCGCACGCTCATCCCGCCGATCACGGCGCGGTTCCTGTTCAGTCCGCGTTCGACGGGGGCCGAGGACCTGCACCTGCCCTACATTCCCGGCGCGCGCCTCGACCGCGCGCCATACACCGAGCAGACGCTCGCCCGTGCGCTGCGCGAAGGCATCGATGCGGATGGCAAGCCGCTGAGCTACCTGATGCCGCGATTCGAGCTGGGCGATGAAGATCTGCGCGAACTCATCGCGCACCTGCGCACGCTGGACCACGAGCGGGTTCCGGGCGTGTCGACCACCGAGCTGCACTTCGCGACGATCATCACGCCCGACGCCGATCCGCTGCGGCGCAAGGCCATGCTCGAGGTGCTGCGCGCCTTCTTCCAGGAACGCGAGCAGGCAGTCCGCGGTGAAGCAGGGCAGACGATGACGACGTCCGGCCACACGGCGTTCGCCAAGCGCATGTTCAAGGTCAACCGCCGCTGGGTGCTGCACGTGTGGGAGCTGACCGGCCCCGCTGCCGGGTGGACGGCCCAGTTGCAGCAGAAGTTCGCCGCGGAGCCGGTGTTCGCCGTGCTCTCCGGCCTCGGCGGGCACGACTGGTCGCCGGTCGCGGCGTTCTGCGAGCAGCAGCCGGTCCCGTGCCTGTTCCCGAACCTCGACCAGCCGCCGGCCGACGGCGACCGGCAGTTCCACTCGCTGTACTTCTCGCGTGGCGTGCTGCTCGAGGCAGACCTCATCGCCGGCGCCATCGCGTCTGCCGACGGCGCGCCCGCGCGCGTCCACCAGATCTATCGCCTGGGCGACGTCGGCGAAGCGGCGGCGAAGGCCGCGGCCGCACAGTGGCAGGCGCGCGGCGTGACCGTCACGCACCGGGCGATCCCGGCTGCGTCCCCATCCACTGCCGTTGCCGTGGCGATGCGCGAGCTTGGCGACGCGACGCCCGTCGTGCTGTGGCTGCGGCCGGCGGATCTCGCCGCCCTCGAGAAGGTTCGGCCGCCTGCCGGACCTGTCTACCTATCGGGACTGATGGGCGGACTCGACGCGCTACCGCTGCCGCTCGCGTGGCGCGCACAGGCGCACGTCGCCTATCCGGTCGACCTGCCCGAGCGCCGCCGGGTGCGCGTCGACTACGCCCTCGGCTGGTTCCGCATCCGCCAGATCCCGGTCGTCGCCGAGCAGGTGCAGGCCGACACCTACCTCGCCTGCGGGCTGGTCTCGGAGACGATCAAGCACATGGTCGATGCGTTCGTCCCCGACTATCTGGTCGAGAGCCTGCAGGAGACCGTCGAGCACCGCATCGTCACCGGCTACTACCCGCGCCTGACGCTCGGGCCGCACCAGCGGTTCGCCTCGAAGGGCGGATACCTCGTCCACTTCGACCCGGCGGGCAGCGGCAAATGGCTGACCGACGGGAGCTGGACGACGCCCTGACTCAGCGCGGCTTGGCGGGCTTCGGCCCTCCGGAAGGCCGCACCTTCACCGCTGCAGCGGGGTCGAGAGGCTTGCCGGCCTCAACCTTCAGAAGTTCGATTTCGTAGACGAGCAGTGAGCCCGGCGGCACCATGGGCGGTGAGTTCGCGCCATAGCCAAGATCCGGCGGCACGAACAGCTGCCATTTGGCGCCGGGCTTCATCGCCGCGAACGCTTCCTGCCAGCCCTTGAACACGCTGTTGACCTTGAACGTCGCCGGCCGGTCGTGACTGTCCGAGCGGTCGAACTCGGTGCCGTCGGCGAGGCTCGCGCGGTAGCGCACCGTCACCTGATCGGTGGGCCTTGGCGGCGTCCCCGCAGGATCGCCCTCGGCGAGTACCCGGTACTGCAACCCGGACGGCATCGCCACGATGCCGGGCTGCTTTGCGTTCCTGTCGAGGAACGCCTTGGCCTCGGCCTGATTGTGCTCGGCGAGCGTGTCGCGCGTGGCGTGCGAGAAGGCGACCGCGCCCTCGCGCTCCTCGGGCGTCGACGCCTTGCCGGCGATGCCGTCCTTCAGTCCTCGCAGCAGGTCGTCCATCGACAGCACTGGCGAGAGGCCGTCGTGCTGCAGCTGGATGCCGAGCATCAGGCCCACGTCGTAACTGCCGACCGGAGGGATCGGGGCGGGCGCGGGCTTCGAAGGAGGTGCGCTGCCGACGACCGAAGTGGTGCTCGTGGTCGTCGCCGCGCCGGCCGCCGTCGCGACCAGCGTAGACAGGATCAGGCTGCGCAGCAGGGGACTCGGTGACGGCATCGTGGGTTCCTTGGGTCATGTGAGGGTCCGGGACGACCTTGCCGCATCATACGTCGAGCGTCCCCGCCGCGCGCCGCGGGCGGCTGTGTAGGTTCGCAACGGCGCGACTTGCGCCACAGCGACCGGTCCGGGGCAGTGCGTATAATCACCCCCGTTCCCCCGGCCCGGTACCCGCCGCGCCGTCCGATGCCGACAGGAGTCATCCCGTGCCCGTTGCCGCCCGTTCCTCGCGCCGTTGGTTGCTGCCGTGCCTCGCCGTCATCGCGGGCGCGTTCCTGTCGCTGGCGGCCTGTGTGGTCCGGGCCGACGAGCCGGAGGCGGCCGATCCGCACGCCCACCACCGGGCCATGCTGGCGCAGCAGGTGCGGCGCAGCGAGGTCGCCTACGCGCTGCCGAACGTGCGGGTCGTGCGCCAGGACGGCAAGGCAATGTCGCTCGCCGACGCGCTGGGCGATGACAGGGTGGTGGTAGTCAACTTCATCTACACGACCTGCACGACGATCTGCCCGCTGTCGAGCCAGGTGTTCTCGCAGTTCCAGGCCAAGCTTGGCGCCGCCCGGGGCCGGGTCCACCTCGTCTCGTTCTCGATCGACCCCGAGCAGGACACACCGGCGCGACTGGTCGAGTACGCGAAGAAGTTCCACGCCGGCCCGAACTGGGACCACTACACCGGCGCGATCGAGGCGAGCATCGCCGTGCAGCGCGGCTTCGACGCCTACCGGGGCGACAAGATGAACCACGGCCCGCTGACGCTGCTGCGCGCCGCACACGGCAAGGACTGGGTCCGGCTGGACGGCTTTGCCAGCGCCGACGATCTGCTCGCCGCCTACCAGGACCTCGTCGCCAGGCACTAGCGACCGGCGCACGTGCGCGGCCCTCATCTCGGTGTGCTGTGCATCGCGCTGCTCTGCGCCGCGGCGGCGCAGAGCAGCGCCGCACCGCCGGGCGCTGGCGCCGCACTGTACCTCGAAGGACGCCTGCCCGACGGCCGGCCGCTGCAGGCGATCGGCCCGAACGGCGTGGTCGCACGCGGTGCGGATGCGGCTTGCGTCAACTGCCACCGCCGTAGCGGCCTGGGCAGCCGCGAGGGCGACATCACCGTCCCGCCGCTCACCGCTGCCTACCTGTTCCGCGACGGCGCGACCAATGCGGCGGACGCCGCGCTTGCGCATCCGCCCGGCACGACGCCTCGGTCCTTTGCCTACACGCCCGAGACGCTGCTGCAGACCCTGGTCAGCGGCGTGCGCCCCGACGGCCGGTCGCTGCGCGCGCCGATGCCGCACTACGTGCTGGATGCAACGGCCGGTCGCGCGCTAACCGACTACCTCGCCTCCCTCGGGGTCGCGCCCGCGCCCGGCGTCGGCGCCGACGAGATCGTGTTCGCGACGATCGTGACGCCGGACGCGGAGCCGGTGGCGCGCGAGGCGATGCTCACCGTGCTGCGGGCGTACTTCGCCACGCAAGCCGAGGCAGCCGCCGCCCGCCGCGACGAGGCACGCCCGAACGGTGTCGCGCCGTACCGCGCCACCCGGCGCTGGCGACTGCAGGTGTGGGCGCTCAGCGGTCCGGCGACGGACTGGCAGCGACAGCTCGGCGACTACCAGGCGCAGGACCCCGCGTTCGCGCTGCTGTCGGGGATGGCGGGTCGCGACTGGGCGCCGGTGCATGCGTTCTGCGAGCAGGCGCGCGTGCCCTGCCTGTTCCCGAATGTCGACCTGCCGGTGGTCGCCGAGCAGGATTTCTATCCGCTGTACTACTCGCGTGGCGTCCTGCTGGAGGCGGAGCTGCTGCGCGCGCGCGCGGCAGGCGTGAGGAGATTCGTGCAGCTGTATCGGCGTGACGACATTGGCCTCGCCGCCGCCAACGCGCTGCGCGCGCACGCTGCGGGGGTGGTCGTCGAGGATCGCGTGCTGCCGGCCGCAGCCACGACGCTGCAGGCGCGCGCGACGCAGCTCGCCCATGCGCTCGACGGCATCGGTGCCGAGGCGGCCACGCTGCTATGGCTGCGCGGCGACGACCTGCGCGCGCTGGGCAACCCGCCGCCCGGCAGGATCCTCGCCTCGGGGTTGATGGCGGGGCTGGACGATGCACCGCTGCCGGCCCGCTGGCGCGCGCGCACGGAGTTTGCGTATCCGCTGGACCTGCCGGCGCGGCGCGCGCTGCGCATGCGCTTTCCACTGGCGTGGCTGAAGGCGCATGACATCCCGGTCACGGCATTGCGCGTGCAGAGCGACAGCTGGCTTGCCTGCGACATCCTGGCGGGCATCCTCGAGCACGTGGGCGATGCCTACGTGCCGGAGTACCTGGTCGAGCGGCTGGAGACGATGCTCGGGCGGCGGCTGTCCGACGGCTACTATCCGCGACTTGGACTCGCGCCGGGCCAGCGCTTCGCCTCCAAGGGCGGTGCACTGGTGCGGCTGGCCGAGGACGGCACGGTCGTGCCCGTCGTCGACTGGCTGGTGCCGTAGACGCCCGCGCCTCAGCGGCGGGCGAGCAGGTAGCCGATGGCGCCGGCGGCTGCGAGCCCACCGGGCCACCACGGCTCCGCCGCCGCGAGCCACAGCACGCCCAGTGCCAGCACCGTGACCGCGACGATCGTCTGGTCGCGGCGCCGGCCGCTGCTGTGCACCGCGTCCGCGACCAGGGCCTGCCCGGCATGAGGCGCCGCGATCAGCTGCGGACTCGCCTCGGCCTCGCGCACCAGCCGCCGTAGCAGCGGCGGCGTCGCGCGGATCGACTCGATGACTTCCGGCAGGTGGCGGCGGGCGTCCTTGAGCAGCGCTCGCGGCCGCAGCCGCTCGCGGTACCAGTTCTTGAGCAGCGGCCGGGCGGTCTTCCACAGGTCTAGCTGCGGATACAGGTCGCGCCCGAGGCCCTCGATATTGAGCAGCGTCTTCTGCAGCAGCACCAGCTGCGGCTGCACGGTCATCCGGAAGCGCCGCGCCACCTCGAATAGCCGCAGCAGCACGACGCCGAAGGAGATCTCATCGAGCGGCTTCTGGAAGATCGGCTCGCAGACGGTGCGTACCGCGCTTTCGAGCTCGTTGACGCGCGCACCGGCCGGCACCCAGCCGCTCTCGATGTGCAGTTCGGCGATGCGGCGGTAGTCGCGGTCGAAGAACGCGAGGAAGTTGCCGGCGAGATACTCGAGGTCACGCGGCTCGAGGGTGCCGATGATGCCGAAGTCGACCGCGGCGTAGCGCGGGTTCTGGGGGTCGTCCGCCAGCACGAAGATGTTGCCGGGATGCATGTCGGCATGGAAGAAGTTGTGATGCAGCATCTGCGTGAAGAATATCTCGACGCCATGCTCGGCGAGCTTCTGGAAGTTGACGTTCAGCTCGCGCAGCCGCGTCATGTTGCTGATCTGGATGCCGCGGATACGCTCCATCACCAGCACGTCGCTGCGGCACAGGTCGAAGTACACCTCCGGCACGTACAACAGCGGCGAGCCCGTGAAGTTTCGCCGCAGCTGCGCGGCGTTCGCCGCCTCGCGCATCAGGTCGAGCTCGTCCATGATCGTCTTGTCGTACTCGGCGACGACCTCCAGCGGCCGCAGCCGGCCCGCGTCCGGCACCCAGGCAAGCGCCAGGCGCGCGAACGCGTACAGCACCTCGAGGTCGCGCCGGATCAGCGCATGCATGCCCGGGCGCAGCACCTTGACGATGACCTCGCGGCCGTCCTTGAGCGTCGCGCCATGCACCTGCGCGATGGAGGCGGCAGCAAGCACGGCGGTCTCGAACGAGCCGAACAGCGCGTCGACCGGCTGGCCGAGCGAGCGCTCGATCGCCTCGCGCGCAAGGGTCTCGGGGAACGGCGGGACGCGGTCCTGCAGCTTGGCGAGCTCTTCGGCGATGTCCGCGGGCAGCAGGTCGCGCCGGGTCGAGACCGTCTGGCCGAACTTGATGAAGATCGGCCCGAGCTCCTCGAGCGCGAGCCTAAGCCGCTCGCCGCGCGAGCCGCCGCGACGGCGCTCGAACCAGGTCGACGGCTGCAGGAAGTACAGGAACCGCAGCGGCCGGTAGAGGTGGGTCGCGGTCACGAACTCGTCGAGGCCGTGCCTCACCAGCACGCGCTGGATCTCGATCAGGCGCCTCGCGACGCTCAGGCTCATCATATCTTTGGCGACGCCTTGTGTCGGAGTCTGGATTCAATCAGGGCGAGGCGTGCCGCGGCGCGGTCGACGTCCTCGCGGGCGTGGTCGACACCGCCGAGGAACACCTCCAGTTCGGCGCGCGGCACGAGGTCGCGGCTCTCCTCGGTCAGGTACTCCGACGAGCTGCGCGTAAGCGAGCGCGCCGCCTGCCTGCCCCACCGCAGGACTCCCTTCGCCGTGCGCGCGAGGTAATGCGCGGGCAGCTCGCCGAGCAGGCGCGCAAGTTCGCCCTCGAGGTCGGGGCGCGCGGCCTTGAACAGCCGCTCGAAGCCGGCCGCGACCTCGGCGTCGCCGCTGATCGTGACGCCGGCCGCCGTGTAGCGGCCCTCGGCGCGACCGGCGAGCAGCGCCGCGAGCCCGAACGGCGTGCCGCTGACCGTCGCATCCGCCGGCGCCTCGCTGCGTCGGAGCGTGCAGCCGTCCGCGTGCGCCTCGAGTCGCAGCCGCAGCAGCGTCGTGCCCGTGCCGCCCTGCAGCGCGAGCGCGAAGCTGCGGCCCTGCAGATCCTCGAGCAGGCCGCGTGCCAGGGTCGAGGCCTGCAGGTGGCGGTTGAGCAGCGCCTCCAGCGGCGCGGTCAGGGACGGCCCAGCCATCAGTAATGCCAGCCGCGGTGCAGCGCGACGATGCCGCCGGTCAGGTTGTGATGGCGCACGCCGCCGAAGCCCGCGGTGGTCATCATCGCGGCGAGCGTCGCCTGGTCCGGGAACATGCGGATGGATTCGGCGAGGTAGCGGTAGCTGTCGGCGTCGCCCGCCACCAGGCGGCCGAGCGCGGGCAGCACGCTGAAGCTGTAGCGGTCGTAGACGGGACCCAGGCCCGGCACGACGGGCTTGGAGAACTCCAGGATCATCAGCTGGCCGCCGGGCTTCAGGACCCGGTACATCGAGGCGAGCGCCGCGGCCTTGTCGGTGACGTTGCGCAGCCCGAAGCCGATCGTCACGCAGTCGAAGGACGCGTCCGCGAAGGGCAGCGCCTCGGCGTTCGCCTGCACGAACTCGACGTTGCCGGCGACGCCGGCATCGAGCAGGTGGTCGCGGCCGTGGGCGAGCATCTGCGCATTGATGTCCGACAGCACGACCCGTCCCGTCGGGCCCACCTGGCGCGACAGGCCGATCGACAGATCGCCGGTGCCGCCGGCGACGTCCAGCGCCGCCTGGCCGGGCTTCAGGGCCGTCTGCGACAGCAGGAACTGCTTCCACAGCCGGTGCACGCCGAACGACATCAGGTCGTTCATGACGTCGTAGCGGCTCGCGACCGAATCGAACACCGCGCGAACGCGCTCGGCCTTGTCGGCCTTCGCCACGCGCTGGTAGCCGAAGTCGACGGTATCGGGGATGGCGGCGGGTTCCGGGGTGCCGGTCATGGGCGTCTGCTCGGGTGAAAACCCGGCGATTGTACCGCCTCGGGGGCGCCAGTCGCACCGCGGCCGGCCGCAGCGGCGGTCAGCGGCGCAGGGCGGCCGCCTGGCGCAGTGCCGTGCCCGGCAGGCCGATGCCGAGCTCGTCGAGAAAGCCCGCAAGCACCGGCGTGAACAGCGCCGTCTCGGTCAGGAACGCGTCATGGCCGTAGGGGGAGGCGAGTTCCACGTAGTCGGTCTGGATGCCGGCGGCGTCCAGCACTCCTGCGATCTCGCGCTGCTGGTTGACCGGGAACAGCAGGTCCTCCTGCACACCGATGATCAGCGTTCGCTCGAGCCTGAGATACGATGCCGCGCGGGCGGCATCGGCGGCATCGTGCCGGTGCACGACCGCATCGCCCTCGGGGGCGGCGCCGTGCGCGGCGAAGTCGAACAGGTCCATCGCGCGCGAGATATACCAGTACGCCCACGGGTCGAACTGGCGCACGAACTTCTGCGCCAGATGCTCAAGCCAGCTCTCGACCTCGAAGTCGGTGCCTGAGCCACGGCCGGCGAAGGGTTCGGTCTGGTCGCGGCCGAAGCGCTTCTCGAGCAGCTCCGTGCCGACGTAGGACAGCACGCCGATCTTGCGCGCCCAGCGCATCGCCTGGCGCACGCTCTCCTGCGGGGCACCGGCCCTGAGCAGGCTGCCGACCATCTCGCGCTGCAGGCTGCGGGTCGCGATCGCGGCGGCGTTCGCCGCCACCGCGCCGGAGATCGACACCATCGCGCGGGCGCGCCCGGGGAAGCAGACCGCGTGCGCGAGCACCGTCATGCCGCCCAGCGAGCAGCCGACGACCGCCGCCAGCTGGTCGATGCCGAGCGCGTCGACCGCGGCCTGGCTCGCGCGGGCGATGTCCTCGACGCGCAGCTCCGGGAAGTCGGCGCCGTAGGGGCAGCCGGTCACCGGGTTCGGCGAGGCGGGCCCGGTCGAGCCGAAGCAGCTGCCGAGCGAGTTCACCGAGATGACGAAGTAGCGCGTCGTGTCGAGGGCCTTGCCGGGCCCGATCATCCCTTCCCACCAGCCGCTCGACGTATCGGCGGGGTGGGACGCGGCATGGGCCGACGCCGACAGGCCGGTGAACAGCAGGATCGCGTTGTCACGACCCGGCGAGAGCGTGCCGTAGGTCTCGACCGCGACCTCGGCACCCTCCAGCACGCCGCCCGCCTGCAGCCGGAACGGGCTGGGCAGCAGCACCTGCTGGGCCGCGGACGGGGACTCGGGCGGGAAAGCGCTCATGGGTCGATTTTCCGCCGTAACCCCCTGTATCGGCTACCGTCCGGCCAGAACCGATCGTTATGGGGCCAGATCCATCCGGACGATTCCGGGTCCCGCCGGCAGGCCGTAGACTGCCCGCCTCGTCTGCATTCCTCAGGTAGGGAACCCATCCCATGACGATCTACAACAGCATCCTCGACACCATCGGCCGCACCCCGATCGTGCGCATCAACCGGCTCGCGCCGAAGCATGTTTCGATGTACGTGAAGGTCGAGTTCTTCAACCCCGGTGGCTCGGTCAAGGACCGTCTCGCGATCGGCATCATCGAGGACGCGGAGCGTCGCGGCCTGCTCAAGCCCGGCCAGACCATCGTCGAGGCGACCTCCGGCAACACCGGCATCGCGCTCGCCCTGGTCGCCGCGGCCAAGGGCTATCCGTTCGTCGCCGTGATGGTCGAGACCTTCTCGATCGAGCGGCGCAAGATCATGCGCGCGCTGGGCGCCAAGGTGATCCTGACACCGGCCGCCGAGCGCGGCAGCGGCATGGTCAAGAAGGCTAAGGAACTGGCCGAGAAGAACGGCTGGTTCCTCGCCCGCCAGTTCGAAAACGAGGCGAATCCCGCCTACCACCGCCAGACCACCGGTCCGGAGATCCTGTCGGACTTCGCCGGCAAGCGGCTGGACTACTTCGTCAGCGGCTGGGGCACCGGCGGCACCATGACCGGCGCAGGCCAGGTGCTCAAGCTTGCCCGCCCGGACATCAGGATCGTCACCACCGAGCCTGCCAACGCGCGCCTCCTGGCCGGCGGCGAG
>JANXQL010000134.1 GCA_025356815.1 Pseudomonadota bacterium
CGATCCACCACATAGGTCATCGGCAGCGCCCGCGGCGGCCCGAAGCCGTTGCTCTTCGCGCCATCCGCCAGCGCCGCCGGATAGCTGAACGGCTTCATCGCCTGCTCTACGTCGCGGCGGTCGCCGCGACGGTCGATGCTCACCCCGATCAGGTCCAGGCCCTCGGCGCCGTGGCGGTCCAGGTAGCGCTGCAGTAGCGGCATCTCCTCACGACACGGCACACACCAACTGGCCCAGAAATTGACGAGCACGACGTGCTCGCGATGCTGCGTAAGGTCGAAGGTCGACCCCGCGAGCGTCGCAAGCACAAGCGGCGGCGCTGCCCGATCCACGGACGGGACTGCCCGGACCGCCTGAGGCGCGAGTAGGAGCGCCGTGCCGCAGATGCTCGCCAGTGCGCCATGCAATGCGCGACGCATGTCTTTGGTATACATCACGTGCTCAGAATCCGTAGCTGACGCTGAGCTTGTACAGCTGCCGGGCCACCAGCTGATTGCCGCTCATGTTGTTGTAGAACGCGAAGCCCGCTTCGGCATAGACGCGCAGGCCGTTGAAGCTCACCTCGATCCCGGGCGCCGCGACCAGCCGGCTGTAGCCGCTGTCGTCGGGATGCCCCATCGTCCCGCCGTCATGACCGCGTACGGCGGCGGTGATTTGTCCTATCGGCACAACGCGGACGCCGGAGTTCGACGTCCATCCCTGGTAGTAGGCGCCCAGCACGCCGAGGAACTCGTTGCCAGGCCGATAGACGGCCTTGCTCGCGACGGGCTGTGCCCACATGCCGCGCACGTAGTAGTTCCAGCGACCATCATCGACAAGCTTGCCCTGATGGTAGGCGCCGAGCAGAACGTCGGTGCTGCCGCTGGAGATCTTTGTGTCCGGGTCGAAGTTCGCGTAGGTCGAGTCGCCGGTTGGCAGCTTCACCCCCAGCGACACGCCGGTCGACATGTCCTGCGAGAAGCCGGCGTAGTGGACCCGCAGGCGGACGTCACCGAGTGCGCCGTGGTCGAACGTGACCGGATCACCGGTCTCGGCGTCGGTCGTGGTGAACTTGCGACTCCAGTACGGCACGTCGGCGGACATGCCCCAGCGGCGGTTGAACATATACTGCGCACCGACCGTGTAGAACGCAGTGCGAATGCCAATGTCCTCGTTGTCCACAGCGGGCGCCGCGGACGTGCCGCTCCAGTTGCGGTTCTGGTCCATCAGGTCGAACTCGGCGTAGACGCGTCCGCCGCTGCCGTCGGGAAACATCGCGCCGGTACCTACGTCGAAGACGCCACAACCGCAGGCGCAAGCGAGCGTGACGCTCGGCAGCAGTGCCGCGGCAGCGAGTGTGCTGATCGCCAACGCACGGGTACGGGTCCGTGGACGGCGCGATTTCTGAGCGCCCTGCGGGGGGCTCGAAAGGAAGGTGAACATGACTGCCTCGAGAGATTCCGAATGAGTGGGCGCCCGACGATCCTCGGCGCATTGCACCGGGAGCCGAGAGCACGACGACGGGAATCAGGCGAGGACGGGAGGACCGCGAGGGGCCTGTTGGCGGGGTGGCCCGGACGCAACGGCAGTCCGCTGGGGCAGGATACGGTGGACGAAGTTGACTTCCGGCGGCGCAGCGGCGAGCGCCGGCAGTGCCGGCAGAGGCGCGGGGCCAGCACTTTGAGCGAACGGGCAGTTCGGATCGGCAGCGCTACCGTGCGAATGATGATGAGCGTGGTGTGCCGACGCGCCCGCGCCGGGCTCGCAGAACACCATCTCGACGCCGTGCGCCGTGGCGGTCGCCATGAAGCCGGCCGGCACCAGCGCACGCAATGCCAGCAACAGCAGCAGCAGCGCCGTGAAGCGCCGCGTGGCGGTCGATGGTACAGGGAACCTGAACCGGGTCATGGGATGAGTCTGACTGCTTACGGGCGCGCCGCACAAGCGGTAGACACAGCAGAAGACGCCCGAAGTGCGGTGGTTTCGGGTGGGGAAACACTGTATTCGCGCCGGACCGGCAGATTTCCGGCCGTGTCCCGGCCGGAAATCACGTACTCACGTCCGGACGCTAGAACGCCAGGGCGGGCCCGGTCACGCCGCTGCCGGATGGCCCTGCGCTCCCCTCGAACAACACGAACACCGGCCGGCCCAGGAAGAACGGCAGTCCCCAGTCGAAGGTTCCCTGCAGTGCCGGCAGGTTGCCGTTAGAGCCAGCGAGATTGGGAAAGACTCCGTAGTCGGGATGGTTCGAGAACAGGCTGTCGGTGTTGTCGACGGTGAAGGCAACACTCGTCGATGCCGCATTGGTGCCGCGGATCGTTGCCGTCTGCGCAAGTGACGATGCCGGACAATAGAAGCCCGGAGCGAAAACACTGGAGCAGACCGTGATGGTGCTGTCGAAGAAGTACGCGTTCGACCCGGAGTCGATGATGCTGGATGCCATCGTTTTACCGAGATAGACGGTCGTCAGCGTTGCCGAATTCGGAACCAGCCCGTACCAGCTGGCCATCCCGACCGCATTGTCCGGCTGCGTGTCGACCCCGAATAAGACAAAGCCATCCAGTGTCGTCGCGCCCGGCGCCATCACCGACGGCAGCTTGAGCAGCACGCCGTTGTTATCCGTCCCAAACAAATGCACCGGGTTCTGGATCTGCTGGTCGAGGGCGATTAGCACGGCGGTGCAGGCGCTGCTCGGCGGACACTGGTAGTAGAACCCTTCGGGCACGGGGCTCGCCGGAGTCGTCGGCGCACATCCGGGACCACAGTCCTGCAGATAGTTGCCGATGCCGAGGATGCCGTTGGCCCCGAACAAGGCAACGCTGTTCTCGTTGTTGGGGTACGAACTAGTGCAGCCCGCGGGCACAGCGCCAAAGTAGTTCGTGGCGCCGGTCAGCTGGATCGCCAGGTTCGGGATCTTGCGCGTGCCGATCTGGGCGTCGACCGTGACGACGGACCCCCACGTGTAACCATCGGCATATTGGACGCACTCGAACACATTGTTGGACCCGCCGGTCGTGACCGCCACTGGGACGACGACCGGTGATGCACCGTCGAGCGCCGACTTGAACACGCGCAGCCCATTGGAACCCGTGTCGATCTGGATGTGATCGACAGTTCGGCAGGCCGTCGTGCTGCCGGGCGTGCAGAACGTGATGCTCGCGTAGAGGATGTTCGCCGTCGGGTTCGTCGTCGGCAGCGGCCCAGAGTCGATCCGGACCGCGACGGCGTTGTCACCAGTGCCGACGCCCGCAAGGCTCACGGCAGTTGGACTGCTGGCTGCGTTGGAGGCGATGCTCAGCGAGGCGGACTTCGCGCCTCCGGTTGCGGGTGTGAACGTCACGCTGATCGTGCAGGAGGCGCTGGCCGCAAGGCTGTTGGCGCAAGTCGTCGCGGTCTGGGTGAAGTTTGACGCATCCGTACCGGACAGCGTGATCGATGGCGAAGGCAACGTGAGAGCGGCGTTGCCGGTGTTTCGCAGCGTGATTGTCTTCGCGGCGCTGGGGGTGCCGGGGATCTGCAGGCCGAAGTCCAGTGACATGGGACTCACCGACGCCATTGGCGCGGGCGGGGTCGACAAGACGCTCCCTCCGCCGCCGCCGCCACAGGCGGAGAGCGTAGCGGAGGCGAGCAGCAGACTGCAGAGCAACGGGCGGGTGTGGATCATGGTTTTCCTCGTCGCTCAGCGCAGGTCGCGTGCGTCAACGCCCGCAGGCAGCAGGGCCGGCACATGCGCCCGCCCCACCATGCCGCGTGGCAGTTTGACAACCTGCATCACGAGGCCAGGAGAATCGATGGTCAGCACGCGGTGATTGCCTGCGCGCGCCCTGACAGCCGTCACGTACTCCTCGTAGTGCGTGCCCAGCATGACCTTCAGATCCGGTACCGTCGGGCCTTCGAACGACATGGCGAACACGGTGCCACTGCGGGAGGCGTACTCGCGCACCCGGGTCCCGGATGCCGTGGTCAGCTCATGCCGGTCGTAGGCTTGCATCGGTGTCACCTGCAGCGCGCCTCCCCGCAGGGCGGCGTGATCGCGAGCGATCGCCGTGACCCCCTCGCCGAGGCCGGCCTCGGCCGCAGGTGCGAGCGCAAGCGCGGCTGCCAGCGCAAGTCCGGCCGGCAGAGTGGAAATGGATCGCGGCATGGCGGTACCTGGGTGCATGGGTGGCGGGCCGAGAGGAGGCCCTCCGCGTACGGCGGTCCTCAGGGAGATCGACCATCGGTCGCGGCTAAAGTTCGACTGTATCCGGTCGCGCACCCGTCTCGCCAGTGCGAACGCTGTCGCCGTTCTCGGACGCCCCGGCCGCTCCGACGGCCTGGGGCCTCAGGCCCTGCCGAAGGAGCGCAGGAACGCGGAGACCTGCTCGAGACCCGTCTCGATGGCACGCAGATTGTTCGCATAGCCGAGCCGCACGTAACCCTCCATGTCCAGCGCACTGCCAGGCGTGAACAGCACGCCGGTGGATTCCAGCAGCCGGACGCAGAAGTCACGCGAGGCGATCGGCGCGTCGTAGCGCAACAGCGTCGTCGTTCCGGCGCGGGGCTTGACGTACTGTACTGCGGGCTCAGAACGCACCCAATGATCCACCGCGGCGAGGTTGGTGCGCACGACACTACGGCTGCGAGCCAGGATCTGGTCGGCGTGCTCGAGCGCTATGGCCGCCAGGTGGTCGTCGAGTATCCCCACGCTGATCGTATTGTAGTCGCGATGGATCTCCGCGGCCTTGAGGACCTCGGCTGGGGCGACCAGCCAGCCGAGCCGCAGGCCGGCCAGCGAGAATGCCTTCGACATGCTGCCGGTGCTGATGCCGCGCGCGTACAGATCCGCGATCGAAGCGGTCAGCTCGTCCCCGCTCTGGTTCGTGCCGCGATAGACCTCGTCGCAGACGACGTAGGCGCCGACGGCGTCCGCGATCGCCGCGACCTGCTCGAGCTGTGCGCGCTCGAGCAGCGAGCCGGTCGGGTTGTTGGGGTTGGACAGGCTGATCAGCTTCGTGCCAGGAATCACGAGCCGACGCAGCGCGTCGAGATCCGGCATGAACGCGTCCTCCTCGCGCAGTCGCAGCTTATCGACGTGCGCGCCGAGGCTCTCGGGGATCGAGTAGTGCTGCTGGTAGTTCGGGACGATCGCGACCACCCGGTCACCCGCCTCCACCAGCGCCTGGTAGACGAGCGAGTTCGCGCCGATCGCGCCGTGAGCGATCATCACGTCGTGACGCGAACGCGTGTCGTAGAGCGCCGCCACCGCATCGCGCAGCCGATCGCTACCCTGGATGGCGCCGTAGGTGAGTTTCAGCGGCCGCAGCTCGTCGAGGATCGAGGCGCGCTTGCCGGCGAGCCCGAGCAACTGGTCGAGCGTCAGCGATTCGACACAGGTCTCGGCGAGATTGTAGCGGCAGCGCGTCTCGTACGCGTTCATCCACTGTTCGACGGCAAAAGGCTGGATCTTCATCTGGGGACTCTATGGCGAGGCCGGTGCTCGCGGGTCAACGGCTGAACCGGTCGGTCGCTGAGACGAGCTCGTGGATCATGCCAGTTTCGAACGCCGAGTGGCCGGCATCCGGCACGATGCGCAGGTCAGCCTCCGGCCACGCGCGATGCAGGTCCCACGCACTCCTGATCGGGCAGATCACATCGTAGCGTCCCTGGACGATGACGGCCGGGATCCTGCGGATGCGGCGCACGTCCTCGAGCAGCTGCGCGTCGCTGCGCATGAAGCCGCCGTTTACGAAGTAGTGACACTCGATGCGGGCGAACGCCGCGGCGTATTCGGCTTGCCCGAACTGGGCGACGTAGCTGGGGTCGGCGTGCAGGAAGCTGGTGGCCCCTTCCCAGACCGACCAGGCGCGCGCAGCGGTGAGCAGTGTCTTGCGATTGCGACTGGTGAGCCTGCGGTAATACGCGCCGATCATGTCGGCGCGCTCTGCCTTCGGGATCGGCGCTACGTATCCCTCCCACAGGTCGGGGTACAGTGCCGCGGCACCGCCGGGATTCTGGTAGAACCACTCCAGTTCCCAGCGACGCAGCATGAAGATACCGCGCAGCACCAGTTCGGTGACACGTTTCGGGTGGGTTTCGGCATAGGCGAGCGCGAGCGTCGAGCCCCACGAGCCACCAAATACCTGCCAGCACTCGATGCCCAGGTGCGCACGCAGCAGCTCCATGTCGTCGACCAGGTGCCAGGTCGTGTTGTCGACGAGGCTCGCGTGCGGCGTGCTCCTGCCGCAGCCGCGCTGGTCGAACAGGATGATCCGGTAGCGCTTCGGGTCGAAAAAACGGCGCATCTTCGGGTCCGTGCCACCGCCTGGGCCGCCGTGCAGGAACACGACGGGCTTGCCGCGGGGGGTGCCGCTTTCCTCAAAATAAAGAGTATGGAGCGCCGACGCGGACAGCTTGCCCGTGCGGTACGGCTGCAGGGCCGGATACAGGGTCCGGCGCCTCGTCGCCGCGCGAGCGGCGGTCTTGCCGGCTGCATTTCGCGGCGCAGTGGTCGATCTTGCGGGACGGCCGGTCGTCATGGTGTTGCCTCTGGTGGCTGTGAGCGGCGGCGCCTGCGCCGCTGGATTCCCCGCATCTTGGCATGCGTGCGACGGCGCGCAAAGCTGCCCGGGCGAGCGAATGCTGTCGCAGGCAGAGCGGGCGTGTACCATCGTTGTGCGGTTTCCCGGCCCGGGTTTGGCACTCCCCGGCGAAGCCTGCGACGCAACCTCGTCCATGCCTGGGGATTCGACCGATGCTCGTCCTGCGCAAACCATACCTGCTCTATCTGGGTGACGCGACCGTGAAGTCGGACTGCAAGACCGCCTTCGGGCTGCGCGACTGGTGCCGGTCCGACGTCCTCGGCGAGTGGTCGCATCCGCGCGGCACCGTCACGCTGGACCTGCCGCGCCTTGCGCCGAAGGAAGCCGCTGCGCGGGGCGCCGGCTCCATCGTCGTCGGCGTCGCCTCGACAGGTGGCGTTCTGCCCGACCACTGGCAGGACGATCTCGAGGCTGCGCTGCTCGCTGGCATGGACGCGGTCAGCGGCATGCATACGCGACTCGAGTCATTCCCGCGTCTGGTACGGGCCGCGGCAGTCGGCGGCGGCCGGCTCGTCAACGTCCGCCATCCCGGCAACAGCCATCAGGTCGCCTCGGGCCGCAAGCGCGCGGGCAAGCGCGTGCTGACTGTTGGGACGGACTGCGCGCTGGGCAAGAAGTACACGGCGCTTGCCATCGCGCGGGCCCTTGGCGGGGCGGGCGTGCCCGCAACGTTCCGTGCGACCGGCCAGACGGGCATCATGATTGCCGGAAGCGGCATTCCGATCGACGCTACGATCTCCGACTTCATCGCGGGCGCCGCTGAGGAACTCTCGCCGGACAATGCTCCCGATCACTGGGACGTTATCGAGGGCCAGGGTTCGCTGTACCACCCGGCGTACGCCGCGGTGACGCTGGGGTTGCTGCACGGCTCCCAGGCGGATGCAATCGTGCTCTGTCACGACCCGCAGCGCATCACGATCGAGGAGTACCCGGACTTCCCGATCCCGCCGCTACCCGAAGTGATCGACTTCTACCTGCGGGCCGGCCGCCTGACCAACCGCGCCATCCGCTGCGTTGGCCTGAGCATCAATTCGTCGGCGCTGGGCGACGCCGCCTGGAACGACTACCGCCACCGGCTCGAACGCGAGTTGTCGCTGCCGGTCTGCGATCCGCTGCGCACCGGGGTCGCGCCGCTGGTCGCGGGGCTGCTCCTGCCATGATTCGCTGCCGCGTCGGGATTGAACGCTGGGAGATGCGCGAGGTGTTCGCCACCTCACGCGACGCGATCACCCACATCCCGGTCATCCTCGTGACGCTGACCGACGCCACCGGCCGAATCGGCCGCGGCGAGGCGGCCGGCGTCGACTATGACGGCGAGACGCCCGAGAGCATGGTCGCGCAGATCGCCGCCGTGGAAGGCGCGCTGCACGACGGGCTCGGACAAGCGGAACTGGCGCGGCTGCTGCCGGCGGGCGGCGCGCGCAACGCGCTCGACTGCGCATTGTGGGACCTGCGGGCGAAGCAGACGGGCATCCCGGTCTGGCGGGCGGCGGGCCTTGCCGCGCCGCACCCGGTGACGACTGTCCTCACGATCGGACTCGGTGACGAGGCGGATACCCGACGCAAGGCCAGAGAGTCACTCGCGTATCCCGTGCTCAAGCTCAAGCTCGACGCCGACCGCCACCTCGACGTCGTGCGCATCGTGCGCGAGGAGCGTCCCCACGCACGCATTCTCGTCGATGCGAACCAGGCCTGGTCGCGCGCAATTCTCGAACGACTGTTGCCTGCGCTGGTGGCGTTCGGAGTCGAGCTGGTGGAGCAGCCGGTGCCGCGGCACGAGGACGCATCGCTCGACGGCCTCGTGTCACCGATCCCGCTCGCGGCGGACGAATCGTGCGTGGACCGCTCCTCCTACGCCACGCTCGCCGGACGCTACGCCTTCGTCAACATCAAGCTCGACAAGTGCGGCGGCTTCACCGAGGCGCTTGCGATGTCCGGGGAGGCCAGACGCCACGATTTCGGGCTGATGGTCGGGAACATGTGCGGCACCTCGCTTGCGATGGCGCCGGGCTTTCTGATCGCGCAGACCTGCAGCTACGTCGATCTCGACGGCCCGCTGCTGCAGCGGCTGGATCGGGAGTCGCCGATCGTATTCGAAGGCGGCCTGATGCATGTGCCCGAGCGTGCGCTCTGGGGTTGAGCGTTGCCGCAAGGGCACTCAGCCTGCGCCGAGCTGAACCGCTGTCATGCTGATCGTGCCGAGTTCGAAGCCTGTCATCGGGATCGTCGCCGCCTCGCCCGTCATGCGCGACCCGAGGACATACAGCAGCGGCAGGTAATGATCCGACGTCGGAATCGACAACCGCGCGGCCTCGCCCAAGAGCGGATAGTCGATCAGCGTCTCGTCCGCGGCAGCCAGCACGCGACCCTTAACGAGTTCGTCGAATTCGGACGCCCAGTCGGGCGGAGGCAGACTGTTGGTCCAGTCGACCCGGCCGAGGTTGTGGACGATGCCACCGCTGCCGAGCACGAGCACGCCCTTGTCCCGCAACGGCCGCAGGGCCTGGCCGATCTCATAATGGTATCGCGGCGGGCGCATCGCATCGATGCTCAGCTGCACGACCGGGATGTCCGCGGCTGGATACATGTGCACCAGCACCGACCAGGCCCCGTGGTCCAGGCCCCAGTCGTTGTGCACGGCTGCGCCGAATTGCGCGAGGCTTGTCGCCACTTCGGTCGCGAGCGCAGGCTCGCCACTGGTGGGGTAGCTCAACTCGGACAGCGCCGGCGGGAATCCGCGGAAATCATGAATGGTCGGCGGCATCGCCTGACCCGTCAGGTACGTACCGCGGGTGTACCAGTGCGCGGAAATCGCGAGGATTGCGCGGGGCCGGGGCAGCGCGGCGGCCATCGCGGTCCAGCGAGTGGTGTAGCGGTTGTGCTCCATGGCATTCATCGGGCTGCCATGGCCGATGAAAAGCGCGGGCATCCGCTCGGACGGGACATTCATCCGCAGTTCTCCGCGTAGTGGAACGTCAGCAGGTAGTAGGCATCGCATGAAGGGTGGACCGCGTGGTCAGGTGGCTCCGGGATCTCGCTGAAGCCGGCGCTCAGGTACAGTGCGCGGGCCGCGGTCAGCGATGCGGCGGTCTCGAGGTAGCACTGGCGATAGCCGAAATCCCGCGCGGCTGCCAGGCATGCCTCCACCAGCGCACGCCCGTGACCTGCGCCACGCGCGGCGGGCGCCAGGTACATCCGCTGCAGTTCGCAGATAGTCGTGTCCGACCCGCCGTACGGTCCGATGCCTGCGCCTCCCTCGACTGTGCCGGCTAGGTCGACGACGAAGTAGGCCGATCGGGGCGAGCGGTAGATCGCATGCAGTGCGGTCGCGGCGGGTTCGTGCTGGTCGAAGCCATCCCCGGTCACGCCAAATCCCCGGCGAACCTGACGGATCACCACGCCGGCGCGAGCTTCATCGCGCGGTTCAAGCCGCCGAATGCGTCCGCTGGCTGGAGACCGGATACGCATTGTCTGAACGCACGGCTCGCGCCTCGAGGAATCCCTTGGGTTGGCCATGCTAGCGTCACGTACGCCGACTGCAAGGGGGGGTTGCACGGAGGCGACTCCTGCGAATGCTGCCGGTGAGTCAGGCGGGGGGCGGGGCGATCCGGCCCAGCACCTGTTCCAGGGCAAGACCCAGCGCGAGCAGGTTGCGGTCGCTTCCCGTCGGGCCGTCGAACTCGAGCGCTACGGGCAGGCCGTCGCTGGCGATACCCGCCGGCAGCACGAGTCCGGGCAGCGCGGCCGTGCTGCCAGGGGCGATATTGCGTGAGACAGCCAATTCGAAGGCCACCTTGTGGCCGCCGACGTCGATCAGTCCCTCGTCGCCGATCTTAGGGGCGGTGACCATCGTCGCCGGGAACACGATGGCCTGTGCCCCGGTACGGGCGAAGTAGTCGGCGAAGGCGCGGCGCAACCGCGGCAGGTGCACGTCCACCGCCGCGCGGTAGGCGTCCTCGCTGACCACGTCCGGCGCACCGGCAAGCACGTATCGACGGAAGGTCGCCTGGATATCCGGGCTCGCCCCCGCCACCAGCTCCTCGAAGGTCACGCCGGTGCGATAACGGGCCAGGAATTCCGGCAGCTCAAGACGCGCGTCATGGTTCTGGACCTGATCGGTGGTGAGCTCGATCAGCTGCGCAAGATCCGGCACGTCCGCCTCTACCAGCTCCGCGCCGGCGGCCTGCAGCCGTCGTAGCGCGTCGTGGGTGATGCGTTCGACCTCTGCGTCGAGCCCCTCGAACCAGTAGCGACGACCTATGGCGAGGCGAACTCCCTTCAGCGGGCGTCGCGGCAGCGGCCGCGTGTCCCGCGTGGCCACCGCATCGAACAGCGCCAGGTCCGCAACCGATCGCGCGTGCGGGCCGGCCTGGTCGAACAGGTGGCTGATCGGCACCGCTCCCGCGGTCGAGTAGCGTCCGGTGGTCGGCCTGAAGCCGGTAATGCCGCACAGTGCCGCTGGCACCCGGATCGAGCCTTCGGTGTCCTCGGCGACGCCCAGCGGCGCAACCCGGGCCGCGATTGCAGCCGCCGTCCCGCCGCTGCTGCCGCCGGGGATACGGCTCAGATCGTAGGGGTTGCGAACGGCACCGAAGGCGAGGTTGTTGCTCGTCCAGCCGTACGACAGCTCGTGCAGGTTGGTCTTGCCGAACACGATGGCTCCAGCGTCGCGCAGTGACGCGACGAGCGGCGCGTCCGCAGCCGGTCGGAAGTGCTTCAGCGCCGGCGTGCCGGCCGTGGTCGGATAGTCCGCTGTGTTGAGACTGTCCTTCACAGGAATCGGCAGCCCATGCAGCAGGCCGAGAGGCCCACCACCAGCACGACGCACATCCGCCGCTCGCGCAGCGCTGAGAACCGCGTCGTGATCGAGACTGATGAACGCATTCAGATTTCGGGTCGCGGCGCTGCGTTCGAGCAATGCCGTCGCGTAGCGCTCCGCGGACATCTCGCCGGCCTTCAGTCGCCGGACCGCCTCCACCGCCGTCAGTTCGAGCAAGGGACTTCCTCCGCCAGCTGCGGCCTGCAATGCGCTCGTGCCACCGAGCAGTGCGACGGTCACCGCGGCCTGCAGCAGCTGGCGACGTGAGATCGGATCCTGATCGCTCATGTCGATGGGTCCTGCGACACGTGTTTGGATTCACCCGCCGCGCCCGGCGCGACGCCCATAGTGTAGGCGATCCGACGGGGGCCGCGTTCGGTTCAGGCGGCCACGCGCGGGAAGACGGCCTGGGGTCCGTCGCGTGATTCGTCCCGGGCAGGAAAGTCCTGCCTGTAGTGCGCGCCGCGACTCTCCTCGCGGGCCGCCGCTGCCTGCATCATGGCCAGCGCCAGCGCGTATCTTTGGCGAAGGGCGTGTTCGCCGACGGGAAGCGACGCATGGATGGTGGCGGTCTCGGTGATCGCCGCCGCGAGGCTCGCGCCATCGCGGACCGGGCCCATCTGCTGCCACATGCGCTGTCGCAGCGACTGCCAGGCGAGCGCTCCTTCCACGTCGGTCGCCGTCGCCGGGACCACAGGGACGGCCGGGCCGCGCGATTGATTCGGCCGCAGCGCGAGTGCGGCGCCCGCGCTGCGGCCGCAGACGACGGCCTCGAGCAGCGAATTGCTGGCGAGGCGATTGGCGCCATGCAGCCCTGTGTAGGACACCTCGCCGCAGGCCCAAAGTCCCGGGATGGTCGTGCGTCCCTCGTCGTCGACCAGCACGCCTCCCATGTGGTAGTGCGCCGCCGCGGTGACCGGCAGCAGTTCGCGCGCCGGATCGATGCCATGCTGCAGAGCGGTCGCGCGGGCGCCGGGAAACGCAGCGCCTGCGGTCGAGGCGAATACGCGCCGCGCGTCCAGACGCACATCGGCGCCCGCCTGGGCACGCTCCCACACCGCCCGCGCCACCACATCGCGCGGCGCTAGGTCGCCCAGCGGATGCCGACCCGCCATCAGGGCCTCGCCGCTCGTCGTCACGAGCCGCGCGCCGGCGCCGCGCAACGCCTCGGTGAGCAGCGGCAGTGGATCGGTTTGGACGCGCAGCGCCGTCGGATGAAATTGCACGAACTCGAGCGCCGCGGTACGCGCGCCCACAGCTAGTGCCATCGCCAGGCCATCGCCCGCGGCCCACGGGCCGTTGGTGGTGTAGCGGAACAGACGACCGGCCCCGCCGGTCGCAAGGACCGTCTCGGCTGCCTGCAGCAGCACGGGCCTGCCTGCATCATCGAGCGCGTGGACGCCGACGACCTGACCTGCCGCGTCCGTCGCGAGCGTCGTCGCGCGCCAACCGCAGCGGACGGTGATGTGAGACGCCACGCGGACCTGCTCCCACAGCGCCGCGACAATCGCCGCGCCACTGCGATCGCCCAGGGCGTGGACGACACGCGCAAGTCGATGCCCGGCCTCCAGGTGCAGGCTCCATGCGCCGCCTTCGCGATCGAACGGCACACCGGCTGCAACCAGGAAGTCGATCGCCTCGCGTGCGCCGCTGATCACTCGGGCGGCAGCGATGGGGTCTGCGGCATGCCCCGCCACGCTGAGCGTGTCGCCGACGTGGATGTCGACGGAATCGAATGGCCCGATCGGGGCTGCGATGCCTCCCTGCGCGAGCCAGCTCGAGGAGCTGCGGCCGGGCTCGTCCGGGCACAGCACGAGCACCCGCCGTGGCGCCGCCGCCAGCGCCGTGCACAGGCCCGCGATGCCGGCACCGAGTACCAGTACGCCATCGGCGAAGTCGTCGCGTGTGGGGGCGGCTCCGCTCACAGGCTAGAGCGCCAGCATCCGGTCCAGCGGTCGGCGCGCCCGCTCAGCGATGTGTGCGTCGATGTGGATCTGAGTGGTGCCATCGCGCAGCGAGTCGCGCACACGCTTGAGCGTGATGCGCTTCATGTGCGGGCACAGGTTGCACGGCCGCTCGAAGCGGATGCCGGGATGCTCGAGCGTGATGTTGTCCGCCATCGAACATTCCGTCAGCAGCAGCGCGCGTTCCGGCTGCGTCCTTGCGAGGTAATCGGCCATTGCGGCCGTGGAGCCGACGAAGTGAGCCGCTGCCTGCACGTCCTCCGGGCACTCCGGGTGCGCCAGGACTACGACGTTGCTGTTGCGATATGGAGCGATGTCAGCCGCCGTGAACCGCTCGTGCACCTCGCAGGCCCCGGCCCACGGGATGATCTCGCACTTGACTCGCTCGGCGACGAACGAAGCCAGGAAGCGATCCGGCAGCATGATGACCTTCGGCGCCCGCAGCGAATCGACGATCTGGACGGCGTTCGCCGAAGTGCAGCAGATGTCGACCTCGGCCTTCACCGCCGCTGTCGTATTGACGTACGCGACGATAGGCACGCCTGGATACGCATTGCGCAGCGCGCGAACTTCCGCGGCGGTGATCGAATCGGCCAGCGAGCAGCCGGCGTCGATAGCGGGCAGCAGCACGCGGCGGGTCGGACACAGCAGGCTCGTCGTCTCGGCCATGAACCGCACACCGCACACGACGATCGTTTCGGCGCTTGTTGCTGCCGCGTAGCGGGCCATCGCCAGCGAGTCGCCGGTGAAGTCGGCGACGCCAGCAGTGATTTGCGGGACCTGATAGTTGTGCGCGACGACGACCGCACCCGTGCGCGCCTTCAGCTCGCGAATCTCCTCGATCAGCGGCAGCTGCAGAACGGCCTCCGCTGCCGGCATCACGCGCTCAAGGCGCGTCGTCAGGGCGCTCTTCCAGTCCTCGATCGCGATGGCCATTGCGGCGGGCATCCTGTGTCAATGCAGCGCGCGATTATCCGCGACCGGCGCTGAAATGAAAGCCTCCTGCCGTGTTGATCGAAGCGCTTCTCATTCGCGCTGCGATTCTACTGGATTGGGTAGAGTGCGGGCGGGAGGACACTGCACCATGGCTACGGAAGCGCTGGATTTCGACTTGCTTATCGTTGGCGGTGGCCCGGTCGGCCTGTGCTTCGCAAGGGCCCTGCGCGGCACCGGGCTGCGCCTGGCCTTGGTGGAGAAGCAGCCGCTGTCGGCTCTGGCGGAGCCCGGCTACGACGGTCGTGAGATCGCCCTGACGCAGCGGTCGGCGCGGCTACTGCGTGAGTTGGAGGTCTGGGAGCGGCTGCCGGCGACGGATCTTGCGCCACTGCGCAGCGCCCGAGTTCTCAACGGCGTCGCTACTGAAGGCTTCGACGTCAGGCCAGGAGCGGGCGCGACCGAGCTTGGCTTTCTGATCTCAAACCACCTGATCCGCCGCGCGGCGTTCGGCGCCGCGCGCGAACAGAGCGACCTTACCCTGATTCCCGCTGCCTCCGTTATCGGGCTGACCACGGACTCCGGTGGTGTTCAGGTCACGCTCGGCGATGGTCGCGTGCTCACCGGCCGTCTGGTGGTGGCTGCCGACACGCGCTTTTCAGAGACCCGCCGCGCGATCGGCATTCCGGCGCACCATCATGACTTCGGCAAGACGATGCTCGTCTGTCGCATGACGCACGAGGTGCCCCATGAGGGGATCGCCACCGAATGGTTCGCGCACCAGCAGACGCTCGCGGTCCTGCCACTCAACGGCAATCGATCCTCGATCGTGCTTACGCTGCCGCACGTGGAGATCGAGGCCGCGCGCCGGCTCGCGCCGGCCGCGTTCGAGCGCGAGATGGAACGACGTTTCCTTTCCAGGCTCGGCAGGATGACGCTCGACAGCGAGCGATTCGCCTATCCGCTGGTCGGGGTCTATCCGTCGCGCTTCACGACCGCGCGCTACGCGGCCGTTGGAGACGCGGCTGTCGGTATGCACCCGGTTACTGCCCACGGCTTCAACCTCGGCCTACTCGGCGTGGAGACCTTGTCGCGGCTCGTGATCGAAGCCAGCGGACGGGCCGAGGACATCGGCAGCCAGCGACTGCTCGATCGCTACGATCGTACCCATCGTCGGGCGACGCTACCGCTGTACCTGGCGACCAACGCGGTCGTCGGCCTCTACACGGCGGAGTCGGCGCCGGCACGGGCGTTGCGCAGTGCCCTGGTGGGATTCGCGCGGCGAGTGCGACCGGTGTCGGCAGTGATTTCGGGTCTGCTGATGCAGGGAGCCTTGCCCGAAGGCGGGCCGCGCGCGGCCGTCGCCCGGTTGCTCGCGGGCGCATCCACTCGTCGCTGACGCCCTGTTCACAGGAACTGTATCAGGGCGATACGGCTGGGTCCGTCATCAACTCAGGCTGGCGAAACGCATAGTCGAGCAGCTGGCGCTCGATTCGCTCTCGTTCGTCGTTGACGGCTGACGCCAGTGCCGTGGAGATGTCGCGAACCGACTTGTTGCGCTTCGCGGCATTGCCTGGAACGTTGGCGGCCGTCAAGCCGGCGACGGCCTCATGGATCGCCGCCGACGCATCGGGCGCCTGGATGGCATCGAGTCCCCCGGCCAGCGCGACGAGCTCCGCGATCGGAGTGTCGGTAAGCATCCTGCGCAGCCGACCCTCCTCGATCGCGTTCAGGAACTGACTGACGTGCAGCAAGTGCCATTCCACCGGCGTCAGGGAACTGATGCCGTCACGAGCCAGCTTGTGCCGTAGCGCGTCGGCCACCAGGGCAACGACCTGACTCATTCGAAATGACCCCCTCGGCGACCCACTCGGCCAGTCTCGCCGGTCGGTTCGTCCGACTTCTTCGGCCCCCGCTCCATGGCGGGCCGCATGGCTGCCCGTGCGACTCTATTAATACGACGGATCGGGCCCGCTTGTCACGGAACCACGGATACAGAGTTCAGCGCAGAAAGGCTCGCATATGGAACTCAGCCTCGGCCGGCTCGTAGCGGTGTTCAGCACCGACCGGACACGTTCGGCGCGCGCGGCACCCCGTTTTCAGGCAATCGTCCCCGGCCGCCGAACGCACGTGATCGGCGCAGCGGCGCCAGTCGTAGCGGCCCGGCCCGATCGCGTCAACCGGGCAGCTACTGAGGCACGGCTTCGTCGCGCACGCAACGCAGGGCGATGGCGCCGCAGCGCGCATCGGCTCCGCGAGGTCATCGGCGAATGCGAGCGCCCCACGATAGGCATGCCACAGGCCCCAGCGCGGGTGGATGAGGATCCCCAATGGCGATGGGTGGACCGGCTCGGCGCGCGTGCCCCAGCGCTGAAACGGCAGCCACGGCGGGCCGTCCGATGGATATAGGCCATGGCCGTCGAAGCGCTTCGCAAGCCCGTCTATGCGGCTGCGCGACCAGCGATCGAGCGGGTGAGGCGCGCCGTCGCGCGCCTCGGCTGAGGCGAGGAACGTCTGCCAGTGCCCGCGCCCGGCGAAGCCGAGCAGGACGACGCTGCGGGTCGCACGACCGTCCGGCATCGGCGGCAGATCGTCCGCATCACCCACATTGAACGCACCGCGCCAGGCAAGCCCGCTGTCGGACACCGCGGCACGCAGGGCATTGATTATACTCACCTCCAGCCGCGCAGCCAGCGCGTCGCGTCGCGCAGCTGCCGCCACGCGACGATGCGGGAACGCTTCGAGAGCACGGCTTCCAGTTCCACCTGCTCGAGCGCGGCATCGGGCGGGTCGGGCTCAACCAGACGCGTCACGATGAAGTGCTTTTCCCGCTCGCGCGGCTGCACGGCGGTCCATTTGCTGTGCAGCAGCTTCTTTGGGCCGGGCGGGGTCGCGCCGGGCGCCATCTATTCGTGGCCGCGCAGGTTGCGCTTGACGACGATATCGATCGTCTCGGTCGCCGCATCGAACACGATGCCTGCCTCGCCACGCTCGAGCTGGCGGATCACCTGCGCCACCTTGGTGTCGAAGCTCACGTCGCGGTCACCGTAGTCCGTGCCTTCGCGCAGCACGAACGACTCCACCACGCCGCGCAGCGCGTCGACCGACAGCTCCTGGTGCGGAACGACGATCGGTGGCGGGCGTTCATCGTCGGTGTAGGCATCGTTCAAGTCGCTGGCCGTCCGGGCTGCTGTCCAGCGTCCAAGGTGCCAGATCAAGGCCGGTCATGCACGTGCGACCGGACAATTGGGCGACGCGATGAGTTGCCGGTGCGCGTCCGTTAAGATGGGTGTGCCCTCCCCTGCGAAGGATCAGCCCCTTGGACACCACCGCATTCTCCGACCTGCGCCTGCTTGCGCCCGCCACCGATCGTCGTGCCGCACCAGGAGCTGTCGGTCGACGCGCTGCGCGGCGTGGTGGAGTCGTTCGTGCTGCGCGAAGGCACGGACTACGGTG
>JANXQL010000029.1 GCA_025356815.1 Pseudomonadota bacterium
GTCTACGCGCTGGACGCGGCGAGCGGACGCGAACTGTGGACCTACGATCCCGGCGTCGACGGTCAGTGGGGCCGCTACGCCTGCTGCGATGCAGTCAACCGGGGCGTCGCGGTGCGCAGTGGCCGCGTCTATGTCGTCTCGCTCGACGGTTTCCTTCACGCGATCGACGCGAAGTCTGGTCGGCGCATCTGGAAGATCGACACCTTGCCCGGGCGGGGCGCGGGCGACTTCCACTACTTCGTGACCGGCGCTCCGGTGCTGGCGGGCGAGCTGATCGTCATCGGCAACGGCGGTGGCGACTTTGCCGGCGCCCGTGGCTCGGTCGCGGCCTTTGATCTCAACAGCGGCGAGCTGCGCTGGCGCTTCTATACGGTCCCGCGCGACCCTCGTCTGGGACCGCAGGACCAGCCACACCTCGACGCGGCGGTGAAGACCTGGGATCCGAAATACCGCTGGGAGTTCGGCGCCGGGGGCTCCGTCTGGGACGGGCTGTCCTACGATCCGCAGCTCAAGCTGGTCTACTTCGGCACCGGCAACACCTCGCCCTACGACGTCGTCGACACGACCAAGGGCAACCACGACGAGCTGTACGCAGCGTCGATCGTCGCCGTGCACGCCGATAGCGGCACACTCGCCTGGTACTATCAGGAGATTCCCGGCGAGGGCTGGGACTACGACACGACCGCGAAGCTCGTGCTTACCGAGCTGCCGATCGGCGGTCAGCTGCGACGCGTGCTGCTGCAGGCCAGCAAGAACGGCTTTCTATACGTGCTCGACCGCGTGACGGGTGAGTTTCTGTCAGCCGCAGCGTACGCGGCGGTCAACTGGACCCGCGGCATCGATCCGAAGACCCATCGCCCGATCCCGTCGGCCGGCGCTAACTGGGTACACGCGCCGAAACTCGTGTTTCCCGGTGCAACCGGCGCACACAACTGGCAACCGATGGCGTTCAGCCGCAAGACTGGGCTGGCCTACATTCCGGTGATCGACATGCCGATGGTGTACGTGAACACGCAGGGCCTGCGCGCTGGACTGATCGAGGGCAACTTCAACCTCGCATTCTTTGCCACGGAGGACTACGACCCGAAAGGACTCGCGGCCCTGTTCGGCAAGCTTCCGTCGCTTGAGACGCTTGGTGCGGCGGCATCGGGACCGCTGCATTCACGCGGCGTGCTGCGCGCGGTGGATCCGGTGACCGGCAAGACCGTGTGGGAGCAGCAGACCGCCTCCCCGTGGGACGGCGGCATCATGGCGACTGGCGGTAATCTGGTATTTCGCGGTGACGCCACCGGCGCCCTGTCGGTCTACGCCGCCGACTCCGGCAAGCTGCTCAAGACGATCGACGTCGGCACCTCGATCATGGCGGCACCGATGACCTACAAGGTCAATGGCGAGCAGTATGTGGCCGTGATGGCAGGCTACGGTGGTGGCGTGCTGTACGCGCCGTTCCCGGCGATCAGCGCTGCCTACAGGTACGGCAACGCCGGCCGCATCGTCGCCTTCAAGCTTGGCGGCGGCGCCGTGCCCAAGCCATCCGCTTTCGCGGATACTCCCTTTGCCCTGCCCCCGGTCCGTACCGCGACGCCGCAGCAAGTCGCCGAGGGGGAGGTGCTCTACAGCCGCTTCTGCGCCCGCTGCCATGCGATGGGGCGCGGCCTGCTGCCTGATCTACGGCGCCTCGCACCGGAAACACACCGTATCTTCTTTGACATCGTGCTCAACGGCGCCTATCAGTCCAAGGGCATGGCCCGTTGGGACGATGTGCTCAGCCGCGGCCAGGCGGAATCCCTACACGGCTACCTCATCGACCAGGCGTGGCAGGCGTACGACGCAGAGCACGCCCGCGCCCACTAGCGACCCGAGGCCCCCAATGAATTCACTGCTTTGTCGGACGCTGTCCGCTTATCTGGTTACGCTCGCGATTGCTGCGTGCACACCGGCCACCTCCAGTCCCGGCGTCCCGCCCGAGCTCAAACACTCCTGGGAGGAAAACTTCAACAAGGGCGATGCCGCCGCGGTCGCCGCCCTGTACGCCCCGGACGCCGAGCTGATCATGTCCGGCAGCGAAACCGCCAAGGGTGCGGCCGCGATCAGAGCGGCGGTCGAAGGGATGATCAAGAGCGGCGTCAAGGCGCACATCAGCTCGAGCCAGAATGTCGGTGCGGGCGATGTGGCCTACGTCTCCGGCACGTACACGATCGACGGCGGCAAGGGCGGCGCAGTCGCCGAACGCGGCGCGTACGTGGAGGTCTGGCGCCGCAACAACGGTGCCTGGAAGATCGTGATCGACATCAACGCCAGCGCCCCGCTGCCGACAATGACGGCTATCGCACCCGCCGATTCGGCTGCGACGGAGCACTAGGCCCGCTCCCAGACTGCCAACAGGCACCCCCATGCCGACCAGCCCTGCCGTCGGTTACCCGCGCCGCATCGTGCTGCTGCTGGCGGCTGCGGTGTTCATCAATTACTTCGACCGCGGTAACCTCGCCACCGCAAGCTCGCTCGTGCAGGGCGAACTCGGTCTGTCCAACACCCAACTGGGCGTGCTTTTCTCGGCGTTCTTCTGGTCCTATGCACCGATGCAGCCCATCGCCGGGTGGCTGGCGCAGCGCTGCGACGTGCGCCTGGTGCTCGCCGGCGGGCTCGCGCTTTGGGCGCTGGCGACCACGCTGATGGGACTGGCCACCTCGTTCGCGACCATTCTCGCGCTTCGCATCCTGCTGGGGCTCGGCGAGAGCGTCGCCTATCCCTGCAATGCGACGATCCTCGCGCAGCGAGTGCCTGCTGGCGCCCGTGGCAGGGCGAATGGCCTGGTGGCCGTCGGCCAGTCGCTCGGCCCGACCGCCGGCACGCTGATCGGCGGCTTAGTGATCGCAGGCTATGGCTGGCGCCCCGCCTTCCTCGTGTTCGGGTTGGCATCGCTCCTCTGGCTGGTCCCGTGGCTGGCGGCGACGGCGAATGGCGAGGTCGCAAGCACGCTCGGCGCCGAGCGTCCAGTCGGCTACCCGACGTTGCTGCACGAACGCTCCCTGTGGGGCACGAGCCTCGGGCACTTCAGCGGCAATTATGCGTTCTATTTCCTGCTCAGCTGGCTGCCGCTGTGGCTGGTGCGCGTGCATGGCTTCAGCCTGGCGCGGATGGCCACGGTCGGAGCGCTGGTCTATGCGACGCAGGCAGTCGTCGCACCGTGCGCCGGCTGGTACTGCGACTGGCGGGTTCGCGTCGGGGCCGATCCGAACCGGGTCTACAAGGCAACCATCATTACCGGGCATTGTGGCGCCGCGACGGTGATGGCCGGATTCATCATCGCAGGACCTACCATGTCGATCGCTCTGCTGCTGGTCGCGGGTCTGTTCTTCGGCATGCAGAGCGCGCCGCTGGGGGCTATCTCGCAAACGCTGGCAGGGCCACGCGCGGCGGGCGAGTGGATGGGGGTGCAGAACCTGTGCGCCAACATGGCGGGCGTACTGGCGCCGCTGATCACCGGCATCGTGGTCGACCGCACCGGCCACTTCGGCGTCGCATTTGCAATTGCGGCGGGTGTCACGCTGCTCGGCGCCCTGGCATTCGGCGTGGTCGTGCGTCGCGTCGAGCCCATCGCCTGGGCGAAGGAGTCCTAGTGCCCCGCCTCGGACAGATCTCCCACGCGCCGATCCCCTAGCAGGAACATGCAGGCGATGGTCACGACGCTCGCGCCCGCCATGTACAGCGAGACGCCGAACGTGCTGTGGGTGCGATGCAGAATCTCCATCGCGAACAGCGGGGCAAGGCCTCCGCCGAGCATCGCACCGATCTGGTAGCCGAGCGACGCGCCGGAGTAACGGACGCGGGTGCGGAAGAGTTCTCCGAACAGTGCCGCCTGCGGTCCGTACATCATCCCATTGAGCCCTATCGCGATCGTGATCGAAAGTGTGACCAGAATCGGCTCGCGCGTATCGATCAGCGGGAAGAATGCGAATGCCCAGAGCCCGGTGAGCACAGCGCCAGTCACGAACAGGTTGCGCCGGCCATACTGATCCGACAGTTTCCCGAACCACAGCATCAGGGGCGCCATCACGCCGCTTCCGATCAGCACGGCGGTCAGCATCATGGACTGCGGTAGTCCGAGTCCGATCTCCTTGTTCGTGCCGTATGCCACAACGAACGTGATCGCGATATAGAACGACACCTGCACTGCGACGAACGCCCCCGCGGCCAGGAAGATCTGCCGCGGGTGGGTCACGAACGCATCGATGATCGGTGAGCGGCCGCTGGCCGCGTCGACCCCCTCAGTACGGGTGCCGCCAAGCGCCGCACGACGCTGCGACCGGTCGCGATCAGCCTTCATCTGCCTAAAGACCTCGGTCTCCTCGACGCGGGTGTGGACATACCAGGCCAGCCCCACGAGTCCGAGACTGAGCACGAACGGGATCCGCCAACCCCAGGCAAGGAATGAATCGTGGCTCATCGTCGCGCCAACGAGCAGAAACGCGAGATTCGCGAGCACGACGCCTGCGGGCGCACCGACCTGCGCAAAGCTGCCATAGAAGCCGCGCCGCTCGGGCGGCGCGCTCTCGACCACCAGCAGCATCGCTCCGCCCCACTGCCCGCCGATCGCAAGGCCCTGCATGAAGCGCAGCATCACCAGCAACGTCGGGGCGACGACACCGATAGCCGCGTATGACGGCAGGCAACCAACCAGCGCCGTCGACACGCCCATCAGCACGAGTGCCGCCGCGAGCGCCGCCTTTCGCCCCGCTCGGTCACCGAAATGCCCGAACAGAATCGCGCCGACCGGCCGGGCGAAGAACCCGATTGCGAAAGTGCTGAAGGACGCCAGCAGCGCCAGCACTGCAGGCATCGTCTTCGGGAAGTACAGGGTCGGGAAGACCAGCGCCGAGGCGACGCCATAGAGGTAGAAGTCGAACCACTCGATGCTGGCGCCGGCGAGGCTCGTCAACGCGAGCTTCGCCATCGACTTCGCCGGCGGCGCACTACTCAACGGACGGCCTGCGTGTCGTTGCGGTAGACGTGCCCGTCCTTCATTACGAACACCGGCGACTCTAGCCGATGGATGTCCTTGAGTGGGTCGCCACGCACGGCCATGAGGTCGGCGCCGGCACCTTCGGCGACAACGCCGAGCTGGCCTGCGCGGCCGAGCAGCTCGGCAGCGCGCGTCGTCGCGGTCTGGATCGCCTGCATCGGGGTCATGCCGTACTCGACGTAGTAGGCGAACTCCTGCGCGATCGACTCGTTCCACGGGAAGCCGCCCGCATCCGTACCGAACGCGATCTTGACACCCGCCTTGAGGGCCTTGCGGAACGAGACCTCGTGCACCGCAGTACGCTTTCGGTCACGCTGGCCGCTGGCGGTACCTGCCGGGTCCCAGTCCTTGAAGTAGACGGCCACCGTCGGCACGTACCAGGTGCCCTGACGCAGCATTTGCTGGATCTGTGCATCACCAAGTTCGAGGCCGTGCTCAAGCGTGTCGCAACCACCGTCAAGTGCGCGCTGCAGGCCGATGCCGTTGTAGGCATGGCACGCGACCTTGCGGCCCCAACCGTGGGTCTCGTCGACGATCGCACGCAGCTCTTCGACCGTGAGGGTCGGCTGAGAAACGAGGTTGCCCGCCCCGTCCAGCCAGGAGCGGTGAGTCATGTAGACCTTGATCCAGTCCGCGCCATGGTCCAGCTGCTCGCGCGCTGCCTTGCGCGCCTCTACCGGGCCGTCGATCAGCTGCGCGCCCTTCGGCAGCGTCAGTTCCGGTGCATAGTCCTCAAGCTGGTAGCCGCCAGTCGTGGAAATGGACACCGTCGACACGAACATGTGCGGGCCGGGAATGATGCCCGCCTCGATCGCCTGCTTGATGCCGACGTCGCCATAGCCTGCGCCCTCCGTCTCGACGTCGCGGATCGTCGTGAATCCCTGCTCCAGCGCACTGCGCACCGCGACCGTCGCGCGCGCGACGCGATACGCCAGCGGATGCTTGAGCAGTTGCGCGTCGTAGCCGCCTTCGGCCGGAACCTCGCCCTGCAGGAAGATGTGGGTATGCGTATCGATGAGTCCCGGCAACAGCGTCGCGTCACCCAGGTCAATCACCTCGGCGTCGCGCGGCAGGTCCGGCGAACCGCGGTCGCGCACCGAGACGATGCGGCCGGCGCGCACGACAACCGCGACCGAGGGCCTGGGCTTTGCGGCGACGCCGTCGATCAGGGCCCCGGCCAGCACGATCGTCGTGCGCTCGCGCGCGGCGACTGCTTCCGCTGCCCGGGCGGCGCCGCTGGCGAGGCTCACAAGCAGCAGCCATGCCACGATACGCACGGCGCTCACAGGTTGACCTTCGACGCCGCAACGATCGGCGGCCATTCCTGCGACGCACCCTCGAACAGGCTGACCGTCTTCTCCAGCCGGCGCGTACCATCGTGCACCGCGATGGTATGCGGCCGTCCCGGCTCGTAGCCGGTCCACAGCGACACACCCGCATAGGCGCCATCCTTGCGAAGAATGTAGTAGGTCATGTCGACGTACAGCAGCCGGTCCTTTTCGCCGTTGTAGTTGCGCACGATGCGCTTGAGCGCGTCCATGCCCGCGTCGAACGGCGTCATCCCACGCCGCATGTTCTCGACAATCGTATGCGCGCCGGCAACGCGGATGTTCTCCTCGCCGCTACCGGTCGCGCCGGCGGAGCCCACGTCCTGGTCGGTATAGCAGCCGGCACCGATGATCGGCGAGTCGCCGAGCCTTCCCGGGATCTTCCAGGCAAGCCCGCTGGTGGTCGTGCAGCCGGACATGTCGCCATTGGCCGCGAGCGTCGAGCAGTGGATCGTGCCGGTGGGCGGGAATAGAACCTTGTGGATCGCCGCCTCGCGCACCGCGGGGTCGATCCCGAGGTCCTGGGCGATGGCCTGCAGGCGCTGACGATAGGCCGCTCCCTCGTCAGACTTCAGCCGGTCGTGGAGGCGTTCTCGCCAACGCGGGTCGGCGACCCCCGGACCCCACCAGTCGGCATGTGCTTCCTTCCACAGCAGCCATACCTTGCGCGACTCCTCCGTCAGCAGGTCCTGGCGCTTGAAGCCGCGAGCGACCGCGAAGCGCTCGGCGCCCTCACCGACCAGCATCACGTGGCCGGAGTGCAGCATGACCTCGCGCGCGAGCTGCGCCATGCTGCGGATGTTGCGCACGCCGCCGGCGCTGCCGGCACGGCGGGTCGGTCCATGCATGCAGGAGGCGTCGAGCTCGACGACGCCTTCCTCGTTCGGTAGTCCGCCGAGTCCGACGCTGTCATCGTTCGGGTCGTCCTCGGGGCCACGAACGACCTTTATCGCCGCCTCGAGCGTGTCACCGCCACCCTTGAGGTACTGATAGGCGTCCTCCAGGTGCTCGTAGCCGTTGCCGGCCGAGACGATGATGGGCTTGGCCTGGGCCTGCATGCGCTGCTTGGGCAGGGCTTCGGTCGCAGACGCAGGAGCGCCAGCCGCCGTGCCCAGCGCCCCGAGCGCGATGCTAGATACGAAATCCCGCCGTGAAAACGTCATCTGGAACCCCCTCAGGAAGACGATCCGGCCACTGTAATGCAGCCGACGCCGGGCTGCACGCCGCCGCTGCGGCCGAGTGCCCCCCCCGCAGCGCAACAGCCGAGGATGTCCGCAAGAAGCGGAGTGCCACGGGACGGCTGGCCGATCTAAGGTGCGTCGCCTCACCACTTCCCCGGGGACTACAATGCCCAGCTCCCGTTCCAAGCGGCCCCAGATGACCACCGATGCACAGCGTTGGCAGGCGATTCAGATCCGCGACGCGGGCTTGGATGGCACGTTCTACTACGGCACGCTGTCAACCCGAATCTACTGCAGGCCGTCGTGCGCCTCCCGTCCGGCCCGACGCGCGAGCGTGCGCTTCTTCGACTCCACCGCCGCGGCCGACGCCGCCGGCTTTCGGCCCTGCAAGCGCTGCAAGCCGCGGGATAACCGCGATCCGCTGGCCGTGCGGCTGGAGGCCGTCGCGCAATACATCGCCGAGAACGCGAGCCAGGCGCTGCCTCTGGCGCGGCTCGCGGCGCTGGCGGCGCTGTCGCCCACGCACTTCCAGCGCGTCTTCAAGGCGCACTTCGGCGTCACGCCACGCAGTTACCAGGACGGCGTTCGGTTGTCGCGACTGCGCCAGGAACTGCGCGCCGGCACGACAGTGCTCGACGCAATCACCGCTGCGGGCTACTCCTCCGGCAGCCGCATCTATGGCGAGGCCGCGCGCCACCTCGGCATGACCCCTTCGACCTACCGGGCGGGCGGGGCTCGGGAGACGATCAGCTATGCCTGTCGCGACACCAGCCTCGGACCGTTGATGATGGCGGCGACGGCGCGCGGCGTGTGCTTCGCCGAGTTCGGCGAGTCGCCCCCAGCCCTTCTGGAGCAGCTGGCGCGAGAGTTCCCGGCCGCGACGCTCGAACCGTCGGGCCAGGCCGCCTCACCGGCACTCGATGCGTGGATGCAGGCGTTCGCGAGGCACCTCGACAGCGCAGCGCCCCGGCCCGACATCCCGCTGGACCTGCGCGGCACGGCGTTCCAGGTACGGGTATGGCGATTCCTGCTCGGGCTCGCGGCAGGGGACGTCGTCAGCTACACCGAGGTGGCGCGGGCGATCGGGGCGCCGAAAGCCGTCCGGGCGGCCGCCTCGGCCTGCGGCGCCAATCGCATCGCGATCCTCATCCCGTGTCACCGTGTACTGCGGGGCGACGGCGGCCTCGGCGGCTATCGCTGGGGACTCGATCGCAAGCGCGCACTGATCGATCGGGAGCGGGCCGACGCCCGCGGGCGTTCGCGGCACGCGCGGTCGATTGCGGCAACATAGCGCCGCCACCCAAGCAGAACGGGTCCTCGGCCTGCTGCGGGTCAGATCGTCGCAGCGGCGGGCGATCTCGCCCCGCGATGGCAGGCCGCCCCTGCGCCCTTAGGCGCACGCTGTCGCTGCGGCAGGCCCTGCGCGGCGAGCGACCGTCCGCCTGAATGGGGATGCCTTAATCGTCCCTGAGCTTTACCTGCAGCTCACGACGCTTGTAGTCGATGATCAGCGTGTCCAGCCGGCCGAGTACGTCCATGCCGATGAGCACGGCCGGTTCATGGGTCATTTTCCAGTGCTGAAAGATGTAGAGGTCGCCCGCGGTGAAGTGTGCGCCACGGATCGTGACGCCGCCGAGCTCTATCGGCGGTGTGATGACACGGTCGCCACGCTGAACGTCCATGGTCGCCCCGGTCACTTCGTCGGCCGCGATGTCGGCGGCTTTCAGGTGGCGGACCAGCGCGTCGCGGAACGCCTCGTTCGCAAGCGTCCCCTGTCCACCGGTATCGATGATCGCCTTCGCGTGCACCGCTCCAATCTTCACGTCGGCAACCAGCAGCAGGCCACCGACAATCTTCACCGGGATCACCATGAATCCCTGTGCGGGCTGTTCGGCGTGAGAGCGTGAAATGCGGATCTTGTCGTGCCGGAAATCGATAAAAATCCGCTTGTCCTGCATCCCCTCGGTGCCGAGGACGCCATCGGCGCCGCCGAGCGCATCGGAGATAATCGGTACACGCCTGGAGTGCAGTTCAAGATCGCCTACCACGATGCTGTCGATCTTGATGGTCGGGACGACGCGGGTGCCCGTCACGCCGCGCAGGTTCACTGGAAAGCTCGCCTCGGGGCCAAGTCCAAGCGCCGCCGCGACCTTTGGCGATACCGCCGAATTCGTGGCGCCGGTGTCGAGCACAAGGCGGAATGGCCCCAGGTCGTTGATCAATACCGGTGCCCAGATGCGGCCGATCCGGTCGCGAAGTGTTGGGGCGACGTACCTCGGTTCAGGCGCCTCGACGATGACATCACCGACGTTGCCTGCGGCCACCGGCGGCGGTGTGGAAGCAGGCTCGTTCGCGCCGGCGAGCAGCGTCGCCAGCGCGAGCGGCAACGCGGCCGCGCCTATAATCCGTCGGCGCATGGCCGTTCCTGATCTGCCTAACCCCATGGACCCCCCCGGGAGTACCCTCCCCCAGACGTGCACCGCTACCCGACGAGTATAGGGCCGGGCCGGCTGAACCGGGCGCAGCCCAGCGCCGCGATCATTCGGCCCGCCGCATCGACACGTGCCGGATTGGAAATTCAATGCTGCACATCCAGTGCCGCGCCTGACATGATGTGCAGGCTCCGATCCGGGCGATTCACCTACCGCCGAGGGACCCTAAATGCGCCGTCTGTCGTCATTGGCCCTGCTTTCGATCTGTCTTCTGCCCGTGCTGTCCGGCACGGCGCTAGGCGCGCCCCGCGCCAGCACCATCGCCGATACCGTGTACCTCGACGGCCGAATCTACACCGCTGATGCCGCCGACCACGTCCGCGAAGCCATCGCGATCCGTGCCGGACGCATCGTCTACGCTGGCTCTTCGGCGGGCGCCAGGAGCTTCATTGGGCCGACGACGCGTGTGGCCGACCTGCACGGGCGCTTCGCCATGCCGGGACTGATCGACGCACACATGCACCCGCTGGAGGGTGGCTCGCGACTGCTCAAGTGCGACTTGAAGTACGAGCGCCTGACCGTGCCGCAGTTCCAGGCGCACATCCAGGCCTGCCTTGACGCCGACCAAGGGCATGAGCCGGACGGTTGGATGGAGGTCACCAACTGGTTCTTGCAGGGCATGCTGCCGGCAGACGTGACGATCAGTCACGCGACGCTTGATGTGCTGCGCACCGGCCGGCCGATCCTCGCGCACGACTCGTTCGGCCACACGGTACTCGCCAATGGCCGCGCGCTGGCCCTCGCCGGCATTGTCCGTGCATCGACCGACCCGTCAGGCGGCAAGATCGACCGCGATGCGAACGGTGAGCCGAACGGCATGCTCGAGGATTCGGCCGCCGATCCGTTCGACCACCTGATTCCACCCGCCAGCGCCGCGGAGGACCTCGCTGCGGCGCGGGCGGCACTGCTTGCAATCGCGAAGCAGGGTGTGACGTCGGCACTCGACGCCGACGCACACCCACCCGCGCTGGAGGCGTTCGCCGCGATCGACCGCTCGGGTGGACTGACGGCGCGCATGCACTTCGCGATCCACATCGACACGACCGACATCGCCAATCCTGCAGCGGCCGTGGAGCGCGTGCTCGCCGCACATCGACGCTTCGATCACGCGCCGCTTGAGGTGACGCCGCACCTGACCGTGCGCAACGCCAAGATGTACATGGACGGCGTGATCTCGGGCCCTGCTTTCACCGGCGCCATGATCGAGCCTTACTGGGTCAACGCGGGCACCGCGGCGGCGCCGCGCTGGCAGCCCGGCAAGGACCGTGGCCCGGCCGTCTACTACCCCGCACCGGTGCTGGCCGACATCCTGACCCGACTGGCCCGTGCCGGCATCGATCCGCACATGCACGCCGACGGCGACATGGGGGTGCGCGCGGCTCTGGACGCCGTCGCTGCGATGCGCAAGGTCGTGCCGCACGCCGACATCCGCCCGTCTATTGCCCACGACGAGATCGTCGCGCGCGCGGACTACCCGCGCTACAAGTCGCTCGGAACCTTCCCGGTACTGTCCTTCCAGTGGGAAAAGCCGGCCCCCGATACGGTCGACCAGCTGCGCGACTATCTCGGCCCGGAACGTGCTGCGATTCTCGAGCCGGCGGGCCTGTTGCAGGGCGCCGGGGCGCCGGTCGCCTTCGGCAGCGACTGGCCGGTGGACGCGCTCAACGAATGGTTCGCGCTCAAGGTCGCCGTCACCCGCACGAATGCGCCGGGCTCGGGCTACACTGGCAGGCTCGGCGCCGACCCCGGCCTTACGTTGCTGCAAACGCTACGGGCTGCGACCATCGTTTCGGCGCGGGCGCTGCACCAAGACCGGCAGACCGGCTCGCTGGAGGCTGGTAAGTTTGCCGACCTGATCGTGCTCGACCGGGACCCGACTCGCATCCCGCCGGAGGACATCGCCAACGTCCGGGTGCTGGAGACGATCGTCGGCGGACGGACGGTCTACTCCGCGGACTGAGCGATTCTGCGTACGCGGCGGTATCAGCCGCGCAAGCGGCGCCAGAGTGCGCGGCCGAGGAAGCGCGCCTTGGTCGCAAGGTCGAACGTCGCGAGCGTCGTGCGCACCGTGCCTTCGGTGAAGCGTGTGCGCTTGGTGTAGTCGATGCGCACATCGACGAACACCGGTCGGTCATTGCTCGCAGCGGCAAGCGCCGCGGCGATGCCGGCCACGACGCCCGCATCGTTCGCGATGGCGACGTGTTCCGCGCCGACAGCAGCGGCCAGTGCGGCGACATTCAGCGGCGCCAGGACGGAGCAGATCTTGCGATTGAGGGGGATCTGCTGCGCCTGCGCGATCTGCGCAAGCTCGCCGTCGTTGAATACGAACCAGACGATACCCAGGCGACGGCCCACTGCAGTGACCGATTCCAGGCCCGTCATCCTGAGGGCGCCGTCGCCAACGATGCCGACGACCGTGCGCGCCGGGGCGGCCAGCTTCGCGCCGATTGTCGCCGGGATGCAGTATCCCATGCAGTTGAAGTCCGTCGGCGACAGGAACGTGCGCGGCTCCAGGATCGGCATCAGTTCCGCGGTCAGGAACGTGTGGTTCCCGTCATCGGCCACGACCACTGCCGAGCGTGGCAGCGCGGCACGCAGCGCCGTGAAGAAGGTCTCGGGGTTCACGCGCCCGGCAGGATCGTGCCGGCGCCATTCGTCGAGATACGCGGCCTTGTCCCTTGCAATCGCCGCTGCCACGAGCCGCGCCCGCGCGCGGGCGGAATCGGGCGTTGGCCCGAGTGCGTCGAGCAGGCCCACCAGCGTGAGGCGGGCATCACCTACGAGCGCGACCGCCGCCGGATAGTTCGCGCCGATGACCTCGGGATTGATATCGATGTGCACCAGATTCGCCGGCACCTGCGCGCCGTAGCTACCGGTCGCGATCTCGGCAAAGCGGGTACCGATCGCAAGCAGACAGTCGCAGTCGGCGAACGCGTTCACGCCCGCCGGCGTAGCGGACGGTCCCAGCGCGAACGCAGCGTGGAGCGGGTGGTCGGCCGGAAAACTCGACAGGCCCTGCAGAGTCGTCGCGACGGGCGCGCCGAGGCGTTCGGCGACCGCCCGTAGTTCCGCGCTCGCGCCTACCGCCCCCCAGCCACAGAAGATTCCTGGCGCACGCGCGCCGGCGAGCAGCTTCGCGGCGTGCTGCAGATCCGCGGCGCAGGCTTGCGGGGTCTGCGGTACCGCCGCAGGCGCGGCACTTCCGCTCTCGCCACGAAAGAGCTGCAGGTCGACCGGAATCTCGACATAGACCGGTCCCGGCTCACCACTGGTGGCGAGCGCGTGCGCCGCAAGGATCGCAGGCACGATCTCCGCGTGCGAGCGGACGAGCCAGGTCCCCTTCGTAATCGGGCGCAGCAAGGCGTGCTGGTCGATGTCGTGCAGCTGGTAGCGGCGATCGGTATCGCGGCGCACGCCGCCGGAAATCACGAGCATCGGGATGCCGTCCAGGAACGCCTCGCCAATACCGCTCGCGGCGTGGGTAAGGCCCGCCGCGGGCACGACCACAAGCGTTCCCACGCTCTCCCCCAGCCTGCTCACCGCGTCCGCCATGAATGCCGCACCACCCTCGTGCGCCACGAGCACGGGCGTGACAGACGTCGACATCGCGAGCTGGTCGTAGATCTCGGTATTGTGAACGCCGGGGATCCCGAACGTATAGCGCACGCCAAGCGACTCGAGGGCTTCGCGGACGAGTTCGGCGCCGGTCCTGTTCATCTACGTTCCTCCAAAGCGCGAGCGGGGGTCACGGCGCCTGGTACACAATCCTCCCATCGGACGCGGGCATCAACTCGCCCGCCTGGTGCGGCACGGCCGACCGCGATCAGGTCGGCACGTTTGCCAACTGCCATTCTATCGGTGCTGCGCTTAAGGGACAGCGGATACGCCGCGACGTTCGTGCGCGGCGCAATGTTCGGCGACTGCCGGCGGATGGCCGGCCGTCGGACTTGGTGCCTGGTTCGCAAGCTCGTCGTGGGCGACGCGTTGCAGCGCAAGCGCTTCGTCGGCTGAAAGCCCCAGGTCGGCTGCTGCCTGTTCCTGGGCGCCGAGGGTCGCCGGGTCGTGGTGCGTCACCACACCGAAGATCACCAAAGCCTCGAGGTAATAGCCGGCGGTGCTGGCGTGATACTGATCGTGTGCCCACAAGTCGAGCTGGCCGAAAGCGACGCCGTCGTAGGGATTGGGGTCGGCGATCCCGGTGGCGAAGGCCCGGTTCCACGCCTCGCCAACCGGGATCACGTCGCGCACGTGCGGCGAGCGCGCCGCGGCAAGGTCATTTCCTGCGCGCACATCGAGTGCCATCGCGGAGATCGGCTGTCCGTACCAGTGCCCTGCGGGAAGGTAGGTCTGGTCGGCGCGCGACTAGGTCGCGTTGAGGTGCACCACGACGCCGGGGTTTCGGCAATGCATCAATCGCGCGAGTCGAGCGGTAAAGTCGGCAAGCAGCGCCGGATCGCCGGGATGATCGCGGTCCAGGGTGCTGTACCCACTCAGGACCACCTCGTCCCAGGACCGGTCGATCAGCGCGAGCTTCCTTTGGTAGTGATGATCCAGGCCGACGCCGGGGACGGTCTCCAGGCTGACCTGGTAGTCAAGGCCCGCTTCGCGCGCAAACAAGCCAAACAACGCTGGCACACCGCCGATGCCTTCACCGTTGAGGTCGGTGACCGTTGCGGCCTGGTAGCGCTTGACGGCGGAACCCTCGCCGTAGATGAAGCTGTTGCCGACAAACAGGATCGTGGCTGCGGAGGCGACCACTGGCAAGACGAGCAGCGCGAGCGCGACTAGCCGACCCGCGCCGTTAAAAGCCCTCCGCCCCCGGCAGGCGCGGTTTGCAAAAATTGAGCGTGGCTTCAGGCTCGACATTGGATGTACCCGGACGACAGTTGGCAGGGCGAAGCGCAAGGCGGCGCCCCCAAACAGTCTATCCCGAGGCTAGCATGATCATAGCGCCGCCCGGACCGATGGCCGGCTGGCGCGGGCGGGCGCGGACGGCTAATGTCTGGCGCTAGTTCCGGGACAGGACCATGGCATGGACGAATTCGACGTCTGCGTGATCGGTGGGGGCATGGCCGGCGCTTCCGTCGCCTTCCATCTCGCGCCTCATGCCCGGGTATTGTTGCTGGAGCGGGAACCCCACGTCGGCTATCACAGCACCGGTCGGTCGGCAGCGCTGTATTCCCCCCAGTACGGTAGCCTGCTGATCCGGCGACTGACTGCAGCCACGGGTCCTTTCCTGAACGCACCGCCGCCGGGATTCGCGGCGATGCCTCTGTTGACGCCACGCGGGTTCATGACGATCGGGACGAACGCCGAACGCGGCACCCTCGACGAGCTGCATGCGCTTGCGCAAGCCACTCGTAGCCCGCTGCTGCCGCTTTCGGCGGAGGAGGCGCGCGCACGCGTTCCGATCCTGCGTGCTGGCTCGTTCGACTGGGCAGCCCTCGACACCAACGCGATGGACATGGACGTCGACGTGATGCTGCAGGGATTCCTGCGCGGCTCGCGCGGCCACGGCGCGAAGGTCGCGACGGGCGAAGAGGTGCTGTCGCTGGAGCGACAGGCCACCTACTGGCACGTGCGAACAACCTCGCTCGAGCTGCGTGCCGCGGTCGTGGTCAACGCCTCAGGCGCCTGGGCGGACGAAGTCGCCGCGCGCGCATCGATCGCACCCCTTGGCCTCGTGCCCTATCGGCGCACGGCATTCAACTTCGACGTACCGACCGGCAACGATCTGTCTGGGTGGCCGATGATCATCGACGCAGGCGAGCGCTTCTACTTCAAGCCTGATGCCGGGCGATTGCTGGGGTCGTTGGCCGAGGAAAGCGCGAGTGTTGCGTGCGATTCACAGCCGGACGACCTTGACGTCGCCATTGCGGTCGATCGCATCGAGCAGGTCATCGATTTTCCGATCCGGCGCATCGTGCGTGCCTGGAGCGGGCTGCGGACGTTCTCGGCAGACCGTGACCCGGTCTCCGGCTTTGAGTCAACCGCCTCTGGCTTCTACTGGCACGCGGCGATCGGCGGTTATGGCATCCAAACCTCCGCGGCACTGGGCGAGTACGCAGCTGCGCGAATCCTCGACCGGCCGATGCCCGCCACCCTGCTAGAGCAGGGCCTGACGCCCACGGAACTGGATGCCGGCCGCCTGCGCTGAATCACGTTCAGCCGGCGGCGACGATCCCACGGAGAACATCGAGGATCGCCTCGACCTCGGCGACGGTATTGTAGTGTGCGAACCCGATCCGCACGACACCCGACTCGCGCAGCCCGAGCAGGCCCGAGACCTCCCACGCGTAGAACGTGCCGTCCCAGACATAGATGTTGCGCACCGCGAATGTCCGCGCGACGTCCGCAGCCGAGTGTCCGGCGATGGTCATGCTGAAGGTCGGGACGCGCCCCTGCACCTGGGCCGGATCGGCGATGCCGTACAGCCGCACCTGCGGAATCCGGGCAAGGCCCTGCAGGAACCGCACCGCGAGCTCGGCCTCATGCGCTGCCGCGGCCTCAAGCCCAGCGACCATGCGCGCCCGCAGACTGTTGCCGGTCGGCTTCCCGAAGCGGTCTCCCAGCCAGGCGAGGTGTTCGAACGCGCCGTAGGTTCCCAGTTGCGCCTCGAACGACGGCGTGCCGGGTGCATGGCGGTACGGCATCTCGTCGGGCGAAGGGCGGATCTTCAGTGGCTTGAGCCTTTTTTCGAGCTCCCGGCGCACGTACAGCAGGCCCGCGTGCGGGCCGAAATACTTGTATGGCGAGCTGACCAGGATGTCGCAGTCGATGGCTCGCACGTCGATCGGGAAGTGCGGCGCCGACTGCACCGCATCCACGACCGTGACGGCGCCGACCGCACGACCGGCGGCGACGATGCGCCGTACGTCGTTGATGGTGCCGAGGAAGTTACTGGCGTGGTTGCAGGCAACCAGGCGTGTACGCGGCCCGATCAGCGCCCCCAGCGCATCGTAGCGATACTGGAAAGTCTGCGGGTCGACGTCCAGCCAGCGCACCGTCACATCGCGCTCCGCTGCAGCGAGGATCCACGGGCCCACGTTCGCGTCGTGGTCCATCCGGGACAGGACGATCTCGTCGCCGGCCTGCCAGTCGCGCGCGAGCATGTGCGAGAAGTGAAACAGCAGCGACGTGGTGTTCAGACCGAAGACGACTTCATCGGCATCGCAGCCGAGAAACGCCGCTGCCGCCTGATGCGCGGTTGTCATCCACTGACTCGTGCGCTGCGATGTGAGGAACACGCCTGCCTCATTGGCGCACTGCTCGACCATGGCCTGCCGTGTGCGGTCGAGTGCCCTGCCAGCCACCTGCGTGCCGCCCGGGGCGTCGGCATAAAGACGCGGCTGCCCGTCGTCCTGCAGTGCCAGTGCCGGGAAGGCGGCGCGAACCTCGGCGTCATTCCAGTACGTCATCGGGGCCAATCTCCTCGGAGTCCAATGGGCGGGCGCGCCACAGCCGGCGCCGGCCGGGCGACACTATACGCGACGCCCCCATGCCTGCCGCTGGTGACGTCCACGACAGACTTGCGCGCGACCGGCGGCGACGGCCTAAACTGTGCTCCCCCATCGGACACCCCAGGAGAACCCATGACGACCTCGATCTACGACTGCTCCATTCCTGCCCTCAAGCTCGGCCTGACGAATCTCAGCGCGTTGCTGGACAAGGCCACCGCGCATGCCGAGAGTCGCAAGGTCGATGGCAAGGTCGTCGCCGACTTGCGCCTGATCATGGACATGTTCCCGCTCAAGCGGCAGGTGCAGATCGCCTGCGACACAGCCAAGGGCGCCGCGGCACGACTGGCCGGGATAGAGATCCCGAAGCACGACGACGTCGAGTCGACGATCCCTGAACTCAAGCAGCGAATCGCCACCACGCTCGCGTTCGTCTCCAGCGTCCAGCCGGCGCAGCTGGCAGGCGCCGAATTGCGCGAGATCGTGCTCAAGTTCCCGTCGGTCACGCTCAATTTCACCGGACAGAGCTACGTCACGATGTTCGTCCTGCCGAACTTCTACTTTCATGTCACGACGGTCTACGCGATCCTGCGGCAAAACGGCGTCGACCTAGGCAAGAACGACTACCTCGGCAATATCCAGTAAGGCACAGGAGCGGGCGCGGTGGAGGTCAAGATCGACCAGCCCAGCGTCGTTGGCGAATACGATGACGCGCTGCAAGCCCTGCTGCAGCTGCTCTGGGGCGACGGATTTCTTTCGCCGGGAGGCGCCGAGGAGATTCGCCGCCTGCTCGCCGGCAGCGACATCCGCGGCTGCAACGTGCTCGACATCGGCGCGGCACTCGGCGTCGTGGACCAGTTGCTGGTGGAGGAGCACGGCGCGGCGTCCGTCGTGGGCGTCGACGTCGATCCGACGATGCTCAGACAGATGGACGAGCGAATCGCGCGAGCGGGGCTAGCCGACAGAGTCACCAGCCTATGCGTCATGCCCGGGCCACTGCCCGTGGCGGACGACGCCTTCGACGTTGTGTTTTCCAAAGACTCCATCGTGCAGATTCCGGACAAACGCGGCCTGTTTACGGACATCCATCGGATCCTGCGCCCGGGCGGCCGGCTGATCGCAAGCGACTGGCTGCGCGGCGGCACCGGCGAGTACTCGCCCCAGATGATGGAGTACTTCCGGCTCGAAGGGATCGCCTACAACATGGCGTCAATCGAAGAGAGCGTCGAGGCGTTGCAGGCCGCCGGCTTTGTCAACATCCAAGTCGAGGACCGAAACGGTTGGTACCTCAAGCTTGCCCGGCGCGAGCTCGAGTCACTCGAAGGCCCCATGTACCCGCTGCTGGTCGAGCGACTAGGCGCGGACAAGGCAGGACACTTCGTCACGAACTGGCGCCAGCTCGTGATGGTGGTCGAGCGCGGAGAGCTTCGACCCGCGCACCTGAAGGCTTCGAAGCGATCGTGATCCCTATCCTCGTCGCGACGGGATCGCATCGGCATTCCAATGGGCCAGCGCTCCAATACCGATGAACCGCGTGCCCAGGCCAAGGCTCAAGTAGCCAGGCGGCTCCGCAGCAGGACGAGCCTCTGCCCCTGCTTGCCCGGTCCGGCCTGGCTGTCAGCAGTCGAGGACATCGGGACGGCAGTGGCGGCGATCACCGGCTCGCCCGCGGCTGGAGCGGTCAGCAGGGGCGATATGAGCATCGCAACCACGCGTGCGGTATGGCGGAAGACTGTGCGAGGCACCGGCAACTCCTGCCCGAGGGGTCGAAGTCACTTTAGGCAGCGGCCGGATGACGGGACAAGTGAATCGGGCGACGTCGCGTGGGTGAATCCCGCTCAAGCGTCTGCCTTAACGGCGCAGCTCGGCCAGCGCCCAGCTCAGGAACGCGCGCACTTCGGGCTTGGCCCTATCCTCGGCCCGATATACCAGATAGTACGTGTCGCCCGATTCGACCTCGCTGTCGGCGATGCGGACCAGGCGGCCGGGCCGCAGCCGCCGCTCGCAGACGAAGGTGGGCACCAGCGAGATACCGAGGCCACGCTCCGCCGCACTGATCGCCGCGGGGAGTGTATCGACCTGGATGATCGTACCCGCCCTATTGGCCGGAAAGCCGGTCATCGCGAACCACTGCGTCCACAGGTCAGAGCGGTGCCGGTAGACGATGCGCCGCTGCTTCTCGAAGACGCGCGAACCAAGTTCCCGAGCCACCTGTGAATTTGCCTGGGAAGTTGCGGCGACGAACCGTGGGCTGAGGAGCTTGGTTGCAACGACGTCGGGGGGTGGTGAGGATGCAATGACGATCGACACGTCGGCCTGCGGCGTGTGGGCGCTGGGACGGGCTGTCCCACTGTTGATGTCCAGGTCGATCCGCGGCTGCATGCCGAAGAAGCTCGCCAGGCTCGGGATCAGCAGGTCCGTCGCCACGAACGGCGGTGCTGCGATCCTCAGCACGCGGCGGCGCGTGCGCTTCGCGGCGCGGTCGAGGGCCGCATCCAGCGACAGCAGCAACGGATCGATCTCCTCGAGCAGCGCCCGGCCCGCGTCGGTCAGCTCGATTGCGCGCGTCTTGCGGACAAACACTTGCTGACCGAGGTGCTTCTCGAGGTCGCGGATGCGATGGCTGACCGCCGAGGGCGTGATGAACAGCGCATCGGCCGCCGCCTTGAAGCTCAGCTGGCGGGCGGCGACGCTGAACGCTCTCAGGGCATCGAGCAGTGCCTGTCGGGGAACGCGCATGGCTTCTCGCGGAGTGTCAGGGCGCTCATTATCAGTCAAGTTCCGCGCCACCGCAGCGAGCTCGCTGAGTGGCGACGAAAGCCGCGCACACCGCACCGCTGTCGGGCGTCAGGCCGGACCGGCGCACCAATCAAGTGCGCAGGTCAGAACGTCTCGGCAGCCGCGGCGCGCTGATATGCGGGCCGCTCAGCGCAGCGCTCGACGTAGCCGGACAGCACCGGGTCGTCGACCACGAGCTTGAACTGCATCAGGAACTGGCACGAGGTCGCCAGCAGCACGTCTGCCGCCGAGAAGCGCTCGCCCAGAATCCACGGACCCCGCGTCAGGCCCGTCCGCAGCACCTCGAGCATCTGCTCGTAGCTCCCCCAGCCGTGCGCACCCACACTCACCGTTGCTGCCGAGAACTTCTCGGCCATCGCCGGCTCGATCACCGCGTTCGTGTACAGCACCCACTGCAGGTATGCGCCACGATCGGCCGCGCCGATCGCAGGGGCAAGGCCCGCCGCCGGATAGCGGTCGGCTAGATACAGGCAGATCGCCCCGGAGTCCCACAATCGCGTCGATTCGTCCTCGAGCGCCGGCACCTTGCCCATCGGCGACACCGACCGGAATGCGGCGCCGGCCTTCGCGACGGGATCTCGGATGTCGACGAGCACGCGCTCGAACGCAACGCCCGTCTCCTCGAGCATCCACAACGCACGAATAGCACGGGTCTTCGGACACCAGTAAAGCTTCATCGGGACCTCCTTGCAGCAATCACCAGGGGGCCGGCTCGACCCGCGCCGGCCCTCAGATCAACCCGGCAGGCACAGGCTCTCGATCGCATTGACGAAATCCTCCGCGAAGCTGGCGCGCACCCAGATTCGATAACCGTCCCCCACCCGCGCAAGGACGCACGGGCAGTCGAACAACGTGACCGCGGCACACTCGCGGCCTTCAAGCACGATCTCGGTGTTAAGAGTACTGGCAAGTACCCTCGCTGCTGCCGTGCCGATCAGGGCGAACTCCCGCCACTTGCCGGTGACATCGATACAGGTGCCGGTCGCCGCGTCTTCCGCCGCCGCTACCAGCGCCGCGATCTCGCGACAGGGCGACGGGGCGAGCCATCGCGCCGGCGCAAAGTGCAACAGCCCCGACAGGCCTTGCACGTCGTGGCGAATGGCGCCGGGAGCCGCGGGCCAGCCGACGACGAACGCGCCTTCAGAGGGAAAATGGAATGCAACGAACTCGAGCACGCGGCCGGTTTGCCGCTCCACGAGGCCGAGACCGCGGTGACGAACCTGTTCGACGCCCTTCATGACTTCATCCGCTCGCCACTGGGATCGTAATGGATTATCGAGGTCAGTCGCACCTTGCAGTCGCCGATGCGGACCGGATCGCGACAGTCGAGCACCGCCCCGTCGGCATGCGCGCGACTAACCAGCGCGAGCCCGACCCATTCACTCAGAGTGGGGCTGTAGACGCTGGAGGTAACGTATCCGCAGGCTCGGTGCGGCTGGTCGGGCGTGGTGAGCTGGGCGCCGCCGTAGAATGCCATCCTGCCATCGACCGCGCGCACGCCGACCAGCCGTGGCCGTGTCGGCTCGTGAAAGGCTGGCCGGTCAAGAAGTTCACGGCCGATGCAATGATTGCCATGCTTCACGAGATCGTCCATGCTCAGGTCGAATGGCGTGGTCTGGCCATTGAGTTCGGAGCTCACCAGATAGCCCTTCTCGACGCGCAGGATGTCGAGAGCCTCAAGTCCATAGGGCTTGAAGCCGGCAGCGATCAGCGACTCCCACAACGGTTCGCTGATTGACGGTCGGCAGTGCAGCTCGAAGGCAAGTTCGCCCGAGAAGCTAGCGCGCAGCACCGTCAGGTCCTGCCCAGCAAGCGTACCGCGTGCAAAAGCCATGTGCGTCAGCGCATCGAGCGGTTGCCGCCACTGCGCACTGAGCACTTCCCGCAGGACGGTACGGCTCTGCGGACCTGCTACCACGATGACGGCCCACGCCTCGGTGACATCGGTCACCGTGACGCCGCAGCCGCTCCACTGAGTGTCCCGGTAGTGCTCGAAGTGAGCGAGCATGTGGGCGCCATGACCAGAACTCGTGGTCGCAATGAAGCGATCTTCGGCGATGCGCAACACGATGCCGTCGTCCAGCACCATTCCATCCTCACGCAGGTTCACCATATACTTTGAGCGTCCCACCTTGATGGTGCTCGCCTTGTTCAGGTAGAGCGCGTCGAGAAACGGCCCCGAATCCGGGCCTGCGACTTCGATCTTGCCGAGCGTCGAGCCATCGATGATGCCGCCGCTGGTGCGCACTCGCTGGGCCTCCGCGATGCCCGCCTCGTACGCGCCGGGTCCGTTCTCGCGGTAGTAGCGAGTTCGCATCCACAGGTCCATCGGCTCCAGCACGCCGCCGTGGGCGACGTGCCACTCGTGCAGCGGTGTGCGCCGCATCGGACGCAGGCGCGCGCCGACGCGAAGGCCCGCCAGAGACTGCATGGTCACCGGGTGGTAGGGCGGCCGCAGCCGGCTCGTGCCTACATCCCTGAGCGGCTCGCCGCGCAGCTCCGCGAGAATCGCAGCTCCGAGGAGCCCGCCCATACGACCCTGGTCGGTGCCGAAGCCGAGCGCCGTGTAGCGCTTGACGTGTTCGATGTCGACGAAGCCTTCCGCGAGCGCCGCACGCAGGTCGGCGACGTTGACGTCGTTCTGATAGTCGATGAACTGATGCTTCTCCCCCGCCCGGTCAGCGGGTGAGCGCCAGAACGGCACAAGCCGCGGCGCGCCATCGCCGCTGCCGAGAGGTGCCGTGCCCGGGTCGCCGTCCGCACCCGCACGGCGTGCTGCTCGCGTGCCTGCGCCCGCCCCATCGGCCAGCGCCTGCGAAAGCTCGAGCAGGCCGTTTGCTGCGCCGGCGTTCTCGCGCCCGTCCGGCTGCTCGGTCGAGACGAACGCTCCCAGGGCTTCCTCGTACCGCGTCACGCCGCCTTCGTGCATGCCAGCGTGCGTCGACGGCCCCCAGCCGCCACTCACCAGCAACGTATCGCAGGCGATTGAGTGCGCAGCAGCGGGCGAGGCTAGCGGGGCGATGACTGCGCGGCGCACCTGGCCACGGCCGGTGACGCGGATCACCGCATGGCCGAGCAGACAGTCGGTACCCGTGCCTGCCAGCGCAGTCCGCTGTCTCGCGGCCTGCGGACCGAGCCCGGTGGCGTCACGCGTGTCGACGATCGCACGTACGCGCATACCGGCGACTACGAGCCGGGTCGCGGCGGCATAAACGCGGTCGTGGTTGGCGAACAGCACCAGCTCGCGCCCGGCGTTGACCCCGTAGCGCGAGAGGAAGCGCTCTGCAGCGCCCAGCAGCATCACACCCGGCAGGTCGTTGTTGATGAAGGCGATTGGGCGCTCGGTCGCGCCCATCGCGATCACAAATGCGCGCGGCCGAATCTTGTAGACAGCGTTGGCGCCCGGCAAGCCGCCTGGCTCGTAGAGCGCGATAAACTCGCCGCCCGTTTCGCCAACCAAGGCCGTGCCGGTCAGCACTCGCGCACTGAGGGTTGCGAGCTCCGCGAGCGTCGCATCGATCCACGCGAGCGCAGGGCGCCCCTCGATCGTACCGCTCTCGAACTCCAGCTCGCCGCCGCAGACCGGCTCGCGCTCGCAAAGCACGACACGGGCACCCGCGCGTGCCGCGGCGCGGGCCGCGGCAAGACCTGCGGCACCTGCGCCGGCAACCAGCACGTCACAACTGAAATGCTCGACGGCCACCGTCGGCAGCTCGCAGGCCCCCGGTGCCTCGCCCAGCCCGGCGAGCGCCCGAATCGGCGCCTCCCATCGGTGCCAGGACGGCCAGATGAAAGTCTTGTAGTAGAAGCCGGCCCCGAGGAAGCCACTGCCCAACTGCAGCAGGGAGGCGACGTCGTATCGCAGCGACGGCCAGCGATTCTGGCTCCTGAGCACCATGCCCTCGCGCAGCTCGAGCTGCGGGGCGCAGACGTTTGGGAACACTGTCGGGCTGCTACCGACCGTGAACAGCGCGTTCGGCTCCTCAGGCCCTGCGGCGAGAACTCCCCGCAGTCGCCGATACTTGACGCTCCGTCCCATAGTGCGTACGCCACTGGCGAGCAGCGCCGAGGCTGCCGTGTCGCCGACCTGGCCGTGGTACTCGCGACCGTCGAACGTGAAGCACAAGGTCTCCGCGGTGAGGCGCGTGCCGCGGCGTACTACGGCGCTCAAGGGTGATCTCCACCGAGAATACGGGTCTCGAGCACGAGGCCGGTGGAGGGATTGCGCCGCACGAGCATCCAGGCGCGGCAACCCTGCACGTGCTGCCAGTGCTCGACGCTGTCGTCGAGGCGATTGACCCGCTCGTAGACCTGCGCGTAGGGCGTGCTGCCTGGTTCCGCCCGTGTCTTGTGGAACTCAAATTCCCGCAGCTCGCGAGGTCCGCAGAAGGGACAGATCAGTCGGATCATAGGCGCACCGGGAACGGGCCGCCGCCGCGCTCATCGAGCAGATGCCCGGTCTCGAAGCGGGACAGCTTGTAGGCCTTGATGAGGTCGGGAGCGGTGCCGGATGCCACGAGCTGCGCGCACGCGGCGCCCGACGCGGGGATGGTCTTGAATCCGCCATAGCACCAGCCGGCATTTACGAACACGTTGTCATAGCGCAGACGGTCGATGATCGGGCTGCCGTCCATCGTCATGTCGTTGGTACCGGCCCACTGGCGAACGATCTTGACGCCGGCGACCTGCGGCAGCAGCGCGATCGCTCCCTGCACGACGTCCTCCATGCGCGTCCACTGGCCATCACGGGTGTAGGACGGGAAGCCGTCGAGATGGCCGCCCATCACGAGGCCTCCCTTGTCGGACTGCAGGACGTAGGTCTCGCCATGAGCAGGGTGCACGTACACCAGCACGGTATTCAGCAGCGGCTTGATCGGCTCGGTGACCATCGCTTGCAGCAGGTGTGTCTCGATCGGTAGTGTCATGTCAAGCATCGTCCCGATAACGCCGGTGTGGCCGGCGGTCGCGAACACGATGCGGTTGGCCTGCACGTAGCCGCGCGATGTTTCGACGCCGGTGGCGATTCCTGCTGCGGTCCGCACGCCGGTGACGTCGCAGTCCTCGATGATATCGACACCTAGCGCAGTCGCGGCGCGAGCATACCCCCAGGCGACCGCGTCGTGACGCACGCTGCCGCCGCGGCGCTGCACGAGCGCACCGACGATGGGAAAGCGCCGGTCACGGCTCGCGACGAGTTCCGGACAGAAGCGGTCGAGCGCCGCACGGTCCATCAACTCGCAGTCGATGCCGGCGAGCCGCATCGCGTTGCCGCGCCGGGCGGCATCGATCATGTCGCCGTCCGACAGCAGCAAGTCAGCCACACCGCGCGGGCTGTACATCACGTTGTAGTTGAGGTCCTTCGACAGCGTCTCCCAGCGACGCAGCGAGTCCTCGTAGAAGTAGTGGTTCTCGGGCAGCAGGTAGTTGGAACGGACGATCGTCGTGTTGCGGCCGACATTGCCATAGCCGACCAGCCGCTTCTCGAGGACCGCAACCTTAAGGCCATGGTCGCGCGCAAGGTGGAAGGCCGTCGCCAGGCCATGGCCGCCGGCGCCGACCACGACAACGTCGTAAGCGCCCTGGAGGCGGCGACCGGTCCACAGAGGGCGCCAGAATCCGCCTCCCGCGAAGCGCGCGCGCAGAAGTGCCAGCGCCGAATAGCGGGGACTTGGGCCCTTCACGATGTGCAGGTTCCCGGCTCGAATCGAATGCTGCTTGGAGTGCTCACAGGTTCACGCGTCGGGACTGAGGGCAGCGGGCATTTGGAAAGCTGCGGGAGCATACACCGGCGCCAAAGAGTGAGGAATCGCCAGATCCGACGGCAGCGCAGCTCGCGGTCAACGATCGCCGAGTACGGCATCAAGCACCTGCGCTACGAGCGTGCGGCGGCGCGCCAGTGGCAGGCGCCCGGGCTCGAATGTGACGCCAATCCACAGGCCGTCCATGGCCGAAACCAACAGGTCGACCGCGTCGACGAGCGAGCGCGGCGAGACGATCTCTCCCTGGCAGATGGCGTCTCCGACATAGCGGCGCAGGCGGCGGCGCCAACGGGCGTAGTAGGCCCGATGCACGCGTGCCAGCGCCGGGTTTTTCAGGGCACCGTCCCATAGACCAACCCATACGGCCATGAAACTCGGCTCCCCCGGCGTGGGCACCATGAACTCCATGGCGGCGCGCAATCTCGCAACACCCGGTGCCGCGGCGGCGACAGCCGCGTCCAGATCCTTGAACGTCTGCGTCGCCATCCACTGGAATGCGAATGCGACCAGATCATCCTTGGCGCTGAAGTAGTGTCCGAGTACGCCAACGCTGAAGCCGCCCTCCTGTGCGATCCGCCTGATCGTGGCGCTCGCCGCGCCCTCCCGGCGAATCACACGGACGGTAAGCGCCGCGATCTCCTCGCGGCGGCGCGCGTGGTCGACAATCTTCGGCATCGGACTCCCCGCACTACCGCGCCGGCCAGCGCCGGCTCGCCGCGATTATAGCTGAGTACAGGCCGGCGACCTGTTAAATGACAATTGTCATATATAAAGTCTGCATGCTATAAAACGGGTGCCGGCCGGCCAAGCCGTGAGCGTCATCGGCGTCGAGCCATCAGCAGGCGGGAGAAGATCCTTGAGCGATGAAGCCGCGATTGGCCGACCCCAGCGAGCGATGTCGCGGGAAGCTCGCCGGGCAGCGCGCGAGCAGCGCAACGCCGTCAAGCTGCCGTATATCCGCCGCAAGCTGCCGACCGTCGAGTTGCTCAGTTCCGAGGCCGTCGAGATCATCGAGGCGAATGCCGAAACGATCCTCGAGGAAGTCGGTATCGAGTTCCGCCGTGACCCGGAGTCGCTGCGACTATGGCGCGCGGCCGGGGCCGACGTGCGCGGCGAGCGCGTTCGCATCCCTCGCGGCCTCGCCCGCTCGTTGCTTCGAACGGCGCCGCGAGAATTCACCCTGCATGCTCGCAATCCGGAGCGATCGGTGCGTTTCGGCGGCGATGCGACGGTCTTCTCGCCGGTCGGTGGCCCGCCGTTCGTGACGGATCTCGATCGCGGACGACGCTACGGCACGCTCGAGGACCTGCACAACTTCATCAAGCTCGCCCACATGGCGCCGGCCATTCATTTTTCCGGTGGCAGCACGGTCGAGCCGATGGATATTCCAGCCGGCAAGCGCCACCTCGACATTCAGTACGCATTCTTCCGCTACAGTGACCAAGGATGCGAGGCGACGCCGGAGACACCGGGGCATGCGGCCGACGCGGTGCGGATGGCGGAGCTGCTGTTCGACCGCGAATTTACTGACCGCAACGCCGTCGTGCTCGGCAACATCAATTCCAATTCGCCGTTGACCTTCGACGGTCGCATGCTCGGGGCGCTGCGAGTGTTCGCGGCGGCCAACCAGGGCACGATCGTCGTGCCGGCGGTACTCGCCGGCGCGATGGGTCCGGTGACTACCGCGGGCTGCATGTCGGAGATCCTTGCCGAGACGCTCGCCGGCATGGCGCTCACGCAGCTGGTGCGCCCGGGTGCGCCGGTCATCATGGGCTCGTTCGTCGGAGCCATCTCGATGCGCACCGGTGCGCCAACGTTTGGCACGCCGGAGGCCACCCAGATGATCTTCGCTACCGCCCAGCTCGCGCGCCGGCTCGGTGTGCCCTGCCGCAGTGGCGGATCGCTCTGCTCATCGAAGGTCTCCGATGCGCAGGCCGGCTACGAGAGCGCGAATACGCTGCTGCCTACATTGCTTGCCGGGGTCAACCTGGTGACCCACGCGGCTGGCTGGCTCGAGGGAGGACTCGTGAGCGGATATGAGAAGTTCGTGATGGACGCCGACCAGCTCGCGATGATGCAGGCGCTGGCATCGGGCATGGACATTAGCGAGCGCGGCCAGGCACTCGATGCCATCCGGGAAGTCGGGCCAGGCGGGCACTTCCTCGGCTGCGCGCACACTCAGGCAAACTTTGAGACTGCCTTCTACCAGTCGAACATCGCCGACTATTCTTCGTACGAGCAATGGTCAAGCGAGGGCAGCCTGACCGCCGAGCAGCGAGCGAACAGCGTCTGGAAGAAGATGCTTGCGGAATACGAGGATCCCGGACTGGACCCGTCGCGGGACGAGGCGCTGCTGCACTACGTGTCGGAACGACGCGCGGCGCTGACCGACGCGGTCGAAGAGGAATAGCGAACCATGAAGAGTCATTACCGGGTCGTGGTCATCGGCGGCGGCATCGTCGGAACGAGCGTGCTCTACCACCTGGCGAAGCAGGGCTGGACCGAGATCGCGCTGATCGAACGGGCCGAGCTCACCGCGGGCTCGACCTGGCACGCGGCCGCCGGTTTCCACTCGATCAACGACGACCCGAACATCGCGGCCCTGCAGGCCTATACGATCCGCCTCTACAAGGAGATCGAGGCCGACAGCGGCCAGAGCGTCGGCATGCACATGCCCGGCGGCTACAGTATCGCCACCACGCCGGCGCGCTGGGAATGGCTGCAGGGCGAGTGTTCGGTGTACCAAACGCTGGGGATTGACGCGCGGCTCGCGACGCCGGAGGAGATTGTCGCAGACTGCCCGATTGTCGATCCGGCTGGTCTGCTTGGCGGCATGTTCGACCCGCACGAGGGCGCCGTCGATCCGCACGGCACTACGCACGCATTCGCCATCGCGGCCAGAAAGCGCGGCGCCGATGTGATCCTGCGCAACCGGGTTCTGGCGCTGACGCAGTTGCCAAATGGCCATTGGCGGCTGGACACCGAGCTAGGTCCGGTCGTTGCGGAACACGTGGTCAACGCCGGCGGCCTGTGGGCGCGTCGGGTTGGCCACATGGCCGGCATCAACCTGCCATTGACGCCGATGCAGCACCACTACCTGATCACCGAAGACCTGCCGGAGCTAATCACTCGTCCGGACGAGATGCCCTGCGTCACCGACCTGGAGGGATTCACGTACCTTCAGCAAGAGCGCAAGGGTGTGCTACTCGGTGTCTACGAACGGGACCCGCGCCACTGGAAGACCGAGGGTGCCGACTGGGACTACGGCATGGACCTGATTCCCGAGGACATCGATCGGATCAGCCCGGAGCTGTCCATTGGCTTCAAGCGCTTCCCGTCGCTCGAGCGTGCCGGTATTCGCCGCTGGGTCAATGGTGCGTTTACCTTCACTCCCGACGGCAACCCGCTGGTCGGCCCGGTGCCAGGACTCACGAACTACTGGGTCGCCTGCGGCTGCATGTCCGGTTTCTCGCAGGGCGGTGCGATTGGACTGGTGCTTTCGAACTGGATCACCCAGCACGATCCGGGTTCCGACGTCTTCGGGATGGATGTCGCCCGCTATGGCGCGTTTGCCGCAAACGACCGTTACCTTCGGGACACGACCGCGCAGTTCTACGCGCGGCGCTTTGTGATCGCCTATCCGAACGAGGAACTCCCGGCCGGAAGGCCGCTGAAGACGACGCCCAGCTACGACGCGCAAAAGGCGGCCGGTGCCCGCTTCGGGGTCGTCTGGGGCATGGAGAGCTCGCAGTTCTACGCGCCTGGCGAGCCGGACTTCGTCGACGAACCTACGCTGCACCGCTCGGGCGCCCACCGCTTCATCGCCGCCGAATCGGAGGCGACGCGCAGGAGCGCAGGCCTCATCGATACCGGCGTCTATGGCCGCTACGAGGTGTCCGGCCCCGGCGCGGAAGGCTGGCTCGATCAACTGCTCGCCAATACGCTACCCCCGGTGGGTCGCCTGCGCCTGGCGCCTATGCTCAGCCCGAACGGCAAGCTGATGGGGGACCTGACGGTGACCCGCCTTGCGGCCGACCGCTTCTGGCTGGTCGGCTCGTATTACCTGCAGGAGTGGCACCTGCGCTGGTTCCATGATCACCTGCCCCCGTCCGGCGTCACGATCGAGAACCTGTCGGAAAGCTGGCTCGGCTTCTCGCTGTCCGGTCCGCGTTCGCGGGACATCCTCGCGCGGCTGACGCGCGAGGATGTCGGCGACGACGTACTGCCCTTCCTCGGCTGTCGCCAGGTCGACATCGGCATGACCACCGCGATCATCGCGCGCCTGTCACTGACCGGGGAACTCGGGTACGAGATCAACGTGCCGGCACCGCAGCAGCGCGCGCTGTGGCACGCGTTGCTCGAGGCGGGTTTAGACTTCGGGATGCGTCCGGTGGGCATGCGTGCCCAAGACAGCCTACGGCTCGAGAAGGGCTACGGCATTTGGTCCTGCGAGTTCAGCGCCTCAAACACGCCCGCGCAGTGCGGGCTCGATCGATTCGTCGCATTCGACAAGGGAGACTTCGTCGGCCGCGCCGCGGCGTTGGCCGATCGTGACGCGGGACCGTCAGAACGGCTCGTGCTGCTCGCCGTAGATTCGCCGACCGCCGACGTGACCGGCTACGAGCCAATTCATGCCGACGGGCGCCGCATCGGCTACGTAACCTCCGGCGCTTACGGCCACCATGTGGGAATGAGCCTCGCACTCGCGTACGTCGAGCGTGGCATCGCCGACCGGCCGGAGCCGCTGACGGTGGATGTCATCGGCCAGCCACGCCCGGCGCGGATCCTGCCGGAGCCACCCTATGACCCAACGGGCCGACGCCTGCGGCTGTAGACACCGCGGGTGATCGGACCCGCGCAATGCCATACTCGGCCACTGCGCCGACCGGCGGTGCGAGGGGGATGACGATGCCGCTGCTGCGACAGCCGGTGCGGATCCGCTGGTGGATCTTCGGCTTTCTGTTCTCGTTCGCCACGCTTTCGTACCTGCAGCGCACAAGCTTCAGCATCGTCGCGACGCCGATGATGCGCGATCTGAATCTCAGCCACACCCAGTTTGGCCTGCTGACCGGCACGTTCGCGACTGCCTATGCGCTTTCGCAGCTGCCGGGTGCCGCGCTCGGTCAGCGCTTCGGCGCGCGCCTGTCCTACATCGCCGTTGGTCTGCTCGGACTTACCGCCATGGTGCTCACGCCAGTCGCTCCCGCGATGGCGGGCGGCGCGGTACTGTTCGCGTTGCTGCTGCTCGCCCAGATTCTGCTCGGAGCCTCGCAGGGGCCGGTGTTCCCGATGTTTGCCGCTGTCGTGCAGTCGTGGTTCCCGGAAAGGCGATGGGCATACGTCAACGGCATGCAGTCGGCCGGCATGGATCTCGGCGGGTTGATTGCCGCGCCGCTGCTGGTGTTCCTGATGCAGGGCGCCGGTTGGAAGGGTGCGCTGTACTGGCTCGCCGTTCCGGCCATTGTGCTGACGATCTGGTGGGGCTGGTACGGGCGGGACACCCCGGAACAGCACCCATCCGTCACGCCGGCGGAGATCGACGAGCTGGGTGACTCTGACCGCGCGCCCGCACCGCCGCTGACGATGCGCCGGCTGCTGGGGATCACGACCGACCGCGACGTCCTGCTGCTGTCAGTGTCTTATCTGTGCATGAACATCGCGTTCTACCTGCTGAGCACCTGGTCGTACATCTACCTGGTCGAGGTGCGCCACCTCGAGGGTCTAGACAGCGCCTGGTCCGGCGCCATGCCGTGGCTTGGTGCCGCGATCGGAGCCGCCATTGGCGGCGAGGTGTCCGACCGGCTCGCGATCAGGATGGGTGCGCGCTGGGGCTACCGGCTGGTACCGCTAGTCACCATGCCGTTTGCCGGACTGATGCTGCTGGTCGCCACACACGTGTCCACGCCACACGCTGCGGTCGCCGCACTGACGGTCGCGTTCTGCGCGATCGAGTTCAACGAGGGCGCCTACTGGGCCGCGACGATGCGTGTCGCGCGCGCGGACACGGCCGCTGCGACCGGCGTGCTCAATACCGGTGGCAACGTCGGCGGCATCCTCACCAATGTGGGGATGGGTGTTCTGGTCGATGCGGGCGCCTGGAACGCTGCGTTCATCACGGGTACCGTGGTTTCCCTGATCGCGGCCGCGCTGTGGCTGCTGATAGATCCCGACCGCCGCCTGCGCGCGTCGGTCTGATTTTCTTCTTCCAGATTCAGTACGAGGTCCCGCTCATGCGTATCCCCTCCTTCCCTGCCCTGATCTCACTTGCCACGGTAGCCCTGCTGGCGGGCGCGCCGGCCTGCATCGCCGCAGGCAGAGATGTCGATTTCCAGGCGCGTGTCGAGCGCGTTCTCGCCTCGACACCGTTGATCGACGGGCACAACGACCTGCCCTGGGAATTTCGCAGCCGCTACAAGAGCGACGTGAACGGGGTCGACCTGCAGGTCAACCAGTCCGGCGTCGCAGGTCCGGGCGGCACCGCGCCGCTGATGACCGACATTCCACGCCTTCGCGCCGGTCGCGTCGGCGGGCAGTTCTGGTCGGTCTGGATCCCGGTCGACGTCAAGGGCTTCGAGGCTGTGCAGATGACGCTCGAGGAGATGGACATCGTCAAGCGCCTCACCGCCCGCTACCCGAACGATCTGGAGATGGCCTATACGGCCGCGGACATCCGCCGCATCCACAAGGCGCATAAGGTCGCCTCGTTGATCGGCATCGAGGGCGGCCACCAGATCAACTCATCGCTTGCCGTGCTGCGCCAGATGTACGACGCCGGCGCCCGCTACATGACCCTGACCCACACGGCCAACACGCCCTGGGCAGACGCCGCAACCGACAATCCCAAGCATCACGGCCTCAGTCCGTTCGGAATCGAGGTCGTCCACGAGATGAACCGCCTTGGCATGCTGGTGGACCTCAGCCATGTCTCGCCGGAGGCAATGAAGACCGCGCTCGCGGCAACCGAAGCGCCGGTGATCTACTCGCATTCGTCCGCACGCGCACTTGTGGACCATCCACGCGACGTTCCGGACGACGTGCTCAAGCTCGTCGCCGCCAACGACGGTGTCGTCATGGTGAACTTCAATCCCGGTTACGTCTCACAGGCTCGCAACGAGTGGGACGCCGATCGTGCTGCCGAGCAGGCGCGCTACAACAGCCCGCCATACGGGGGCCTGTACATCGGCCAGCCGGAGCGCGCGAAGGCGGCGCTCGCGGCGTGGGAGGCCAAGCATCCGATCCCGGCCGTCACGCTCGAACAGGTTGCTGACCACATCGACCATATCCGCAAGGTCGCTGGCGTCGACCACGTCGGCATCGGCTCTGATTTCGACGGCATCGATGAGACGCCGACGGGCCTGTCAGGCGTCGACCGCTATCCTGCCCTGCTCGCGGAACTGATGCGCCGTGGCTGGACGGACACCGACGTCGCCAAGGTGGCCGGCGAGAACCTGCTGCGCGTCATGGCTGCCACCGAGAAGGTCGCGACACGGCTGCGTGCGGCGCGGCCCGCCTCCATCGCGACGCTCGAGGCCGCGCCACCGACTTCCTGAGCCGACACCGACAAGGCATCTGCTACGCTTGGCTCTGCCGGCCGGCACACCGACCTGACCCGGGATCTCCACGATGGGCGATTACACGTTCGCGTTCCAGACCTCCACCACCCACGCGGGCTTCCTGAAGGCGCCCTCGCTGGCGGCACGACCGGATTCACCGTACGTGGTCGCCGGCATCCCCTGGGACGGCTCGACGACGAACCGACCCGGTTCGCGGTTCGGGCCGTACGAGATTCGGCGCGCCAGCCACATGCTGTGTGATGGCACGCATCCGCTGTGGGGGGTAACGCCGCTGGACATCCTCGCCGACGCAGGTGACCTGACGCTGCCGAATACGTCGCTCGCCGGCATGCGCGCGGCGCTCGCCCCGCAGGTTGCGGCGATGATTCAGCGCCACCACATGGTCTGGCTAGGCGGTGACCACTCGATCACCCTGCCGCTGCTGCGCGCGTACCGTGCACACTTCGGGCGGCCGCTGGCGATCGTGCACTTCGATGCCCACTGCGACACCTGGACCGATCATTTCGGAGAGCCGTCGGGCCACGGCACGTGGGTGTACGAGGCCGTCGAGGAAGGCCTGATCGATCCGACCCTCACGGTGCAGATCGGCATCCGCTCGTCGGCGGCACCCGAGACGGCACGCTACGTGGCCGATCGCGGCGGACTGATCTACACCGCACGCGACCTGCGCGGACTCGAAAATGCCGGCCAGCTCGCCCCGGTGCTTCAGGCCGTGCGCTCGCGCTTGGCGGCCGCTGGCGAGGTCCCTGTCTACCTGTCCCTGGACATCGACTGCCTTGATCCTGCGTTCGCGCCCGGCACCGGCACGCCCGAACCGGGTGGGCTCACGACCAGCCAGGTACTGACGCTCCTCGAGGAGTGGGATGACCTGAACTGGGTGGGCATGGACCTGTGCGAGGTCGCGCCGCCCTATGACCACGCCGAGCTGACCAGCAACGCCGCCTCGTCGTTTGTCTGGACCTACCTCTGCGCGCGTGCAAGGCATCGCTGAACGAGGCTCGATCAGACCTGCCTCACAGGTTCGTGTACACGACCTCGTCGAACGAGTCGACCGGGAAGACATAGAACAGCTTCAGCAGCGTTGTACCGTCGTTGCGGATACCGTGCGGGAGGTTGCCGGGGATGGAGATCGTGTCGCCCGGCCTCACCCGTCTTTCCTCGCCACCGAGTGTGACGATGCCGGTACCCGCCAGAAAGTAGTAGAGCTCGAGCGGCGGATGTCGGTGAAGATTCAGGGCGCCGCCGGGCTCGATCTCGCAGACTCCGCTCGTCAGCAGCGAAGTCGGCGTGCGATCGGCGCTGGTCAGCGTCCGCCAGCGAACACCGACATCATCGCCGGTTTCGATCGGCGCGGCCTCTTCCGCGACGAGGTACGCCTGCTCTGACATCGACGGCCTCCGCGGCTACTGGCGATCCGGGCGGTGCGGTTCGCTACGCGGCTCGCTGCGTGGCTCATGACCCCGCTCCTGCGGGCGTTCCTGCTGCCGCGCCGGCTCCCGCGGCGGAGGCGCCGCGCGCTGCTCGCGAGGCGGCGGCGGTTCCTGCATCTGGCGTTGTGGCCGTTCCTGCGCCTGGCGCTCGCGACGCTGCCCATCCTGACCGCCTTGTCGCGGAGAGTCCTGCCGGTAGGACGGCGCAGACTCGGACTGGCGGCGCTCCTGCGGACGGTCCCCGCGAGGGCTACCCTGCTCATGGCGCCGGGCCGGGTCACTGCGCTCGTCCTCGCGCGGACGATTCGAACCCGCGCCAGGCGGACGGTCGCTACGCTCCTGTCCCTGCCACTGCTGGCGCGATGACGGTTCGTGCGGCCGATACGGGTATCGGTCGTTGCGTATCGAACGCTGCTGTTCGATCGCCCGCGGGTAGCGATCGCCGGAGTACTCGCGCTGATACAGGGGCAGCGGTGCCGGACGGGGCGCGGCATGCCGGTCCCAGCGATCCCACCCATGGCGGCGTTCCTCCCAGCTGCGGCCCCAATGCTCACCCCAGCGCGGCGAGTCATCGTCGTGCCAGCCGCGGAAGTACGGCGGCGGCCGACGGTAGTAGCGCACCGGGACGCGCAGGATGAACACCGGCACGTACATCGGTGCGACGAATCGCCACGGGCCGTTGTACCAGTCGCTGGAGTACCAGCCGTCGCGGTCGTAGACCCAGTACAGACCGTCGTAGAAGAAGTAATTACCGTCGATGCGCGGGTCGTAGTAGACCGGATAGCCCGGCACAGGCACTAACTCCGGGAATACCCCGAGGTTGAGGCCAATGCTGACGCTGACACTGCCGTGAGCGGCCATCACGGGCGTCAGCAGCAGTGCGAAGGCAAGGATCAGGTGGCGCATGGACGGCTCTCCTGCCGATGGACGGCGTTGATCCCGGGGCATCATCGCGGCGGGGTGGCACAGTGCCACCGTAGCGCCGCTCGACGCAGACTTCAACGCGGCCTTCGGAAAAGCGCACCTGTCGTCGTCCGGCGACAGATGCGCGCGGCCACGCGTGGCGACCATGGCGCTCAAGTTGCTGCGCGATGTGCCAGCCAGCGATCCAGATGTCCGGCGAAGGCGTTGCGCTCCGACAGGCCCAGTGGTGGCGGACCGCCACTGATCAGCAGGCTCGAGCGCATCGTGTCCATGAAGTCGCGCATGCTCAGCTGCGATCGGATCGTATCCGCGGAGAACTTCTCGCCGCGCGGGCTGAGTGCCTGCGCCCCGTTGGCGACCACCTCAGCCGCCAGCGGGATATCCGAGGTGATCACAAGATCGCCTTCCCCAGCGCGCTCGACGATCGCATGGTCGGCGACGTCAAAGCCCGACGACACCGTCAGCATCTTCAGGCCCGGCACCCGTGGCAACGCCAGCGACTGGTTGGCCACGAACGTGACCGGCACCCGCGTGCGTTCGGCCGCCCGGCACAGGATCTCCCGCACTACCTTCGGGCAAGCATCCGCATCTACCCAGATCGACGTCTCAGCCAAGCGCGTTCTCCCGCTTCCTCAGACGCTGGCAATGTAGCCCAAGTGCGCCTCATCCGGCCGCCCCAGTCGAGGGCAGCGGACTCCCCGACGGAGCAATTAAGGCAAATGCGCAGCAACCCAAAGGAGTATCGTAGAAGGACTACGAGTCGCATCCGTCAGCGGAGTCCCATGGCGAAGCCCAATTATCAGCACATGAAGAAGCAGCGGGAAGCCGCTAAGAAGCGCGAGAAGGCCGAAAAGCTCCTCAAGCGCCAGGCCCCCCGTCCGGGCGAAGGCGAAACCGAACCTCCGAAGGAAGCGCCATGAGCAAGGGAATGGACAAGAAGAAGGACGTGAAGAAGAAGGCGGCCAAGACGCCCGACGAGAAGCGCGCCGCCAAGCGCGAAAAGGCGTTGAAAAAGCGCTGAGCCCGGTCGTTCCGACAGACCCAGGTCGGGCGGGACGACATGCTAGACTGATACCGCGCCGCCGCCCCGTAGCGGCGCCGGCAGCGCCCTTTTCGCGGCGCCGATATCCCCCCTGGTTTGGCTGCGGACGGCAGCTCCACCCCTCGCCCCGGCGACCGCGCCGTGCACGACGCCGGCCTGCGCCTCACCGCGGACCGCCGGCCGCCCGCCAAGGAACGCCCTGTGGAACCGCTCAGACTCGCCGACGCATACGCCCGCTACCGCGCCACGATCCCTCGCGGCCAGCCGGTGCTGTCGGCGCTCGCGACCGATGGGTCTGTGGTTCTCAGCTGCAATGCGAGCAAGTTCGACCATCCCCACAAGGATGTGCTGCGCTACGAGGACGCGATCTCGACCGACGCCTCCGCCGAGCGGCACAAGGTACTGCTGGGCACGCACCTCAAGCTCGCCCACGAGGGTGCGCTGCCGATACGCCTTGTGATCGTCACGCCTGCGCGCGGCCCCCTGCCGCGGATCATCGGGGTGCGCCCGGACCTCACCGGCAAGGTGACGACGTTCGATGGCGACAAGTTCATCGTGGATTTCTCGCGCCCGGCCGTCGAGACGCCGCCGAAGGTCAAGACTCGGCGCAAGCGCTGACGCCCCGCGACGCTGCCAGCAACCGGTACGCACCCCCGGTAGACTGCGGGTCACCACGACCCTCCATCGAGTGCAAGACGATGACGCCGACCCTGCGCCCGGTGCGCCGCATTACGATCCACTGCCCAATCCACCCGCAAACGCTGCGCGCCGTCGCGGACGGCGCCCTGGACGCGCTCGTCGCCGACGCAGGCATCGCGCCAATCCTGACGCTGATCGAATCCTCGGGCGAACTGGGCGACTTCGGTCACTACCGGGGCGTCTGCGAGATCGGACTCGGACTCGAGGCGTTCACGCCTCAGGCCGGCGCCCGGCCTGTCGTCGGGACCGTCGGCGAACGCGCTCTATCGGCGACCGCAACGATAAAGACCTACGTCGCGGCCAACTGCAGCGGTATGCGACTCGCACAGCTGCTCGGCGAACTCGCCGCATGCCATCCGTGGGAGACTCCGGTCATGGAAGTGGACGAGGTCCGCCTGTATGCACCCGACGTTCAGGCGAGCGTATAGGCAGTCTTCACCGTTGTGTAGAACTCCACCGCGTAGCGACCCTGCTCACGCGGGCCGTACGATGAGCCGCGCGTACCGCCGAATGGAACGTGGTAGTCGACGCCCGCCGTCGCGAGGTTGACCATCACCAGTCCCGCACGCGCACGACGCGTGAACTCCCGCGAGGACTTGAGGCTAGTCGTGCAAATCCCGGCGCTGAGTCCGAACGCCGTGTCGTTCGCAAGCGCGAGCGCGTGCTCAAAGTCGTCGGCCGCAATCACCGAGGCGCAGGGACCAAAGATCTCTTCGCGGCTGGTGCGCATCGCATTGGTGGCCCCGAGGAATACCGCCGGCTGCATGTAATGGCCCCGCGTTTGCCGCTCGACGAGTTCACCGCCGATGACCGTCGCGCCCTCCTCGCGGGCCAACGCGACATATTGCTGGTTGCCGGCCAGTTGCGAGGCGGACACGACCGGACCCACCTGCGTCTCCGGCTCGAGCGCATGTCCGACGCGAAGTTCGCCCGCAGCCCTGACCAGCCGCTCGCTGAACTGCGCAAGGATGCCGCGCTCGACGATGAAGCGTGACGCTGCCGTGCAGCGCTGGCCGGTGGAGTAGAACGCGGCATTCACACACGCGGGCAGGGCGATGTCGAGGTTCGCATCGTTAAGCACCACCATCGGATTCTTGCCGCCCATTTCAGCCTGCACGCGCAGCTGTCGGGCTGCGCTGCGCGCGACGATGTCGCGGCCCACATCTACGGAACCGGTGAACGACAGCGCCGAGATACCCGGATGCGCGACGAGCGCCTCACCGACGACGCGCCCGCGCCCCATCACGAGGTTAAACACGCCTGATGGGCAGCCGCACTCGGCCAGGATCTGGGCCAGCGCGTGCACGGAGCCCGGCGTGATGTCCGCCGGCTTTATCACCACCGCATTTCCGAAAGCGAGGGCAGGCGCGATCTTCCACGCGGGGATCGCGATCGGAAAGTTCCAAGGTGTGATCAGGCCGACCACGCCCACCGGCTCACGTCGCACGTCAACGTCTACTCCCGGTCGTACCGACTCGAGCGACTCGCCGGGCACCCGCAGCGCCTCGGCCGCAAAGAATTTGAAGATCTGTCCGGCCCGGGCGACCTCGCCGATGCCTTCGGCAAGCGTCTTGCCCTCCTCGCGCGACAGCAGTCGGCCGAGTGCCTCGCGCCGGGCGAGAATCGTGCTGCCGACCCGATCGAGCAGGTCGGATCGCTGCTGCATGGCCCCGTAGCTCCATGCCGGCAATGCGAGCTGCGCGGCACTGACAGCCGCATCGACGTCTGCGGCGCTTCCTTGGGCGTAGTCGCCGATTACATCGTCGAGGTCGGACGGGTTCACGTTCGGCTGGGTGCCGACGCCCGGGACCCACTCGCCGCCAATCAGATTAAGTCGGCTGTCGTCACTCATGGGGATGTCATCCAGTCAAACAGGCACATGGAATTCAGGGGCAAGGCCAGCGCACTAGAGGCCGAGTTCGCGCCGGATCTCCGCGGTATGCTCACCCAGACGCGGCGACGGCCGGCCGAGCGCGAGCTGTGCGGCCGAGAAGCGAATCGGCGTACGCACGCTCGGCACCGTGCCCCCGGCAACCCCAGGTGCCGTCAGGTCGACGCGCATCCCGCGATGGATCACCTGCGGATCGGCAAAGACATCAGCCACGGTGTTGATGGGTCCTGCCGGCACGCCGACGGCCTCGAGCCGTCCGAGCAGCGTATCGCGCGGCCAGGCCGCAAGCAGCGTCGCGAGCTGCGGTACGAGCGTCGCGCGATGGCGCACGCGGTTCGCATTCGCGGCATATCTCTCGTCCGTGGCAAGCTCGCCCCGGCCGAGCACCTCGCAGAAGCGCCGGTACTGCGAGTCGTTGCCGACGGCCACCATGACGTGTCCGTCGACAACGGCAAAGGTCTGATACGGAACGATATTGGGATGTGAGTTGCCGAGCCGACGCGGCACCTGTCCGGAGACGAGATAATTGAGGGACTGGTTGGCGAGTACGGACACCATGACGTCCATCAGCGCCATGTCCAGGTGCTGGCCGCGACCGGTACGCTCGCGTTGGGCGAGGGCCGCCTGCACCGCGATGACCCCATAGACGCCGGTGAAGATGTCGGCAAATGCGACGCCGATCTTCTGCGGGCTACCGTCCGGTTCGCCGGTCAGGTCCATCACGCCGCTCATTGCCTGGATCATCGCATCGTAGCCGGCCCGCTCGCGGTACGGTCCATCCTGGCCGAAGCCCGTGACCGAGCAGTAAATCAGACGCGGATGCCGGCCGGCGAGGCTCGCGTAGTCGAGGCCGAACTTCTCGAGGCCACCAGTCTTGAAGTTCTCGATGACAACATCGGCACGATCGATCAGCCCATGCACCAACGCAAGATCCTCGGCCGAGCGGAAATCCGCAACGACCGACCGCTTGCCGCGGTTGCAGCAGTGATAGTAGGCCGCGTCGATCGGCGTACCGTCCTCGGCCGTCACGAACGGTGGCCCCCACTTACGGGTATCGTCGCCTTCGGGCGACTCGACCTTCACCACGTCAGCGCCCAGATCCGCCAGTGTCTGGCCGATCCAGGGACCTGCGAGGATGCGGGCGAGCTCGACGACCCGCAGTCCGGCAAGTGGCGCGTTCACGCGGCGCTCCTAGAAGAACGCCTGCAGGCCGGTCTGAGCACGGCCAAGGATCAGCGCGTGGACGTCGTGCGTGCCCTCATACGTGTTCACGGTCTCCAGGTTCTGCGCGTGGCGCATCACGTGATACTCGCTGGATATGCCGTTGCCGCCATGCATGTCGCGCGCGACGCGGGCGATGTCCAGTGCCTTGCCGCAATTGTTGCGCTTGATCAGCGAGATCATCTCCGGCGCGACATTGCCCTCGTCGAACAGCCGTCCTACGCGTAGCGCCGCCTGCAGCCCGAGCGCTATCTCGGTCTGCATGTCGGCAAGCTTCTTCTGGAAGAGCTGCGTCTGCGCGAGCGGGCGGTTGAACTGGATGCGCTCGAGGCCATAGCTGCGGGCCCTGTGCCAGCAGTCCTCGGCGGCGCCCATGACGCCCCATGCGATGCCGTAACGCGCGCGATTGAGACACTCGAAGGGGCCGCGCAGGCCCGACACGCTCGGCAGCAGGGCATCTTCCGACACCTCGACGTTATCCATCACGATCTCGCCGGTGATGGAGGCGCGCAGCGACAGCTTGCCCTCGATCTTGGGTGCCGACAGTCCCTTCATGCCCTTCTCGAGCACGAAGCCACGGATCGCGCCGCCATGCGCTGCGGACTTCGCCCAGACGACGAACACGTCGGCGATGGGGCTGTTGGAGATCCACATCTTCGAGCCGACAAGACGATAGCCGCTCGCGGTTTTCTCGGCGCGCGTGCGCATGCCGCCCGGGTCGGAGCCGGCGCCGGGCTCGGTCAGGCCGAAGCAGCCGACGTGTTCGCCGGAAGCGAGCTTCGGCAGGTACTTGCGCCGCTGCGCCTCGCTGCCGAATGCGTAGATCGGGTACATCACCAGCGACGACTGCACGCTCATCATCGAGCGATAGCCCGAATCCACACGCTCGATCTCGCGCGCGACCAACCCGTAGGCAACGTACGACGCGCCCGCCCCGCCGTATTCCGCCGGCAGGGTGATGCCCAGCAGGCCGAGGGCCCCGTACTGGCGAAAGATCGACGGGTCGGTCTTTTCCTGCAGGTAGGCCTCCGTGACGCGCGGCTGCAGCTCTGCCTGGGCGAAGTCGCGGGCGCTGTCACGGATTAGGCGCTCCTCGTCGCTTAGCTGTGCGTCGAACAGGAACGGATCGCTCCAGTCGAAGCTCGGGCCGCTCTCTTGATCTGCCATGGGTTCGGTCCTCTGGATTGACGGGTCGCCGGGACAGCCGCGGCGGCTGCACGCGATTAGGCCAGACGCCTTTAATGATATTCAATGTCATAAATGTCATTTATAATGCTTAATTGAGATCAAGGATAGAAGTGCTCGAGACTCGCCAACTCCGCGTCTTCGTGGCACTTGCGGAGGACCTGCATTTTGGCCGGGCAGCCGACCGACTGGACCTCGCTCAGTCGGCCTTGAGCCGGCAGCTGCAGGACCTTGAACGCCGCCTGGGCACTCGCCTGCTCAATCGCGGCCGGCGCGCGGCGGTCACCCTCACCGAGGCGGGTCAGGCGCTGCTCACCGAAGCGCGCATCGCGCTGCAGCAAATCGACCGGGCGGAGGCAGCCGCCCGGCGCGCGGGCCGCGGCGAGGTGGGGCGGCTGGAAATCGGCTACGTCGTCTCGGCGGCGCTGAGCGGCGTGCTGTCATCGACGCTCCAGTACTTCCGCCAGGCGCGGCCGGACGTGCAGATCCAGATCACGGCGATGGAGACCCCGAAGCAGCTGACCGCGCTGCGCGACGGACTGCTCGACGTCACGTTCGTGCGACCCAGAGCGAGCTATCCGGACGGAATCACCGCAAGCGTAGTGCACCGCGAGTCGATGCTGCTCGCGGTGGCAGCCAATCACCCGCTCGCCCAGCGCCGGGTCGATCTGCACGCGCTCGCCGACCAGCCGTTCATCATCCCGCAGTTCGACGAGAGTGCGGGATTTGCTGAACACCTCGCCGCGCTGGCCTCCAGCGGTGGGTTCGAGCCGAAGCTCGCGCACCGGGTGCGAGATTTCATCTCGGCGATCGCCATGGCGGCCGCTGGCTATGGCGTCGTGCCCGTTCCAAGATCGGTGGCCTGCATTGGGCTCGACAACATCGTGTTCCTTCCGATCCATGGCTACGCTGGCCTCGCCGAGCTGGCGGTCGCGCATCGCAGCGTCGGCGCATCGCCCGCAACCCTCGCATTTGCGGCGCTCGCACGGATGTCACTTCGGAAAAGCCTGACGGCCGGCGCGCCGGGCTACGCGCCGCCGATGCCATAATTGCCGCAAGCCGACCGGCGACGCATCCCCATTGGCACTCAGGACAGTCCATGCAACGCCGCGATTTGCTGCTGGCCACCGGGGGCATGCCCTCGCGACCGCGCATTTGATGCAGCACCACCTTCACCCCGGCGGCTGGTCTTTGGTCGACGCCGCGATCCGCCGTGTGCGTAACGCAGTTGCTGCGCAGCCTTCACCGCGGTTACCGCGTGCTGCCAACGTCGCGCGCGAGATCTGCGAGCCGTGTGAGGGCGAGTGCCGCGGGCACGCCGAACATCAGGAGTCCTGCAAAGCCTGCGCGGTGGCGTACGCCGCCTGTGCGAATCAATGCGCCGAGATCGCGGCATGATCCATTCCCTGAATGCCCTGCACTGCGCACCCCATTGCGGGGTGCCCGGTGCCGTCGTAAAAGGGGTCCCGAAGGCCCTGACATTGATCCAGACGCGTTACTCTGCCTGTCGAGCACCCGTGACACTGCTGCTATCACTGCTACTGCTGTGCGCCCACCCGCCTGAGAGCATGCATGCGGCCGATCGCGACCCGCAGCGCACAGACGCCGCCGCGACGCCGGCCGAGGGCGTTGCCACCCAGCGGACGGTCGGAGCCACGACTCCCAAGCCCGAGGACGTCGCTGCGGGCGATGGTGATCGCATGCGCGTCACGGGCACCCCTGAACTTGTAGACCGGATATTCGCCGTGTTCGACGATGTCCCGGTCGTCAACCTGCGCACCAGCGAGCCTCTGCCGCCGACTCCAGCGTACCGGTTCGAAGCGCGCTCCCCGGCACCCCGCGGGCCACCGTTGGTGACCTGACCTCCGATACACCCTGCAAGACGTCCCTGGCGGGATAGCTCACTGACGACGCGCGAAGTAAGAAGCTCCATGGAACAGAAGACCCCGTTTCCGGTACTGAACCGATTCATCACGTCGGGTGGCACAATCGACGTCGGCCGTATCGATACGATCGACTGCGCCGCCGTCGCGTCCGATGCCAACAAGTTCTGGGTGGCGCTGACACGACGGGAGGGTGAGCCCCTTCACGACCTGCTGCAGCGCCTAAATGACACGCTCGAGTTCTGCCTCGCCCGAGACGAACAGGTCGACGAACTCGACCGATCCACGCACTGACGCGACGCCCGCGACTGGCGTCAGCGCGGGCTGGCGCGCCGACCTCTCACTGTCCTTCGAGCGCCGCGGCGAACGCACCGTGCTTGCGCGCCAGCGCCACAGTGGGCCCCTTCTCGTCCAGCGCGCCCTTCATCCGGAAGGCGAGGCGCCGTGTCACGCAATCCTGCTGCACCCACCGGCAGGCATCGTCGCCGGCGATCGCCTGCGGATCGACGCGTCCTGCGGACCCGACGCGCATGCGCTGCTGACGACCCCCGGCGCGACCAAGTGGTATCGCGCGCACCATTCTGGGGCGTCCATGACGACGCGACTGCTTGCGAGCCAAGGTGCGCGGCTCGAGTACCTGCCGCGCGAAGCGATCGTCTACGAAGGTGCGCGGGCCCGCGCTACGCTCGAGATGGAACTGGAGAATGACTCGCGTATGCTCGGCTGGGACCTGTGGTGCCTCGGCCGCACGGCATCCGGAGAGCGGTTCACGACGGGTCGGCTTGAAACGGTAACAACGCTGCGCTGCGCCGGTCGACTGCGCTGGGAAGAACGCGGCACGTTCGACGGCGGTGCTCCGCTGCTGTCAGCCAGCGCGGGCCTTTCGGGCCAACCGGTGTTCGGCACACTGTGGGCCGCAGGCCCGCTCGCCGATCGGTCGCTGCTGGACGCGTGTCGCGCTATGGACCCGCCGCGGGCGGGACGAGGTGCCGTCACGCAGCTGCCGGAGGTCCTGCTCGCACGTTACCTGGGGCCGTCAACGGAAGCGGCCTTCGAGTGGTTCGTCCGGCTCTGGTCGCTGCTGCGGCCAGCGTATCTGGGCAATGCGGCGACGGCGCCTCGTATCTGGTCGGTCTAGCAGGAAACCTCGATGGAACTGACGCCACGCGAGAAGGACAAGCTGCTGATATTCACCGCTGCGCTCGTGGCCGAGCGCCGCCGTGCGCGCGGCGTGAAGCTCAACTATCCCGAGTCGATCGCATATATCAGCGCGGCCATCCTGGAGGGCGCGCGCGACGGCCGTACCGTCGCGGAGTTGATGAGCTTCGGCCAGACGGTGCTGACACGTGCCGACGTGATGGACGGCATCGCGGAGATGATCCCCGAGATCCAGGTCGAGGCAACCTTTCCCGACGGCACGAAGCTCGTCACCGTCCACCAACCCATCGTCTAGGAGGACGGATGCTGCCAGGAGAGATCGACGTGCTACCCGGTGACATCGAGATCAACGTAGGTCGCCCCGGCGTGACGCTCACGGTCGCCAACGGCGGCGACCGCCCGATCCAGGTCGGCTCCCACTTCCACTTCCATGAGGTCAACGACGCGTTGAAGTTCGACCGTGCTGCCGCACGCGGCTTCCGGCTGGATATCGCCGCGGGAACAGCGGTGCGCTTCGAGCCAGGCCAGACCCGTACCGTTCGGTTGGTCGCGTATTCGGGTGCGCGGCGTGTCTACGGCTTCAACGGCCGCATCCAAGGACCACTCTGATGTCGACACGCATCGACCGGCGGGCCTACGCGGAGATGTACGGCCCCACCACGGGTGACCGGGTCCGCCTCGCTGATACTGCCCTGTGGATCACGATCGAGCGGGACCTGACGACCTACGGCGAGGAAGTGAAGTTCGGCGGCGGCAAGGTGATCCGCGACGGCATGGGTCAGGGGCAGCAGACGAGCGCGACCGTCGCCGACACCGTGATCACCAATGTCGTGATCGTCGACCACTGGGGCATCGTCAAAGCCGATATTGGCCTCAAGGATGGACTGATCTGGCGCATCGGCAAGGCCGGCAACCCCGACGTGCAGCCGGGCGTCGACATCCCGATCGGCGCAGGCACCGAGATCATCGCGGGCGAAGGCAAGCTGCTGACCGCCGGCGGAATCGACGCGCACATCCACTTCATCTGCCCGCAGCAGGTCGAGGATGCCCTTGCATCCGGCATCACTACGATGCTCGGTGGCGGCACCGGCCCCGCCACCGGCACTGCCGCGACGACCTGTACACCGGGCCCGTGGCACCTGCACCGCATGCTCGAGGCCGCCGAGGCCTTCCCGGTCAACCTCGGCTTCTTCGGCAAGGGCAACGCGAGCGACCCCGCGCCGCTGCGCGAGCAGGTCCGGGCCGGCGCGATCGGCCTGAAGCTGCATGAGGACTGGGGCACCACCCCGAAGGCGATAGACACCTGCCTGCGTGTGGCAGACGAACTTGACGTGCAGGTCGCGATCCATACCGATACGCTCAATGAGTCCGGCTACGTCGAGACGACCCTCGCGGCGATCGGCGACCGCACGATTCACACCTTTCACACCGAGGGGGCCGGCGGCGGCCACGCGCCGGACATCATCCGAGCGGCGGGACAGCCGAACGTACTGCCGAGTTCCACCAACCCGACACGGCCGTACACGGTCAACACGATCGACGAACATCTCGACATGCTGATGGTGTGCCATCACTTGGATCCAGCCATCGCCGAAGACGTCGCGTTCGCAGAGTCCCGCATCCGCCGCGAGACCATAGCCGCCGAGGATATCCTTCATGACCTCGGCGTTTTCTCGATGATGTCTTCGGATTCGCAGGCGATGGGGCGCGTCGGGGAGGTCGTGACGCGGACCTGGCAGACCGCCCACAAGATGCGCCTGCAGCGCGGCGCGCTGGCCGCGGATACTGCCCACAGCGATAACGCACGCGTGCGTCGCTACATCGCCAAGTACACGATCAACCCGGCGATCACCCACGGCATCTCGTCGATCGTGGGTTCCGTCGAGCCGGGCAAGCTCGCCGACCTCGTGCTATGGGCCCCGGCGTTCTTCGCCGCAAAGCCGAGTCTGGTCATCAAGGGAGGCATGATCGCACTCGCCCCGATGGGGGACCCGAACGCGTCGATTCCGACCCCGCAACCGGTGCATTACCGCCCCATGTTCGGCGCCTTTGGCCTTGCACTGCGCACTTCGGTGACGTTCGTCTCGGCAGCCGCGCTCGAGGAACCCGCCATCCGTTCGCTCGGCCTGTCCAAGCGACTGGTCGCTGTCAGCGGCACGCGGCATCTGGGCAAGCGGCACATGGTCCACAACGATGCCACTCCACGGCTCGAGGTGGACCCGGAAACCTACGAGGTGCGTGCGGACGGCGAACTGCTGACCTGCGAGCCGGCGACCGAGCTGCCGCTGACACAGCGTTACTTCCTCTTCTAGGCCACGATCGATGAACCCGCAAGCGACGCCGCTACGGCTCAAGCCGTCTTCGGACCCCAGCGCCGCCGTGGCCGATCGGCTTTGCCTTACCTACGAGCAGCGCACGCGCAGCCGGCTGCTGGTTCGTCTCGATAGTGGCGCAGAGGCGGCCGTCGTGCTGCCGCGCGGCACGCACCTGCGCGACGGTGACCGCCTACAGGCGGAGGATGGTCGCGTCGTTGTCGTGGTAGCGGCCCGCGAATCGCTGCTCGAGGCCCGGATCGATGACGCAACCCGCCTGGCGCGCGCCGCCTATCACCTCGGTAACCGCCACGTTGCCGTGCAGATCTGTGACGGTGCGTTGCGCATTTCGGACGACACGGTGCTGGAACGGATGTTGGCGAACCTGGACCTCGCGCCGTTCCGCATCGATGCGCCGTTCGAACCCGAAGGCGGCGCCTACGGCCACTCCCATGCGCACACTGCCGATAGCGCGCGGCTCGCGCCAATCATCCATGAGTACCGCCGTTCGTGAGCGCAACACTCGCCCAGGTGCTTCAGCTGGCGAGCACGACATTGCCGGTGGGTGCGTTCAGCTATTCGCAAGGCCTGGAATGGGCCATCGAGGCAGGCCTCGTCCATGACGAGGCATCCGCCGCGGACTGGCTCGCGGTCACGCTGGAGGCGGGCATCGGCGCATGGGACGCGACCTGGGTCACACACCTGATGCAGGCGTGGGCCGCGAACGACGCAGACGCAATCAGACAGCTGAGTGAGCGCTTCCTCGCCAGTCGCGAGACGCGTGAGCTGTACGCGGAAACCCAGCAAATGGGACGCTCGATGCTAGCACTGGTGCGCGACGATGCCGGCGTATCGGTGTCGACGCAGGCGTTGCTCGAGCAGCTCGATCGCGACCTGCGGCTGTGCTACCCGACGGCGTGGTCGGCGCTCGCCCAGCATCGCGGCATCGCGGTCCACGACGCCGTGGTCGCGTATCTGTGGGCCTGGCTCGAAAGCGCGGTACTCGCCGCCATGAAGGCGGTGCCGCTCGGCCAGCAGGCGGGCCAGCGGCTGCTTCTGGACCTGGGCGGGCGACTCCACGCGACCGCCACGCGAGCGATGGCCCGCGCGCCCGACGATTGCAGCAACCTGTTGCCCGGATTCACCCTCGCATCGATGAATCATGAAACCCAGTACACACGACTCTTCCGCTCCTGACTCGCGCCACGGCCCACTGCGCGTCGGCATCGGCGGGCCTGTAGGCTCCGGCAAGACAGCGCTCACGCTGGGCCTTTGCCGGGCACTGCGCGACGACTTCCACATTGCCGTCGTCACCAACGACATCTATACCGAGGAAGATGCCCAGTTCCTCGTGCGTAACGAGGCTCTGGCGCCGGAGAGGATCATCGGCGTCGAGACCGGTGGCTGCCCGCACACCGCGATACGTGAAGATGCATCGATCAACCTGGAGGCGGTGGACCAGCTGGTGCGCAGGTTCGGGAACCTGCAGGTCATATTCGTGGAGAGCGGCGGCGACAACCTCGCTGCGACGTTCAGTCCGGAGCTTTCGGACTTCACGATCTACGTGATCGACGTCGCTGCCGGAGACAAGATTCCACGCAAGGGCGGACCCGGAATCACTCGCTCCGACCTGCTGGTGATCAATAAGATCGACCTTGCGCCAATGGTCGGCGCATCGCTCGAGGTCATGGACCGAGATTCTCGGCGGATGCGTCCGGACCGACCGTTCGTGTTTACCAACCTTAAGACCGGTCAGGGGCTGGACGAGGTGGTGAACCGGGTGGTCGAGCGAATCCGGTTATTCGCCAGCTGAAGATGGCGCCGGAGCGGCACCCTGGGGGGCTGCGGATGCTAGTCTGCTGCGCCTGAAAGGTCACGGAATCCGCCATGTCCCACTTAAAGATCGTCTTCTTCCTGCCGGCCTTCGCGACTCCTTGGTGTGGGGACGCGAAGGCGGCCGAACTCGCCGATGTGGTCGTGCTGGCCACCCGGGTACCGCAGGCGAGCCTAGACGTACCGGCCTCGGTCAGCCGGGTCGATGGTGCCGCGCTACGCCAGGGCCTTGGTGTCAACCTGTCGGAGAGTCTCGCTGGCATCGCGGGCCTTTCGGTTCAGAACCGACAGAACTACGCTCAGGACCTGCAACTGTCGATCCGTGGCTTCGGCGCCCGCTCCAGTTTCGGGGCGCGAGGCATCCGCCTTTACGCGGACGGAATTCCGGCGACGATGCCCGATGGACAAGGCCAGTATTCGCACTTCGACCTGAGCGGCGCCGACCGCGTCGAGATCCTGCGTGGACCCTTCTCAGCGCTGTATGGAAACTCCGCCGGCGGCGTCATCGCGATCTACACCGCCGATTCCCCGCTCGGCGGCGTATCGGAGGCCACGCTTGAGGGCGGCAGCCTCGGCACTCAGCGCTACCTGCTGCGTGACGGCGGCACTAATGGCTCGCTGAACTACACGTTCGACGCCGCCCACTTCACGACGGACGGCTACCGCGATCACAGCCGCGCCGAGCGCAACACCGCGAACGCGAAGCTGCACGTGGACTTGAGTCCCGGCACGCGGCTCACGCTCGTCGCCAATGCGATCGGCACTCCGCCGGTGGAGGATCCGCTCGGCCTGACCACCGCACAGGTGGCGACCGACCCACGCCAGGCGGGCGCGAACGCCTTGCTCTACAACACGCGCAAGAGCCTCGCCCAGGAACAGGTGGGCGTGTCCCTCGAATCGCGCCTCAGCGAGACAGACGCGCTCACGCTAACCGCCTACGCAGGCCACCGGCACACGACCCAGTTTCAGGCGATCCTGAAGGCCATCGAATCCGCGAGCGCGACCCATCCAGGCGGCATCATCGACCTTGGCCGCGACTACCGCGGCGGCGAGCTGCGCTTCACTGACCAACGCGCACCCCTTGGCACACCGCTGACATTCACAGTCGGCGTGAGCTATGACGCGCTGGATGAAGCCCGCCGTGGGTACCTGAACTTTGCCGGCAGCGAGCTTGGGGTCGTCGGTGTTCTGCGCCGCGACGACGGCAACCAAGTGCACGCTTTCGACCAGTATGTTCAGGTGCAGTGGGATCCCGGCGCGCGCTGGCGCTCGATCGTTGGGCTACGCCACAGCGAGGTGCTGGTCGAGTCGCACGACCACCTCCTGGCCAGTGCGCCCCTCACCAGCGTCAGGTACAGCGGCTCCAGCCCGGTTGCCGGGGTCACTTTCCGCATACGCGAGGGCCTAACCAGCTACGCCTCCTACGGCCGCGGCTTCGAAACGCCTACGCTGAACGACATCGCCTACCGCTCGACGAACGGCAGCCTGCCGGGACTCAACACGGCGCTACAGGCGGCACGCAGCGACAACTACGAGCTGGGCGTCAAGGCACGCGGCGAGCGCGTCCGCGGCACGGTCGCTGCGTTCTATATCCGCACCGAGAATGAGCTTGCCGTGCGGGCGAACTCCGGTGGCCGATCGGTGCTTGAGAATATTGGCCCCACCGAGCGCCGCGGAGCCGAGTTGAGCCTCGAGGCGAATCTCACGACGCGTACGACTGCCACCCTCGCCTACACCTATCTGCACGCCGTGACGCTCGCGCCATACAGCGCCTGCGCCGTGACGCCCTGCGTGCCGGTGACCGTCGCCGCCGGCAGCCGCCTGCCGGCTGTTCCGCTGAACGCTCTCTACGCGGGCCTGAGTTGGCACTCGATGGGCGATGCCGTGTCGGCCACGGCCGAAACGATCGGGCGCAGCCAGATCTACGCGGATGACCGTAACTTGGCCGTAGCTGCCGGGTACTGGACAACGAACCTACGGGTCGGCCTGACCCAACGGCTGGGTCGCTGGACGCTGGGCGAGACGGCTCGCCTCGACAATGTGCTCGATCGCCGTTACGTAGGAACGGTGATCGTCAACGAGACGAACAGCCGTTACTACGAGCCATCGCCGGGCCGGACGGCGTACCTGCTCGTTCACGCCCGATTCCACTGAGCCCCGGGGAGACTCGCTTGAAGACGGTCTATACCGACGATCACAAGCTGCGCAACGTGCGCACCGAGCTGCACGGTGGCCTGCTCGTATCGCCACATGAGTGCCCCGAACGTGCGCAGTTCGTGCTCGACCAGGTGCGTGCGGTGAGGCTCGGCGAGGTGATTGCGCCACTGCGTCACGGCCTGGAGCCCGTGCTGCGCGTGCATGACACGGGGTTCGTCGAGTTCCTCGGCCGGGCGTGGCAGGACTGGTCCGCGGCGGGCAATCGCGGCGAAGCCATCCCGGACTGCTGGCCGGCGCGGCGCATGGCACAGCGGCGGCCGCTGTCGATCACCGGGCAGCTCGGTTACTACGCGATGGCCGGCGAAACCTCTATCGGCCCCGGCACCTGGGAGGCGGCGCAGGCGGCGGCCGACGTGGCGCTGACGGCTGCGGCGCAGCTTGGCGCCGGCGAACGGAGTGCGTTCGCGCTTTGCCGTCCTCCGGGCCATCACGCGGCGCATGACCTGTATGGCGGCTACTGCTTCCTGAACAACGCAGCGATCGCCGCGCAGTCGCTGCGCGACAGGGGCGCGAACCGCGTCGCGATCCTCGACGTCGACTTCCATCATGGCAACGGCACGCAGGACATCTTCTACGATCGCGACGACGTGCTGTTCGTATCGGTGCACGGAGATCCGCGCGAGGCGTTTCCGTACTTCTCCGGATACGCGGACGAGAGCGGCGCCGGCCGCGGCGCAGGCTGCACGCTCAATCTGCCGCTGCCCGCCGGGTCGACGTTCGAGGCCTGGTCGGCGGCGCTCGAGACGGGACTGGCGCGCGTAGCCTCCCATGGTGCCGACGCGCTCGTGGTTTCACTCGGCGTCGACACGTACGAAGCCGACCCGATCAGCTTCTTCAAGCTACGCTCGGCGGACTTCTCGACCTACGGCCGGATGATCTCGAGACTCGACCTGCCGACTCTGTTCGTGCTGGAAGGTGGGTATGCAGTGGCCGATGTCGGCGTCAACGTCGTCAACGTTCTGACTGGCTTCGAAATCGGCTGAATCATCAGCCCGGGCGACTGGCGGCGAAGCGCGCGCGGATGTCGGCCAGGGCATGCGCGAGGTCGACATCCAGCGGCACGGCGACGTGGCCCGCTAACAGTGCGCGGACATCCGCGTCGATGCGCTCGAGGAGGTCCTGGTCGGGGCGATCGTCCGTGCTCAACGGCAGCCGCGCCCGGAAATAGCGGCTGTCCCACAGCTTCTCGCGGCAAGGGTTGACGGTGTGGCGGTGCGCGCGGTAGTTGCCGCGCGGCCCAACTTCCTTGGCCAGCCCCAGCGCGAGGGTTTCTGCCTCGATTTAGGCCCGATCCCACAAGGTGCGGAGCCGCCCAACAAGGTCGTCGCAGGGCATGACTGCGCCCCGCGGGAACGTCAGGCTCTGGCCGAGCGATACGAGATAATCGAGCGTCGCACAGCGGGTGCAGCGCCACCCATGTGACGGGGAAGGGTCGCGGGATTGCTGGCTTCGCTGACGGGCGTCTCACGTTCGCGTGCCTCTTTTCGTCGCCGACCCGGGCGCCGACTGCGACGATAGAGGCGAGTGCCACGACGACGTTCGCTCTCGCGACCGACTGGTCGTCTGACGCCGCCGGGAACGCAACCGCAACCCGTCAGCGACGGGACACCGCAGGTCGCGCCCCCGTCAGGATCCAGTCCATCGGGATGTCCACGGCTTGAGGGAAGATGGTCACGATGGCGAGCGCCTCGTAGCCCACGCCGACCGCGATCGGGCGCGGCGCGAGCGACGCCAGCGTCCGGTCGAAGAAGCCTCCGCCGTAGCCGAGTCGGTAGCACGCCGGGTCGTAGCCCACCAGCGGCGCGACCGTGACCGTCGGCGTGATGAGGATTCGCTCGGCCGGTTGTGGGATCCGCCACACGCCATGTTCCATGCGGCAGCCAGGCCGCCAGCGCCGAAACTCGAGCGGGCTGGCCGGCGCGACCACGACCGGCAGTGCCAGCGCGACGCCGCGCGCATGCGCACGCGTCATCCAGCCGCGCAGGTCCGGCTCGCCCCGAATCGGCCAGTAGACGCTGGCCACCGGTTGATCGACGCCGGCCAGTATCGCGTCGAGCTGATGACCGATTTCGGCGGTCAGGTGGTCGCGCTCATCGCCCGGCAACGAGACGCGCAGTGCGATCAGTCGTTCCCGCTCCGCCTTGCGCCAGCGCGCGACGTCGCGCGCCTGCACGGGGTCGATGGCGACGTCACCGCGGCTGTCGAGCTCGGCCGCAAGGCACGGCGAGGACGCGGGGCGCGCGGGCGAGTCTGCGCCGTCGGGAGGATTACCCATAGCTGGACCCCGGCTCGCCGACAACGGACGCGGCGATTCTTCAGTTCAGAGCATAGCGCAGCTGGAGCACGGCGCCGATCCAGTAGACTATCGCACCCAACCGCCCGGCCGCATATGATCAGCCCGTCGCCCGAAAAGCCCGCTGCCCGCCCCGTTCCAGGCTTCGGCGCATTTGTCGCGATGATGGCGGCGACCATGTCCCTGCATGCCATCGCGATCGACGCGATGCTGCCGGCGCTGCCGCTGATCGGCCAGGCATTCGGCGTCGCCGAGGAAAACCACCTGCAGTGGATCATCACCCTGTTCGTGATGGGCACCGGCGCAGGCCAGCTCGTCTACGGACCGCTGGCGGATCGCTATGGCCGTCGCCCGATACTGCTGACCGGGCTTGGCGTCTACGTCATCCTCTCGCTGGTCGCGAGCCTCGCGCCGAACCTGCGCCTTCTGTTGATCGCGCGCCTCGCCCAGGGAATCGCCGTGGCCGCGGGCAGCGTCGTGTCGCGCTCGATCGTACGCGACATCTACAGCGGGCCGACGATGGCGCGGGTCATGTCGACGATCTTCATCGTCTTCCTGCTGGCACCGATCATCGCGCCGAGCATCGGCCAGCTGCTGTTGAGCGTCGTCAGCTGGCGCGGCATCTTCGGCTTTCTGGCGCTGTACGCGAGCACCGTCGCCGTCTGGGTGGCACTGCGACTGCCGGAGACGCTGCCGCCGGAGCGGCGCCGGCCACTGAGCCTTTCGCACCTCGGCGCGGCGGCCCGGTTCGTCCTCATCGAGCCGACCTCGATCCTCTACACGCTCGCGATGACCGCAATGTTCGGTTCGCTACTGGCCTTCGTGAGTACCCTGCCACAGATCTTTGCCGGCGCCTTCCATGCACCTCAATTGATGGCCGGTGCTTTCGCCGCCTGCGCCGGAACCATGGCGGTGGCCTCCTTCGCGAACTCCAGGCTGGTTGAACGCCTCGGAATGCACCTGATCTCCCACAGCGCGCTGATCGGATTTCTCGTCGTGACGGCAACGCACGCGGCCATCGCGTACACCGGTTACGACACGCTCGTGGTGTTCACCGTGATGCAGTCGCTGACGATGGCGTGCTTCGGCCTGGCGGTTTCGAACTTCGGGGCCATCGCGATACAGCCGATGGGAGCCATTGCAGGCAGCGCGGCGTCTTTGCAGGGCGTGATCTCGACAATCGGGGGCGCCGCAGTGGCATCCCTCATCGGCCACCAATGGTCTGGCTCGGTACTGTTCCTGCCTGTCGGCGCGCTGTGCTGCGGACTGGTCGCACTCAGCTGCGTACTCGGCGCTGAACGCGCGCAGCTGTTCCGCAACCGCCACGTGCACGAAGGCGCGCCATCACCTCACTAGTGTACGTGCCGGGCGCGGCCACCTGCGACTATGATGCGCAGGTATCTCACCGAGCGAGCTTCGCCCAATCATGAAAATCTGCATCGTCGGCGCCGGCGCCATTGGCGGCTTCCTCGGCACGCGGCTCGCCGTGACTGGTGGTTGCGAAGTGACCGCACTCGCCCGCGGGGCGACACTCGCTGCGCTGCGCTCCCACGGCTGGCGGCTGCGCGAGCACGGCGCCTTGCTGCAGGCTCCGGCGAGGGCGTCCGACGAGGCGAACGACCTCGGCGTCCAGGACCTGATCGTGATCGCCGTGAAAGGCCATTCGCTGCCCGCGCTGGCACCATCGCTTACGCCGCTGCTCGGTCGCGACACGATGGTTCTGCCGGCCATGAACGGTGTCCCGTGGTGGTTCAGCGAGGCGCTGCCTGTCCTGCAGGGCCGGCCACTTCAGTCCGTCGATCCGGGTGGCGGCATCGCGCGGGCGATCCCGCTCCACCACGTCGTCGGCTGCGTCGTCCATGTCAGTACCTCGACGCCAGAGCCGGGGTTGGTCGACCACAAGATGGGACGGGGCCTGATCATTGGCGAGCCGCGGGGGGGCGAGTCCGAGCGGGTCGAGCGGCTGGCGGCGCTGTTCGGTGCTGCCGGGTTCGAGATCACCTGCTCGCCCCGGGTCCAGCACGACCTCTGGTACAAGCTGTGGGGGAACATGACGGCCAATCCCGTCTCTGCGATCACCGGCGCGACGATGGATCGGGTGCTGGACGACGAGCTCGTTCGTGATTTCTGCTGTCGCGCGATGCTCGAGGCCGGCGCAATTGGCGAACGCATCGACTGCCGGATCGACCAGACGCCTGTCAGCCGCCACGTGATCACACGCAGGCTTGGCGCCTTCAAGACCTCGATGCTGCAGGATGTCGAGGCAGGTCGCGCCATCGAGCTGGACGGCATCGTCGGCGCTGTCAGGGAAATAGGCGAACGCGTGGGCGTCGAGACGCCGACGATCGACGCGGTATTCGGCCTTGCGCGGCTGTTCGGCCGCATCCACGGGCTCTATCCCTGACCCGCCCTGCAATGACGGCGACCCGACAGGGCCGGGCCGCCATCGGCCCGGTCACTCGGCGCGAATGCCCTCGACCTGGATATCCAGAGTCACCGTCTGATTGAAACCGTACGCTTGCCCGTAACTCACGCCGAAGTCGGCGCGGCTGAACGTGGCCGACGCGTCGGCGCCGCAGGTTTCCTTCTTGCTCATCGGATTGGGCTTGCACAGGAAGGTGTGGATCGTAAGCTTCACCGGCTTGGTGACCCCGTGCAGCGTCAGGTTGCCCTGGACTTCTGTAGGCGCTCCATCCTTGAAGCCCGCCAGCGTTCCCTCGTAGTTCGCAGTCGGAAACTTCTCCACATCGAAAATGTCGGGCGAGCGCGCGTGCTCATCCATCTTTTCGAGGCCGAAGTCGATCGAGGCAGTATCGATCGTTACAGATACCGTCCCGGTCTTCGCCACGCGGTCGAGCACGATCTTGCCGCTGGACTTGCGAAACTTGCCGCGCCAGACCGACAGCCCACCGAGGTGGTCCGCCGAGAAGCTCGGGTAGGTGTGGGTCGGGTCAATGTTGTAGGTCACCGGCACAGCCGAGGCCTGCGCGGCCATCAATACACCGGCGCACAGCGCCGCGAATCGAATCGTCATATCCATCCCCTTGGGTAGTTGCAATACATTCGTGCCGACCATCGACACTTGCGATGACCACTCTTTGAGCCCGCCTTGGAAGGCGAGTTCCCGGCACCGGTCTTAAGCAGGTTCCGTACCGGCATGGCCGTGCCCTCAGCTGATGAAGTACACGGCCAGCTTGTGGCCATCGAGGTCGCGGAAATAGCCGGCGTAGAAGCCATCGCCGCGAGGACCCACGGCTCCCTCGTCGGAGCCGCCGAGTTCAAGCGCGCGGGCGTGAACCGCGTCGACCTGGGCTTTGGAGGTCGCGGCGAGCGCAACCATCGTGCCGTTGCCGACCGTCGCGGGCTCATGGTTGAACGGCTTGATCACCAGCAGCAGCTGACCCTGCTCGCTCGCGCTCCAGGCGATGAACCGGTCGGTCTCCCAGGTACGCTTGCAGTTGAATTCCTTGAGCAGCACGTCATAGAAAGCCGCCGCGCGGTCCATGTCGTTCGTTCCGAGTGTCACGTAACCGATCATCTTCGTGGTCTCCCAGCGTCAGTTGTTCAGGATGGGTTCGCCGACGAACCTGGTTGTCCTGGCCCTGCACCAGACAGGCCGGTGCCGGCGCGGATGTTCCCATTCGATCGAATGGCGGATTCTCGACGAAACAGAATTCGGCGTCGCGTGGCGTGTAGTCGCCTGGCAGTGCGCGCTGGAGATCGGCTTCCGCAAGCTCGTGGAATCGAAAGTCGATCGCGCCATCGACGCCGACAAGTCCGGCAAGGTATCCGTAGACATGCGCCCTCGCCCCGGGACCCGGGATCACCTCGATCGGCAGCGGATAGCGGACGGCGCCGGCAGTGCCGACTATCCATCCCGGCAGTACGACCCCGCCGTGCCGCGGATCGCGCCAGTAGTCGGTCGCGTACAGATTCTCGAGGTAATAGTGCGAGTGGCTGGCGAGAATGTAGACACGCTTGCCGCGCTTACGAGCATCGACGAGGCGCGCGTAGACGTGCTCGCCACTCTGGATGCCCCCGTCCGAGGCGCACATGCTGTGTCCGGCGGCGAGGCTGTGCGGCAACGCCTCATGCATGCCGACGACCAGGGTCCGGATGTGGCGATCGTGCAGATCCCGGGCGACGATCCCGTCGAACCAGCGCAGCTGCTCGGCGTCGAAGCTGTCGGCTGTCGCGTTGTCGAGGTTGATGAAGTCAACGCCGTCAATCACCCAGTGGTAGTAGGTCGGTGGTGGCATTCCGGGAGTGGACGGCGCAGCATCGGCGCGACGCTGGCGGGCGAGTTCATTGCGGTTGAGTAGCGTGGCAAACGTGGTACGGAACTCCTCGCGCGTCTTAGGCTCGATCGTTTCGTGGTTGCCGATGCCGAGGAAGAACGGTGTCGAGCCGAAGGGTCGAACCTGGTGCACGAGGAAGTCCGACCAGGCACCCGTCCAATAATCGGCAAGCGTAGGAACCGAATTGGCATACCGACTCTCGCGGACGTAGTCCTCGTCGACGCCACGGATGCGGCGCAGATCACCGAGGTGCCAGTAGAAGCGGTCCCCGTCCGCCTGCACGGCAGCAGCGATCGCGGGCATCACGAGGTTGCCGCAGTTGCGGGAGTCCCCGGACGCGGCAAAGCTCCATCCGGCCGGCTTGTGCGCCGCAAGTGCGGGACTCACTGCGAGCGGGGTGAACAGCAGCAACGACAGCAGGAGGTACCGAACGGGGAGCATCTTTGCGAGCCGGCGGCTACGGAGGTTCCGTGGGGGAGGCCTAGTGTGCGTCATCGGGGCCGGTGGCGCGAGTCTCGGCCTGCCGGCGGGCCACTATCGCTCAATCGTGGCGATGTGGCTCTGGCACGGATCGGCGTCGGCACCTGCGAAGCGCGCTGTTGGGCGACAGCAATTCGGGACGTGAATTGAACCTGGGCTGACGATAGGATCGTCCTATCGTCCGAACAGCCGCCCCGTCACCTGCCTGCCACGACGCCTGTCGCCACCCGCCGCCGGCACGACTGGACGCCGGCCGCAATGTCTGCGTAACTCTCGCCTTGGCCTCTGGCTTGGCGCGTCACGCATTGGCGCACCGCACAGGCTATGCGCCCACCTTCCCCAGTTCTGTCCGATTCAGCTCCCGGAGACGCCCGAATGCAGTTCACTCGACACTCGGCCCTACTGCTCGGCTGTCTGGTCGCATGGGCGACGCTGGCCGGCGAGCCACCGAGCCGCCCGGCCATTGATGCACCCGAGCTTGCGCGGCTCGGCGATGCCGCCATCGGTGTACGCACGGTCACGCTCGTGAACCCGGCCCAGCCGGACGTGCTTGCATTCGACCCCGCCACGAACACTGTGCCGCTGCGTGACCGGTCGCTGACCATCGACATCTGGTATCCGGCGCAGTCCAAAGCAAGCGCGACGCCCGAGATCTACACTGGAGAACTGCCCTCGGAAGGCGAGGCGCCGCCTGCTCGGTTCACGATCCCGGGACTGGCGGTCCGCGGTGCGACGCCAGCGCCCGGCCGCCATCCGCTTGTGATCGTGTCGCATGGCTATTCGAACGTCACCGTTGCGCTGAGTTGGCTCACGGAAAACCTCGCCTCGAAAGGCTACGTCGTCGCGGCGATCCGCCATGAGGACCCGGCCATCGGCGACCGCACGCGCTTCGCAGGCCCTCTGCTACGCCGGCCGATCGACATCGCGTTCGTCGCCAGGAGCCTGCAGATGTCGCTCGCCGATGAAGGGCTGGTCGATCCGACTCGCACCGCGCTCATCGGGTACTCGATGGGAGGTTATGGCGTACTCACGTCGGCCGGCGCAGTGCTGGATCCGGACGGCCCGGCCAAGCGCGTTCCGGGCGGCGCGATGCTGCCGTATGCGCGCGGTGGCGCGCAGCGGAACGCCGTCGTCGTGCCAAACCTCAAGGCGGTCGTCGCGCTCGCGCCAGCCGGTGGCGGTACGCTCGCGGTCTGGGGCAAGGACGGGCTGACCGGAATTCAGGCTCCGCTGCTTCTTATCGCGGGGGATCACGACCACACCGTCGATTACACGACCGGCGCACGCGCATTCCTGGATGCAGCGACGAACGCGCCGCGCTACCTGCTCACCTATCGCGGCGGCGGTCACGCGATCGGCCTCAACCCGGCTCCAGACTCGATGCGCTCGAATCTGTGGGACCTAAGCTGGTTCGAGGACCCGGTCTGGCGCAAGGACCGAATAATTGCGATCAACCTGCACATGATCACGGCGTTTCTGGATCGTTACGTCCGCGGCGACGAGAGCCGGGCCGCATACCTCGACGTCGCGGTCGAAGACTCCAACGAGGGTCGCTGGCCGGCGGAACTGGTGACGCTGTTCGACACGCGCAGCACCGGCACGACCGGCATCACCGTCTGGAAGGGATTCCAGCGTAATTTCTCGACCAACCTAGAACTGCTGCACCGCGAACCTAGTCGCTAGGCATGCTCGAGCCACACCGTGGCGGAGCTCAGGCGCCGCTGCGCGCGACGACCCGCTGGTAGGCGGGCCGCGCCTCGATCCGGTCGACGAACGCCGTCAGGTTAGCAAACGCCTCGCGCCCGCCGAAGCGCACGGCAATCTGGGCTACGAACGACAGCTGCACATCGGCGCCGGTCAGCTCGCTGCCGACGAAGTACGCGCGCCCCGCCAATTCGCTGTCGAGCCAGCCGAGATGGTTCTGGATCTCGCTCTCGATACGCGGGTGGAGCGGCATGCCTGCAGCCCCCAGCCGCCCGACGTACAGTTTCAACAGCAATGGCAGCATCGCCGAGCCCTCCGCGTAATGCAGCAGCTGCACGTAGCGATCGTAATCGACGGATTCCGGGACTGGAATGAACCTGCCCGCGCCGTAGCGGCGCAGCAGGTAGTCGACGATCGCGCCGGACTCGATGAGCACCTGCCCGCGATCGCGCAGCACCGGCGCCTTACCCAGCGGATGAATGGCCTTGAGCTCGGGTGGGGCGAGGTTGGTCACCGGGTCGCGCTGGTAGCAGACCACCTCGTACGGTAGCCCGAGTTCCTCCAGCAGCCAGGTAATGCGGCGTGAGCGCGAGGCGTTCAGGTGGTGGACTTCGATCATGGAACCCTCCTGGCCCGTGCAATCCGTCGCTGCAACAAGGCGTAGCCGGCAATTCCGAGCCAAATGATGTTGAGAAACACAGACGGAAAGGCTTCATTCCAGGCGCCGTTGACGATCAGCCCCATCGCACCCAGCAGATTCATCCATCGGTAGGCGACAGAGTCGGTCTGTAGCCGCTTGAGGGTCAGCAGCCCGTATGACAGCACGATCAGCGCCGCCCCGATCCAGCCGATAATTTCCACCCACCAGCTCAGCATCGGAGACCCTCTGATTCGCGGCATGGGCGTCCGCCGGCAACGCCCGGCGCAATGCCGCATCCGCCAGTACTGTAGAGGCTGGCGGCGAGAGCCACAATGCGCCCCCGGTCAGCGCACGCTCATTCGTCATCGGTCTCGGGTAGCATGAACGACGAGCCTTATGACGGGGCAAGGGATCGGCCAATGTTTGACGGCAGCTGCCGGACGATCGCCATCATCGGAGCTGGGTACTCTGGCACCGTGGTGGCCATCAACCTGCTGCGAGAAGCGGCCACCCGCCCGTTGCGGGTGGTGCTGGTGGAGCGAGGGGCCGCCTTCGCCCGCGGCGTCGCCTACGCCAGCCGCGACTACCCCTACATGCTCAACGTGCCCACCTCGCACATGTCGGCGACGAGCGCCGAGCCGGACGAGTTCCTGCGTTTCGCGCAGCGGCAGAATCCGAGTGTTCGCGGCGACGCTTTCCTGCCCCGGACGCTGTACGGCGACTACCTCGACGAACTACTCAGGAACGCCGCGGCCCGCTCACGCGCGAACGTGGAGCTCGTTCTGCGCAATGGCACCGTCGTGGACGTCACGACCGAACGCGGGCTCGCCGTGAAGTTCGCCGACGGCTCAACGATCGCGGCCGACGATGTCGTACTCGCGCTGGGCAACCCGCCGGCGGCGGATCCGTGCTGCGGCGGCTCGCTCGTGGCCATCCCCGGCGTCCGGCCCGATCCGTGGACGTCGAGCGAGAGTGCCGACCCCGCCATGCCCCTGCTGATCATTGGCACTGGGCTGACAATGGCGGACGTTGTCTGCGCCACGATTGCGAAGACGCCGCAACGCCGGATATATGTGCTATCACGCCATGGCCTGGTTCCACCTGAGCAGACGAATTTCCAGCGCGTGCCGGTGCCCTTCGCGGCGCGCCGCCTCGCGGCGGCGACGTCGATCCGGCGACTGGTCGCGGACACGCGCCAGCTGGTGCGCGAGGTTGAGCAGCGGGGCGGCGACTGGCGTACCGCGGTCTCCGCCGTACGTCACGAGGCGCCATCGCTTTGGCGCGCCCTGCCGACGACAGAGCGGCGCCGCTTCCTGCGTCACGTGCGCACCTACTGGGACGTCCACCGGCACCGCCTGCCGGGGTCGGTGCGCGCGCGAATCGAGGCGCTGCACGCCAGCGGCCAGCTCAAGCTGCACGCCGGCCGTATCGTGGAGGTCGAAGCCATGCCGTCGGGTGACCTGAACGCGCACTGGCGACCGCGTGGGCACACGCTTCCCCTTACGTTGCGGGTCAGCGAAATCGCCAACTGCACGGGCCCGGACTATGATGTGCGCCGCTCGACCGACCCGCTGCTCTCCACCCTCGCCGCCCGCGGCACCGTGGCGCCCGACGAACTCGGGCTGGGCATGCGTACCGGAGCGTACGGCGTCGTCATTGGCAGCCGCGGCCAGACCGAGCGGCGCCTTTACTACGTCGGTCCGATGCTGCGGGCGACGCACTGGGAAGCAACCGCCGCAGCCGAATTGCGTACCCATGCCGAGGCGCTTTCCCGGCACCTGCTGGTCCAGGACCGGCGCAGCCGCTAAGGCGATCCCCGGTCAATTGCTGCGCTGCGCCACCTGGGGCTGCTTTCGCGCTAGGATCGGCGTCCGCGCCCCCGCACGCGCGGGTGTCAGGATCCACTTTCGGTCGTTGAGGTCATGATGTCCGGCAGGCTGTCCACCCTTCTCGCCCAGCGTCCCTGGCTGCTCGCCGACGGCGCCACCGGCAGCAACCTGTTCACTATGGGCCTCGTGTCCGGAGAGGCGCCGGAGCTGTGGAATGTCGCTCACCCGGACCGGATCCTCGCGCTGCACAAGAGTTTTGTAGACGCCGGTGCCGACATCATTCTAACCAACAGCTTCGGCGGCACGCGCTACCGGCTGAAGCTGCACAACGCCGAGCACCGCGTCCGTGAGCTGAATGTGAGTGCCGCGAGGATCGCGCGCACCGCGGCAGATTCCAGCGGCCGCGACGTCGTCGTCGCCGGCAGCATCGGGCCCACTGGCGAGATCCTCGAACCGATCGGCCCGCTGTCGGCGAACGACGCGCGTGCGGCATTCGCGGAACAGGCCGCGGCGCTCGCCGAAGGCGGCGCTGACGTGCTTTGGATCGAGACGATGTCGTCGCGCGAAGAGATCGAAGCGGCCATCGAAGGCGCGCGCACCAGTGGGCTGCCCGTAGTGAGCACGCTGAGCTTCGACACCAACGGCCGGACGATGATGTCGCTGACACCCAGCGAACTCGCCTCGATCCACCGCAGCCACTCGCTGCTCGCCTGCGGCAGCAACTGCGGCGTCGGGCCATCGGAGCTCGTTGCCTCGATCCTGAATCTCGCCAACGCGTCCGAGCCGTCGGCGGTGCTTGTCGCCAAGGCAAACTGCGGCATCCCGCAGTACGTTGATGGTGCGATTCGCTACGACGGCACCCCGGAGCTGATGGCGACTTACGCCTGCATGGCCTTCGACGCCGGCGCACGGATCATCGGTGGCTGCTGCGGGACCACCGCAGAGCACCTACGCGTGATGCGCACGGCGCTGGAGCGGCACACGCGCGGCGAGCGCCCGGACGTGGCGGCAATCGAGTCACGCCTGGGGGCGATCACGACCGGCGCGCGCGCGCAGTTGCAGGGCCTGATGGATCGCGCCTCGGGCGCCGCCCCGGGCTCGGTCGGCAGGCGCGCGACCGGGCGCCGCGGGACGCCGCGGAGCGACAGCACGCCCGGCTCCTGACCCCGGCCGCCCTGCGCAAGGGATCTGTGCCGGGTTCGAACCAAAGTGTGACGGCTGTCACAGACCCTGCGTCTAAACGCCAGAAGTAGGGTTTTTGCCCAGTCGGACCACTCCATACTTATGTCGCCGTAAAGGGACATCCGGCTGGAAAGTCACCCTTTCCCTTCCGCCTGTCCCGCCACGTCGGCGCAGACGCGCCGGCGCCGGCCTGGAGCCTGGCTCCAGGAAACTGACGTCAGACCTATGGCACCGACGATTGACCCCAGCAACCGCATCTCTGCCGACCGCCCGGCGCTGCGGAGCATCGCAGGCGCTGCCCAGCGCCGCGGACAGACACCGCTTGCACCGCTGACGCGTGGCGAACATGGTGCCAGTTCGATCACGGCGGGTACGCTACGCAGCGTGATCGCAGCCTCCGATGCGTTACGCCTTCGCCCCGCCGCCTGCGCCGACAACCCTGCAGAAACGGTCCGCGCGGCGCACGCCCTCGCGGAACTGCTGCGTCGCTTCCAAGCCACGTCGCGCCAGTGCGTGCGCGAATGGCTTCACGATCCGCAGCCCACCGTCTGGCTGGTCGAGGCGGCGTCAGGACGCATCGTCGGCACGATGTCCGAACCCACGGTCACCGGCTCCGCCGTGGATGCGGGCGTTCAGGGCACGCTCGCGGACGAACAGCCGTTGCACGGACTGCGCGAACGTCACGCCAAAGCGGGCGTCGGCGTGCCGGTGATACTTGCACAGCGGGCGCCGCCGCAGGTCGGCGCAATGCGCCCGTCGCCGTCGGATGTGCTGTCGAGGACCGCCGTGGTCGGCATCGAGCGCGGCTTCGACACCCGCATCCGCTCGATCCGCATCCGCCTGCACGACCCGGATGAGCGCGTGCAGGTGAGGCTGCACGGTCGCGAGCATCCGTTGGCCGCGGACCACACGGCCGCGGTCGCACATATGCTGGGCCGGGAGCGCCGCCTGTTCGCGGGCGCCCCTTCGATCTCCGACTCACTCGTGCATCCTGCACGGGAGGGCTTCACGCCGTTAACGCCGATGCGACCCGGCCAGACGCCGCTGGTGCTGATCGAGGGCGCGGGCCTGTCGCCGTTGATGATGGCGCAGGTCGCGAACGCGGTCGTCGGCGACGCTGCCCTGCGGGCGCGCTACCAGGTCTGGCTCTATCGCTATCCGATGACGGCGCCGCTGTTCCTGAGTGCAGGCCGGCTGCGGGCTGACCTTGGGCGCTTCTATGCCGCGCTCGCCGCGCAATCCGATCGGCCTGCGCAGTCCAACGCCGTGTTCGTCGCGCAGGGCCCAGGCGCGCTACTCGCGCGCTCGCTGCTGCTCGACGCGACCAGCGCCATCTGGAACGCGGTATTCACCGGGCCAGCCGCGACGCTGCAGCTGCCGGCCCTCGAGCGGCGCGTACTCGAGCGTCTGCTTTGCTGGCGGCCGTGCGGGCACGTCGCGCGAGTCATTGCCGTTGGCACTCCAGGCAACCTCGCGGCGCTCACCGCCGGCGTCGGCGAACGGGCGGTTCAGAGTCTGCTTCAGCAGCCCTTGCGACTGCGCGCCGCACTCGCCTCGATCCACGAACGCGCCTGCGGGATGCTGCAGGCGCCATCTCCCGGCACCGGTGCGCCGCGCCACGCCGAGCCCCTGCATCAGGCGGTCCACGCAGGCGCCGTGGCGGCCGATCGGGCGCTGCTGGCACGCCTCGCCGAGGCCGATCCGCCTTCGGGCGCCTCCCTCTACCAGCCCGGCAGTGCCACCGTGCCGGCGGCCCGCCTGACACGCGTCGCGGACGGCTCGCCACTGGGCCCGCAGGTCATGCGCCAGCTCCTGGACTGGCTCGGGCAGTTTGAAACTGTGACAAGTCTCTGAGTCAGAAGGAGTTTCGGTAGGCAGAATCCGTAGTGTTACGCTCTTTGCACTGCTCTAGAATCGTCTCCTTCATGAAAGCCAGTGTCTGCGCCCGGTTGCTTGTGTCGCTGCTGCTGCTCTGGCAGCTGGCGGCCGCGAGCGCGCTCGAGCCCTCGCACGCGGCAGTCGGTGGCCACGCCGCAGTTGCGACCGCCGGGCATTGTGCCAAGCTTTCGGCCACGGATTCCTCTGCTCCCGCCCCCTCGCAGCCTTGCTGTGAGCAGGGCCCCGGCTGCCACTGCCTGCAGGCGCTTGCGCTGGGTCTCCCAGACCTGGATCTTGCGCACGTCGCGCGGGATTCCGTGCAGGTCGTGCTGCTGCGGACACCGCCGCCGAGCCTGCAGACCGACGAGCACTTCCGTCCCCCGATCTAGGTCGACCCCGACCTGAACCACTCCGGTACCGGCGATGCTGGTGCGCGGCTCGTTTGCGTTCCCGCTATGCCCGACCCCTCGTCGGCGTACGGCGGAGGTCCCTCGACATGATCAATACCATCGACGCGCGGGTTCCCCGCCGCGCCACCATCGCTGCCGGCGCGCTACTCACGCTCTCGTGGCTGCTGTCGCCCAGTTGCACGGCCGCCCCTGTCTCGCTCGCCGCACTGGTCGCCGAGGCCCGCACCCGCAACCCCGAGATCCGAGCGGCCCGCCTGCAGCACGCCGCAGCCCTGGAGCGGCGGCGCCCGGCTGCAGCCCTCGAGGACCCAATGCTTGAGGTCGGGATTGTCAACGCACCGCTACCACTGAGCTTGCGCCGCGACGACATGACCATGCAGATGCTGGGCATCACCCAGAAATTGCCGTTTCCGGGCAAGCGCGGCCTGCGCGAGGCGGCGGCGATCGCGGACGCCGACGTCGTCGGCCATGCCGTCGATGAGACGGTCAACCGGGTCAGTCGCGATCTCGCCCTCGCCTATGAGGACCTGCGCGTCGCAGTGCGCGCCATCGCGCTGGCCGAGCGCACGCGCGCCGTCCTCGGCCAAATGGTGAATGTTGCCCAAACACGCTACGCGCTGGGACGGGCGACCCAATTCGAGGTGCTGCAGGCGGGGACGCGCCTGGCACAGCTGCAGCAGGACCTGTTGCGCTTGCGGACCGATCGCCTAACGGCCGAGAGCGAACTGCGTCGGCTGACGGGCCGCATCGGCGAGTCCGTATCGATCGAGCCTATGCCGGCGGTCGACCTGCCCGCGCCAGCTGAGGCGGCCAACGACGACGGCAACGGCAACGAGCGTCCACAGATGCTCGGACTGCGGGCGATGGAGGCCCGCGGCACCGCCGACCTCGCCCTCGCAGAACGGGAATACTTCCCCGACTTCGAGTTGCGACTCGGCTATGGCCATCGCGAGCGCTCGCTCGACGGGATGCCGCGCGACGACATGGTGACCATGACCGTCGCGGTCAACTTGCCGCTGTGGCGCAAGGACCGCCTGGAACCTCGAGTGGCGGAGGCACGAGCACTGCGCGCGCGCGCCGCCGAGATGAGCGCCGAACAGGCGCTGCAGACCCGCGCAGCGCTCGAGCAGCAACAGGCGCGACTTGAGCAGGCGCGCGCGACCATTGCGCTGTATCACAGCACGCTGTTGCCACAGACCCACGCGGCCGCGCAGGCGGCGCTGTCCGGGTACGAGCGTGGCGGTTCGGACCTGACGATGCTGCTCGACGCGACCATGCGTGAATACGACGCCTCCCTCGGCGAGGCGACAGCACTTGCCGCCGGCCAGCGCGCCGCCGCGGAGATCCAGTTCCTGACCGCCTCGGCGACGACGCGCGAGCCTCTTCCCGGAGCACAGCCATGAACCGCCTCATCTTCTGCCTAGCCTGCGTCGGCTTCGCGCTCGCCGGGCTCGCCGGATGCGGCGGCCGGGAGTCGCCTGGCTCCGCACCGTCCACCACAACCGCCTCGAAGCCGTCCGACGCTGCGCGCCGGATCCTCTACTACCGTAATCCAATGGGTCTTGCGGACACCTCGCCAGTGCCCAAGAAAGATGCGATGGGCATGGACTACGTGGCCGTCTACGCGGACGAGCAGCAGGCCGACGGTCGCGTCGCAATTGGCGCGGGACGCCTGCAGAAGCTCGGCGTTCGCACCGAACTCGCTGCGCCCGCGACCCTGGAGCGCGCGCTGGCACTGGCGGGCACGCTACAGGCCGACGAGAGCCGCCAGTGGACAGTAAGTGCCCGCTTCGACGGCTGGATCGAGGAGCTGTATGTCGCCACCACCGGTGCGCGCGTCCGGCGCGGCGATCCCCTGGCCGCCGCCTATGTCCCGGAAGCGTTGGCCGCGCTCGACGAGGCGCGAATCGCAACTACCATGCGGGGCGCGGTGGCGGCTGCCGACGCCGAGACGCGCGCCCGTGCCGATGCCCTCGTGGCAGGCAGCGCAGCGCGCCTGCACAACTGGGGCATCTCCGAGAGCGATTTTCGCACGACGCCAGGCGGCCGCACGCTGCTGATCCTGCGTGCGGCCCACGATGGCATCGTCATCGAAAAGAACGCGCGGGTCGGCATGCGCTTCGTCGCCGGCGACAGCCTCTACCAGCTCGCCGACCTCGGCCGGGTCTGGCTGATCGCGGCAGCGTTCGAGCAGGACCTCGGGCTGCTGCGGCCTGGCATGACAACCATTGCGAGCGTGCCCTCCTATCCGGGCCGGAACTTCAACGGCAAGGTAGCCTTCATCTCACCCGTTCTGCAGCCGGAGACACGAACGGCCCAGGTGCGCATCGCGCTGGACAATGCCGACGGCGCACTGAAGCCGTCGATGTATGCAAGTGTCACTGTGCAGGCCGGGATCAGCCAGCGGGCCCTCACCGTCCATGACAGCGCGATCCTCGACACCGGCACCCGCCGGCTCGTGATCGTCGATCGTGGCGCAGGCGTGTTCGAGCCGCGCGCCGTGGTCACGGGCGCGCGTGGCGGCGGCCGCACGGAGATCCTGCAGGGACTGAACGACCACGAATCGGTCGTCGTCAACGGTAATTTCCTGATCGACGCCGAGAGCAATCTCAAGGCCGTGATCGACGGCATGGGGCACGACGTGGGCGCCTCTTCGGAGAAACGCCCGTGATCGGACGAATCATCGAGTGGTCTGCGCGACATGTCGCCTCCGTGCTGTTCGCGACGGTGGTCGTGGTTTCAGCCGGCGTCTATGCGCTGATGCATACCCCCCTCGACGCGCTACCGGACCTGTCAGACGTGCAGGTGATCGTCTACACCGAGTTCCGCGGCCAAGGACCGCAGGTGGTCGAGGATCAGGTCACCTATCCGCTGACTACGGCGATGCTGAGCGTGCCGCGGGCACGCGTCGTGCGCGGATTCTCGAACTTCGGTGTTTCGTTCGTCTACGTGATATTCGAGGACGGGACCGACGTCTACTGGGCACGTTCACGCGTACTCGAGTACCTCAACTCGGTCGCCAGCCGACTGCCGGCCGGCGTCTCGCCGGCGCTGGGCCCGGACGCCACCGGCGTCGGCTGGGTATACCAATACGTGCTGCAGGGGGCACGACAGTCGCTCGGCGAGCTGCGCGCCCTGCAGGACTGGTTCGTCCGCTATCAGCTGGCCAAGGCGCCGGGCGTCGCTGAGGTGGCCAGCGTCGGCGGCTTCGTGCGCACCTACCAGGTGACGGTTGACCCGCGACGGCTGCAGTCCTACGGCATCGCGCTGGGGGAAGTCACCGCCGCGATCCGGATGAGCAATCACGACGTTGGCGGCCGGTCGGTGGAGATCGCCGAACGCGAGTACATGATTCGCGGCCGCGGCTACCTCACAGGGATCGCGGACCTGGAAAACGTCGTGCTGCGCTCGGTGAATGGCACTCCAGTGCGGGTCGCTGACATCGCGCGCGTCGAGATGATGCCCGACGAGCGGCGCGGCATCGCCGAGCTCGATGGCAATGGCGAGGTCGTCGCAGGCATCGTGCTCGCCCGCCACGGCCAGAACGCACTTGAAGTCATTCGTGGCATCAAGCGCACGGTCGCCGACATCGCAACGGCGCTGCCAGCGGGCGTCACGCTCAGCGCCGTCTACGACCGTTCGCAGCTGATATACCGCGCCATCGATACACTACGATCAACGCTGCTCGAAGAGTGCCTGATCGTCGCGCTGGTATGCCTCGCGTTCCTGCTGCATGCGCGCAGCGCGCTGGTCGCGATCCTGATGCTGCCGGTCGGCGTACTGATCGCATTTCTCGCGATGCACGCGCTGGGGCTCAACTCGAACCTGATGAGCCTCGGTGGCATCGCCATCGCGATCGGCGCCATGGTGGATGCTGCAATAGTGATGATCGAGAACACGCACCGGCACGTCGAGCGTCTCGATCCCGCGGCGCCGCGGGTCGCTGCCATCGTCGCCGCCTGCCGTGAGGTCGGCCCGGCGTTGTTCTACAGTCTGCTGATCATCACCGTCTCGTTCCTGCCGGTGTTCACGCTCGAGGCGCAGGAGGGTCGGATGTTCCGGCCGCTCGCGTTCACAAAGACGTTCTCGATGGCAGGCGCTGCGCTGTTATCCGTGACACTCGTGCCGGCGCTGCTGGTGCTGTTCGTGCGCGGGCGGATCCCGGCGGAGCGGGCGAATCCGCTCGTGCGCATCCTGATCGCCGGCTATAGGCCGCTGCTGGCGGCAGTCCTGGCCTGGAAGCGCACAACGCTCGTGGCCGCAATCGCACTGCTTGCGCTGACGGTAGTTCCGGCACTGCAGCTCGGCGTCGAGTTCATGCCTACATTGAACGAGGGCACCTTGCTGTTCATGCCCTCCAGCCTGCCGAGTATGTCCGTCACCGGGGCGGCGCGCGCCCTGCAGACTCAGGATCGGATCCTGCGCAGCTTTCCGGAGGTCGAATCCGTCTTCGGCAAGGCCGGCCGCGCCAACAGCGCGACCGACCCTGCGCCGCTGGAGATGTCCGAGACCATCATCAACCTCAAGCCTGAGCGGGCGTGGCGGCCGGGCATGACCACCGATCGCCTCGTGGCCGAGATGGATCGGGCGGTGCAGATTCCCGGTATCAGCAACGCATGGACGATGCCCATCAAGGCTCGCCTGGACATGCTCTCGACGGGCATCCGCACACCGGTCGGCATCAAGGTATTCGGCAAGGACCTGCAAGAGATGGAACGGCTCGCGAAGGAGATCGAGCGGGTCGTGCGTACGGTGCCAGGCACGAGCAGCGCGTTCGCCGAGCGCCTGACGGGCGGCTATTATCTCGACGTCGTTCCCGATGCAACGGCGCTGTCGCGCTATGGACTAACGATCAACGATGTCCATGACATCGTCAGCACCGCGCTCGGTGGCGAGCGGGTGACAACCACCGTAGAGGGCCGTGAACGCTTCGACGTCACCGTGCGATATCCGCGCGAGTTGCGCGATGACCCGGATGCCATCGCCCGCAATACGCTGGTACCGGTGCGCGGCGGCGGCATGGTGCCGCTCGGACAGCTGGCGCGCCTGGAGATCGTGCAGGGCCCCCCGGGCATCCGCACCGAGAATGCGCTGCTGTCTGCGTACATCTTCGTCGACATCCACGATCGCGACATCGGCAGTTACGTCTCGGAGGCCCAACATGCCGTGGCGAGCCGCGTGACGTTTCCAACCGGCTATTACGTTACCTGGAGCGGGCAGTTCGAGTACCTGCAGCATGCGCTGGCGAAACTGCGCGTGGTCGTGCCGATCACGCTGCTATTGATATTCGTGCTGCTCTACATGAACTTCGGCCGCCTGACGGAGACGCTGATCGTGATGCTCTCTGCGCCGTTCGCGCTCGTCGGCGGCATCTGGCTGATGTACCTGCTCGGCTACAACATGAGCGTCGCGGCCGCGGTCGGCTTCATCGCGCTGCTCGGCGTCGCTGCCGAAACCGCCGTCGTGATGCTAATGTACCTCGATCACGCTTGGGACGAGATCCGCGCTCATCGCCTCGCCGAGGGTAGCCGGCCGTCGGCCGGGGACCTGTATGCCGCGGTGATGCAGGGAGCCGTACTGCGCGTTCGGCCGAAGATGATGACTGTGCTCGCCATCCTCGCGGGACTGCTGCCGATCATGTGGGGGCACGGCACCGGCGCTGAGGTCATGCGCCGTATCGCCGCCCCGATGGTGGGCGGCATGGTCTCTGCAACGGTACTCACGCTGCTGGTGATCCCGGCGATCTACACGCTCGTCAAGGAGCGTAAGACCGGTCCCTAGCGGCCGCCGGCACGCGCAGCAGGGCCGATATCATCGGTCGGTAGACATCGAAGGCAGGCGCCGAGAAGCCGGCGAGTTTCCCCTGATCGTCCCAGTGACGCAGGCGCACGGCATCCGTATGGTGCGGTTTCCGCTCGAAGTCCGCGACTTGGACTGCGTTCATGGGACCGCCTTGAAGCGCGAGCGTCACGACCGACGCCTGGCTCAGCCGGGCGTGATACGCGGGTTGCGTGGCGCACAGGTAGCGCTTTGCGGCGACGTGCAACGCGACCGGCTCGGTCACTTCCGGGCCGAAATGACGGGCAAGCCAGGCCGCGCCTACGTCCTCGTGACGCGCATCGGTATGCCAGTCGGCAAGATCGTCGGGCACTGTCTCCACGAGGTGTCCGACGTCGTGCAGCAATGCTGCGACCACAAGCGCGGGAGCCGCCTGCTCCTGGGTGGCGAACCACGCCGCCTGCAGTCCATGCTCCAGCATCGACACCTGCTCGCCGAAGTAGGAGCCGAGGCCGCGATCGGCATATAACGCCGCCAGTTCGTCGAGAACGTTCATCGCTCGCTCCTGCGCAGAAGACCCGCTCGACTGAGGACGCTGTCGCGCGTCAGATAGCAGCCCTGCAGGTGTCGCGGATGGCGCGCGGATGAGAATGCCGTACGTCCGTGCAGTGTCCGGCGGTTGTCGAACACGACCAGATCGCCGTTGCCGAGTTTCATCCGCACCTGGAAGCGCGCCTCGCGCAGCAACAGCGCGAAGCGCCGGTACGCGGCATAGAATGGCGCGTGCTCGGCCGCGGCGAGTTGTAGCGGCGCGATCGAGCGGTTGTTGTAGTGCACTGCCCGCAGGCGGCCGGCAGAGTCGAGCTGGATCAGCGGCTTCTGCGAATAGAGCTCGGCATCGGCCGACTGGTACAGGAATGGCACCTGCGTCGTCGATAGCAGCGCGAAGAACGCAGGATGCGTGACGCGAAAGTGCTCGGCCAACGCGAAGCCGTCACCGAACAGACTGTCGCCGCCATCGGGGGAGCTGACTAGCACGTGCAGCGCCTGGAAGCCCGGGACCGGGTCGCGGTACGGGTTGTCAGTGTGCAGCCCGAGGCCGAAATCGGAATACGCGAGATTCTCGGGCTTCGCGACCGAGCGCACATCGAACAACAGACCGTAGTTCGTCTCGGCGACCCGCCCCAGCAGGCTCGCCGCGTCGAGCAGCGCGCCCTCCACGCACGGCACGCCGGACACGAAGCCGATGCCGTCCTCGATCAGGCGAGTGAGCCACGCCAGGCGTCGCGACGCATCGGCTCGCAGTTCCCCCAATGTCGCCCACGCGAAATCTCGGTGCCCGTCCATCGCGGCACCCTCGAGCCACAATCGGGGTCGCAATTCCGGACGTTCAGCCGCGACTGATCGGTGTTGGCGGCGCAGCCACGCCACGTCGTAGCGGGTGGCGGGGATCTGCTCCTGCCAGCGGACCTCGACACAGCCATCGGCAAGCGCTATGCCCTCGATGCGCGGAGAGTCAGGCAGGTCGGCGACGTCGATCAGGCGCTGGCCGCTGTGTGCGTCACGATCCTCCGGCCGGTTGTCGCGCAGCCACACGCTCGAATGCTCCGAGCGGCTTCCATCCGACCACTCGATCACCATCTGCTCCGCAGTCGAGATCGCGTGCACCGCATGTTCAGACATCGTCATCCCCCAGACTGCCCGCCAGTACCCGGCGCTGGTGCCTGAACAGTACCACCGCGGCAAGGGCCGACGCCGCCGCCACGCAGGCGAGCGCGGTGAATACGCCGCGCCAGCCGAAAGCTACCGAGATCCGAGCCACGCTGTCTCCGGCCAGCGCCCCGCCCAGATAGCCGATGCCGTCAATGATGCCAGAAGCGACGGCGCCGGCACGGTGGCCGCCGAAGTCCAGGGCGAAGGCGCCGCCTAGGTAGGAGTACGGCCCCAGCAGGCAGAAGGCGACGACGCCGATCAGCGCGATCGCGACCCACGGTGGGGCGAGGTCGAGCCGCAGCAACATCAGCCCGAGCAGCGACACCGAGGTCGCGGCCAGACCACCCATCAGCAGCAATGGCCGCCCATTCGGGCCGAGCCGGTCGCCGAGGAAGCCGGCCAGCAACACCGAGACGATGCCGAGAGCCGGGAAGACGGCACTGAAGCTGGCAGCGTGCGCAGCGTCGTAGCCGACCGCATCGCGCAGGTATACCGGGGTCCAGACGTTGAACGTCTCGCGTACGACCGTGCATCCGAACGACAGCAGGCAGACCAGCAGGAAAGCCCGGCTGCGTAGCAGGGGCAGCAGCAGCGTGCGCAGTTGCAGCGGCGCGTGATCGGCACCGGAATACAGGTTGAGGGGATTGGCGCTCGCCGCCGTGAAGCCGAGCTCGGTGCGCGAATTGCGCAGGAACAGGTAGTTGGCGACGAACATCACACCTGCAGCGAGTGCCGCAAACCTGAAGAGCGTCCGCCAGTCGTAGCCCAGGCCGATCAGCGCCCCCATGGCCTCGCGCGCGACTGCGTCGCCAGCGAGGTAGCTTAGGCTCAGGACCCCAATGATCGTGCCGTGGCGCGAAAAGTCGAACCAGCGCGAGCATACCTTCAGAAGTCCGGCCCAGCCGATCGACTGCGTCAGGCGGTTACCGATCCATGCGATCGTGAATACGGGCAACGCCCCCCCGGCCGCGAACAGCGCGGTGAACGCGACCGCACCACCAAGGCCGATAAGGAAGCTGCGCCGTCCTCCCCACAGGTCACCTAGCCCGCACAGGAACAGCTTGCCCAGCGCGTAGGCGAGCACGCCCGCCGAGTAAACGGCGCCCAGGCGGACGACCGCCTCACCATGTGGGATGCCGCGCCGCCCGAGGTCCTCGACCAGCAGCGGCATCGCCACCGAGAAGTCAGCCCGGCAGAAGTAGTATGCCGAGTAGCCGCAGAACAGCAGCAGCACGGTCGAAACCTGCTGGGCCAGCAGAGTGCTCCTGCGCGTCGCCTCCGGCTGCGGTTCCACCGACATGCGCGACTCTCCCCACCGGCCGTTCCGGCGTCGCAGCCTATCACGCGTGCGGTGACCGGACCGATCGTCGCGCGAGCCGCCTTGTGCCGATGGTAGGCTTGGACGCCCGCGCTGCCCGATAGGATCTCCCCATGCCAGCCGATGCACGCCAGGTCGCCCTTGTCACCGGTGCATCGCGCGGCATCGGTGCCGAGATCGCCTATCGGCTCGCGGCGCGCGGTATACGCATTGCAGCGCACTTCAACAGCAACCGTGCCGCGGTGGACTCGGTGCTCGCGCGGCTACCGGGCAGCGGACATGGGACGTTCGCCGCGAACCTCGCCGACACCGAAGCGACGACCCGCCTGTGGCGCGAGGTCGAGGCGGCCTGCAGCGGCGTCGACATCCTCGTCAACAACGCCGGCATCTACCTGAACCATCCGCCGCTGATGACGAGCGCCAGTGACTGGCTGGCCGCGTGGCAACAGACGCTGGCCACGAACCTGCAAGGTCCCGCCCACCTTTCGCTGCTCGCCACGCAGGCGATGGCGGCGCGTGCCGAACGCCACGGCCCCACATTCGGTCGCGGCCGAATCGTCAATATTTCCTCCCGTGGCGCGTTCCGCGGCGAACCCGACGCCCCCGCGTACGCGGCGAGCAAGGCGGGCCTTAACGCGCTCAGTCAGTCGCTGGCCCGTGCCCTAGCCGCCGAGCGCATCTACGTCTACTGCCTGGCACCTGGCTGGGTGGAAACGGACATGGCCGCGGCCCAGCTCGCAGGCCCGGAGGGAGCAGGCATCCGGGCGCAGCATCCGCTCGGACGTGTCACGCGCCCGGATGAGCTCGCCAATGCCGTCGTGTACTGTGCGCTGGACGCCCCGGCGGCAATGACCGGTGGCATCATCGACGTCAACGGTGCCAGCTACCTGCGGACCTGACCGCGCCCATCGGCGGAGATTCACATGCAAAGACTCGCCCCGCTTCTGTTCACGCTGGTCGCGCTACTTTTCAACACGACCTCGCCTGCCGGCACAGTCACGCCGCTGAGCATGGTCGTTGACGAGGCGCTTGCTGCGGGAAGCGACGCGCTGCTGCCGGCGCAGCTGTCTGTGCCGCTCGGGCTGGCGCGCCACGACCAGTCCACGCCGGTGCACCAGCTGGTCGGTCAGACAGGCCAGATTCGGCACCGCTTCTGCGTCAGCATCTCCCACCGGCACGAGATCCTCATGCTGACGGAGGATGACGCCAGTCACGCGACCAACGTCTACCTGCTCAGCGTCGCCGGCAAGTTGCGCAAAGCGGTGACGCAAGCCGGCGACGGCCTGCCGGTGACGATCCCGCGGGCACACGCGGCGCTCGCGTTTGCGGCCGAGCGCGACTACTGGAGCAGCCACGCACGACCACACTCGGCCGCCCACTGATGGGCACCTTCGACCTCGCTCGCGCCCGCGCCGACACGCCAGCGTCGGAACGGCTGATTCACTTCAACAATGCCGGCGCTTCGCTGATGCCGAACGCCGTCGCCGACACGGTGCTGGCGCATCTGGACCTCGAACGTCGAATTGGTGGATACGAGGCGGAGGCCTCGGCGCAGCCGGCGATCAACGACTTCTACGACGCGTTCGCGACCCTGCTCAACTGCGACCGCGGCGAAGTAGCGTACATCGAGAATGCCACCCGCGCCTGGGACATGGCGTTCTACGCACTGCCGCTGCGCGCGGGTGACCGCATTCTGACGCACGAGTCGGAGTACGCTTCCAACTATCTTGCGCTACTGCAACTCGCGCAGCGACAGGGGGTGGGCATCGATGTCGTCCCATCGGACTCGGATGGCCAGATCGATATCGACTCGCTGCGCCGCGCGATCTCCAGCGAGTCGCGCGTGATCGCCCTGACGCACGTACCGACCCACAACGGCCTGATCAACCCGGCCGTCGCGGTCGGCCAGATCGCGCGCGAGCATGGGCTGATCTACGTGCTCGACGCGTGCCAGTCGGCCGGCCAATTGCCGCTGGACGTAAAGCAGATCGGCTGCCATGTACTGTCCGGGACCGGCCGGAAGTTCCTACGCGGCCCGCGCGGCACCGGCTTTCTGTACGTGGAACAGGAGTTCCTGCAGATGCTGGATCCGCCATTCGTCGACATGCACGCTGCCCGCCCGCTGCAAGCGGCAGCGTTCGAGCTGCGCAGTGATGCGCGGCGCTTCGAGACGTGGGAGAGCTACGTTGCGGGGCGCATCGGCTTGCGCACGGCGGTCCGTTACCTGCTGGAGCTGGGCGTAGACGCGGTCTCTGCGCGCGTCGTCGCACTTGCCGCGAGGCTACGTGAGTCGCTCGCCGCGGAGACGCGCGTGGCAGTCCACGACCGGGGCGTGTCGAAGAGCGGCATCGTGACCTTCACGCTCGCGGACGAACCGGCGTCCTCCGCCGCCACCCGCTTGCGCGCCGCGGGTGCAAACGTTTCGGTCACCATCGCCGATGCGGCCCCCCTCGATGTGCAGCTGCGGCGACTGCAGGGGGCCGTGCGCGCGTCGGTTCACTACTACAACACCGACGATGAGATCGATCGCTTCGTAAGCCTTGTCGTCGGCGGCTGAATCCACCTCAGCCGGCGAGCGGCTCGAGGTATACCGGGGTACCGTTCAACGCGGCGTTGCCGCTGGGGCCGTCCACGCGCAGCGGATCGGTGAGGTCGTTGTAGCTCGCGCCCTCGACTCGACTGGCACGCGCCATCCGCAGACCAGGACCCGTATGCCCGAATCCGTGCGGCAGGCAGACGACGCCGGGCAGCACCGTGTCGGTGGCCTGCACGTCCACCTCGATCGTGCCCACGTCGGAGCGCAGCCGGGCCCGCGCTCCATCGGCGATGCCGCGGATGGCAAGATCCGACGGATGCACCTCGAGCTGGTGGCGAGGCTTGCCCTTCACCAGCCTGGGAGCGTTGTGCATCCAGGAATTGTTGCTCCGCAGGTGCCTGCGACCGATCAGCCGCAGCTCGCCCACCGGCACTGCGACAGGCGCTCGCGCGCGCAGGTGCAGAAGTGCTTCGATCAGGAAGGATGGAGCGCACTCGATGTGGCCGCTCTCGGTCTGCAGGCGGCGCAGCAACGACGGCTCGAGCGGTCCCAGATCGAGTCCGTGGGGGGCGTCTTGCAGCGCCTCGATCGGCAACCGGTCGGGCCCGCGTGCGAGCGCTGCCGCGATCATCGCACGGGGTTCCGGCAGCGGCGTGAACGACTTTCCCTGGGCAGCGGCATGGCTCGCGCACAAGCCATTGACGATCTGCCAGTCAGCACGCTCATCCGGCGCCACGGGTCGTAGCGGCGTGTTCAGGCGCGCGACCCGGCGGACGGCCAGCGTGCTGAACACCGCATCGTAGTGGTACTGGGTCAGCGGCGAGGCCGGCGGCAGGATCAGATGGGCGTGGCGGGTCGTCTCGTTCACATAGATGTCGACCGCCACAAAGTACTCAAGGTCGCCGAGCAGGCCGGCAAGCCGCGATCCGGCTGGCGTCGAGAGCACCGGGTTGCCCGCGCAGGTGAACAGGCCGCGGATCTGGCCCGCGCCAGGCGTCGCGATCTCCTCGGCGAGCGCGGCGACCGGCAGTTCGCCGCTGAACTCGGCCAGGCCTCGAACGCGGCTGTGGAACCGGCCCCGATGGCCACGTGCGGTGCCAGGTCCGGTCATCGGCAGCGCCGGCTCACAGGGCAGCACGCCGCCTTCGCGGTCGATATTGCCGGTATACAGACCGATCAGCTGCAGCAGCCACTGGCACAGCGAGCCATGCTCCTGCGTCGACAGGCCCATGCGGCCGTACACGCTCGCGCGTTGTGCGCCGTACAGCTCGCGGGCGAGCCGTTCGATAACCGATCCGGCGACGCCGCACCGACGGCCAGCGTCATCGACGGAAACGCCGGCGGTGGCGGCCAGCGCCTCGGCGAAGCCCTTCAATCTGCCCTCATAAGCCGCCAACCGGGCAGGCCCTTCCAGCCGCAGCGCCGCCAGGAGGCCCAGCAGGAGCCAAACGTCTGTTCCGGGTTGGATCGCGACATGCTCGGAGGCGATCAGTGCCGTCTCGCTGCGCCGTGGATCGACCACGACCAATCGTCCACGTCGTACCAATTGCTCGAGGCGACGGGCGATGCCCGGCGCGGTCATCAGACTACCGTTCGAGGCTACCGGATTGGCACCGAGCATCAACATCCAGTCGGTGCGGTCCACGTCCGGCAGCGGGATCAGGAACTGGTGACCATACATCGCCCAGGCGATCAGCTGGTGTGGCCACTGATCGACGGACGAGGCCGAATAGACGTTGCGGGTACACAGCTGGCGAAGCAGTGCCGGAACGTAGGCGGAGTGGCCGAAGTGGTGGACATTGGGGTTGCCCAAATAGGCGGCCACCGCATCGGCACCGTACGTTCGCTGGACGGTCGCGAGACGTTCGCCCGCCTCCTGCACCGCCTCGTCCCACGAAACCTCCTCCCATTCATCACCGCGCCGCCGTAGCGGGCGGCGCAGCCGGTCGGGATCGGCGTCGAGGTCGATCAGGGCGTTGCCCTTCGGGCAGATGTGGCCGCGACTGAACGGGTCCTGCCGATCGCCGCGGATGGCGGTAGGACGACCGGCCTCGTGGGTGATCTCAAGGCCGCAGATGGCCTCGCAGAGCGGGCAGGCTCGAAAGTGGCGTTCGGCGGCCATGAGTTCTTCCCCGACGACGCGTGCAGCCCGGCAGGCTTGGTCGCGAGCCTTCAGTAATCGGCAGCTAGTTCGCTCTCGGCAACGCCCGCCTTGCGCAGCAACACGCGTCGCGCCTGCGATACCGCCAAAAGCGGCTGGCGACGCGCCGCAGTGACTTCCGCAACTGAGTAGGGCCTAAAATTTGTGCCACGACCGCTGTCCGCGAACTTGTCGATGCACAGGTTCATGACCGCGGTGAGCGCCGCGTCCGACAGCTGCGAGTTCGCGACACCAGGCACCCGCAACAAGAACTCGCGTCCACCGTCGACGGTGAGAAAGCGGCCGATCGCCCCATTCAGTGCCGGCACCTTGTGCGGCACGCCGTGCCCGCCGTCGCCATGGCAGCCACCGCAGAAGAGCAGGTAGTTCTGCGCAGTGTTGGTGGATTCGGGGCGCTCCAGTGCCGCGACGTGCGCCGTTGCGAGCGCGAGCACGAGCGAGGCGGCGAGACGAGGCGCTGCGTTCACTGCGGCAGCCCGCTGATGGCGATGCCCCGGTTGACGCGAACCTGTGAGCCATCCTGCACCGTTGCCCGTTCCACCGCGATCTCGGCCGCGTCGATGGGCTTCGCATCGGGCGGAGCCTGGCCGAGGTCGAAGACGACGTGGTTGAGCACTAGCGCGAGCGTCGCATCGTCCATGCGCGCGAACTCGGGCATCTTGAAGTTGTAGTGGCGATCGTCGACGACGATGTCGCCGTACATGCCGTACAGCACCGTGAGCGCCAGCTGGCGCCGGCCGTCAACGGTCGCGACGAATCGCGGAGGATAGACCGTGACCGGAGGTGCGAGTCCAGCGTTGCCGGCACCATTGGCCCGGTGACAGACGGCACAGTTCGCTTTAAATATCGCCGCTCCGCCTTCAAAACGCACCACGTCGTCGGCGCGCGCGCCGACGACGCCGGTCGCGAAGAACGCGACCACGACCCAGCCGCGCATCACTTGTTCGCGACGCCCAGAATGACCGACACCGAACAGTGGTAGTTCGGGTTGTCGTTGGCCATGCACCAGTTGACGTCGTTGTTGAGGGACAGCCGGTACATCGGCTTCTCGCCCTCGTTGCGATTACACATGCAACTGCCGCAGCTGGTCTTGCCGCAACAATCGTTGTACGAAACGATGTAGTCGCGACCGTCGACCGGGTTGTGACAAGTACCGATCCAGGTGATCGGCGAGGGCTGCGTGCCCGGTGGGCAGGTCGACGACGTGCCACCGCAGCACGAGCAGAGAAAGCCGTCGATCGCGCAGTACTTCCAGTACTCGCAGGCGTTGGGGTCGGAGGCGGCCTTGGACGGCGCCTTCGGCGTAGCGCCGGCTGTCGCAGGCTCGGCCGCTTCGGCGCGAGCGCCACGGCTCACCGGCAGCAGCGGCAGCAGTGCTGTTCCGGTGAGCACCATGCCGAACGCGCCCAGCAGGCCGCGCCGGGAGGTGCGGCGGGCGAGGCCGCGCGAGGCGAGCTCCACCAGCCGGTCGAGCCGCTGCTGCATCGTTACGGGTTCATCATTGACCACAGTGTCTGCCCCAGTTTGGCTTCGACGTGCAGGAGCTTTCCGGTCATCGCGTCCATGACCAGCAGCGCGGAATTCTCGGTGGCCGCGAACAGCAGCGGATGGTCGTCCTGCGTTGCGAGGACGGAGAACACGCCACCGTACTTGGCGGCATCGACCGGCCAGCGGGCGATGCGGCGATGGGTCTTCGCGTCGAACACCCAGATCTGGCTGCCGCCGACCTTGTGGGTGCCTTCGCCGCCATGGTGCATGGGTACGTACAGCCGACCGGAGTGCGGCTGGTAGGCAACCACCTGCTGGCCACCGGGCCGCCACTGACCGCGCTCCTTCGGCCCGGTCATCGCCCACGGCTCGACGAAGCGCGGCTCGGTGCCGCTCAGGTCGATTTCGTAGATATCGCCGAGGAATGATACGTGGATGACGCCGGTGGGCGTGCCCACGCTCTGCACGAAGATGGGGTCCTTGTCGACGTTGAAGAACGGCTTGGACACGCTACGCGCAGTCTCCTTGCCGTTGTCGTCGTGGGTGACGGTGAGCAGGCGACCGTTCTCGCACAGCGACGACACACGCCGCTGTGCGGATGGCACCACCAGCACGCACGCGTCGGTATCGACCTCGCTGAGGACGGCGTTCTTCGCTACGTCGATGATCGAAAACGATGCGGCCGGCGTGAGGTTGGTCACGTACAGGAACCGTCCATCGGCGCTGTATGAGACATTGAAATTGCTGACCGCGCCGGACTGTGCCTTCTTGGCCGACAGCAGCATTTCGCCACGCAGCGTCAGCGACGTGTTGTCCTCGAACTCGAGCACGTCGGTGCGCGTGCCGTGGCCGCCGCGCGACCAGTAGGTCGTCGCGATCGCAGTCGTCTGGTGGTCAGGCGATATCGCGAGGTTCGGGTAGTACCCGACCTCGAACTGCCCGAGCATCCGGTGCTTGTCACCGTCGTAGAGATAGACGCGGCCGTCGGTCTCGTTGTTGAACGAGAAGTCGAACAAGTATGCCCAATGCGGCGAGCGGGCCGGCAGCTGCTCGACCGACAGGTGCTCCGCCGCGAGCGGCGGCGTCGCGTCGGCCGGAGCCGTTCCCGTGACCGCCATCAACAGCGCAGCGCACGCGCCAGGCCAGGTCAGCCTCATGTTAAGGATCCCCCCCGTTCGTTGGCCCCTAGTGTGCCACACGGAAGGTGCGCCGGCAGCCCGCGGACACCAAAATGGACGCCGGCGGGACCCGCACGCGATACTCGGACGGACATGACACCCTCAACCACGATGACGGCCCCGGCTCGCGGGCTCTACCACGGCTGGGTCGTCCTGGCGGCGCTGTTCACGTCCGGGTTCTTCGTCTACGGCGGTGGTCTTTACTGCTTCACGCTGCTGGTGGAGCCGCTGACGGTCGAGTTCCACTGGACCCGCCAGGCCACGGGCGGGCTGGTATCGGCCTTCTGGCTCAGTGCGCCGCTGCTGCTGTTCGGTGGTTACGCCATCAAGCGCTTCGGCGTCACGCGGCTGCTGCTGATCGGCATCGTCATCGAGGCATTGTGCGTTGCACTAGTTGCGACCGTCTCGACATTCTGGCCGATGTATGCGCTGCGGGTCGTGATGGGCTTTGGCAAGGTGATGTGGGCGGTCTGCATTCCGGTGACGATCTCCTACTGGTTCTCGCGCCGCTTTGGCCTCGCGCTGGGCATCGCCTGGGCCGGCTGGCATGTCGGCGGAATGGTGCTCGCGCCGGTCACCGCGTGGATCATCCAGACCGAGGGCTGGCGCACCGCCTGCGTCTCGCTCGGCGTCGCACTAATCGTGCTCGCGCTCGGCCCGATGGCCTGGGCGCAGCGCATCCGCTCGCCCGCTGCGCTCGGTCTTGGCCTCGACGGCGATCCGCTTCCCGCGCAGCCCGCCTCTCCCGCGGCTGCGGTCGAAAAGGCGCCGTCGGCGCCGGCCGGCTCGCTCGTCATGCTGCTCGGCTCGAAGGTCTACTGGACCGTGGCGCTGGCGACACTGTGCTTCTACACGAGCTATGGTGGCCTGTTCGCACACACGGCCGCGATCGTCGAGGAATCCGGTCATTCCCGGGTGGTGGCAGGCTTTGTGCTCAGCGCCCTTGGCGGTTGCGCCGCGATCGGCGGGCTGATCACCGGCTGGATTCTCGACCGTTCGCCACTGATGCGGGTGGCGGTGCTTGTCAATGGCACGCTGCTCGCGGGCGCGCTCGCGCTGATGTGCGCGAACTTCACGTCCTCGCCTGCCGTGCTCGTGGCCTACGCGATCTGCTTCGGCTTCACCGTCGGCGGCTCCGACATCTTCTTCGTCGCGATGCTGCGCCGACGCTTTCCACACATCGGCGTCGACTTCGTCTACAGCACCTGGTACTGCGTCCAGTTGATGACGCTGACTGCGGCCCCGTTCGCCGCCGGCTGGGTCTACGACCTGACGGGCGACTACAAGCAGACCCTCGCACTGCTGGTCGGCTGCGCCGCCCTCGCGGCCGTGCTGTCGCTGCTCGCCGCGCGGACACCGACTGCCGGAGCGCGATGAGCAGTCGACTGCGCCTGGACCGTCCGGGGGACCTGTACGTCGCCACCGCGACGATGGCCGCGCCTACGCCCGCCCTCGCCAGCGACCGTCGCGTCGAAGTCGCCATCGTCGGCGGCGGCTACACGGGCCTGTCAAGCGCGCTGCACCTGGCCGAGCGCGGCCAGGACGTGGCTCTGGTCGAAGCCGGCGAACCCGGCTGGGGCGCGGCCGGTCGCAATGGCGGGCAGGTGAACGCGGGCCTCAAGCACGAGCCCAACGATGTCGAGCGCGCACTCGGTGCGGTGCAAGGGCCACGGCTGGTACGCCTCGCCGGCGGCGCGCCCGACTTCCTCTTCTCGCTACTCGAGCGCCATCGCATCGACTGCGAGGCAGTTCGCGTCGGAACCCTGCGTGCCGCCTACCGGCACGCCGGCCTGCCGGCGCTAGAGGCCCATGTCCGTCAGTGGCGCGAACGCGGCGTGGCGATCGAGCTGCTCGACGCCGCCGGCATTGCGAGCGCCACCGGCACCGGCCGATACGTCGCCGCTACGCGCGATCCGCGTGGCGGCGCGTTGAACCCTTTGTCCTACGCCCGCGGCCTGGCCGCGGCCGCCATCACCAAGGGGGCGACGATCCACGGCGACACCCGCGCGACTCGCGTGGAGCGCGACGGCACCGGTTGGCGCGTCGTGACACCCGGAGGCACGCTGCGAGCGGGCACACTGATCATCGCGACCGACGGCTACAGCGATCGTCTCTGGCCCGGCCTTGCACAGAGTTTCATCCCCGTCTACAGCTCGATTGTCGCCACCGAGCCACTGCCGCCGCAGCTCGCGCGGACAATCCTGCCGGCGGGCGAAGTGCTCTACGAAAGCGGCAATGTGACCGTCTACTACCGGCGCGATCGTGCGAACCGGCTGTTGATGGGTGGTCGGGGACCCCAACATGAGCCGCGCGGACCGCAGGACTTCCGCCATCTCGTCCGCTATGCCGAGTCACTGTGGCCCGCGCTCGTGGGACACCGCTGGACGCACAGCTGGAACGGTCAGTTCGCGCTGACCCCGGATTTCTACCCGCGACTGCACGCGCCGGCACCGAATCTGCTCGTCGCGCTTGGATACAGCGGCAGGGGCGTCGCGCTCGCCACGGCGATGGGCGCAGAACTCGCCGCGGCCGCCACCGGTACGCCACTCGCGGAACTGGCGCTACCGGTCACGGCGGTGAAACCCATGCCTCTGCACAGGTTCTGGCGAGTCGGGGTCGCGATCGGGATCGCACTGGGTCGGCTGCAGGATCGCTTCGGGCGCTGAGCGCACCGTTCAGCCGCGGCCGGATCGACCGCGCGAGCCTTCGTAGGCCACCCAGCCGATGATGATGCCGATGCCGATGCCGAACAGCACCCGGGCGGCGGAGTTGAGAGCCGTGCCACTGGCAAGCGCGGCCCCGGCTGAATCCCGCGTCAGGTCGCTCAGGCGCGCAAGCACAATGCCCGCGACGCCAAACGCGACCAGCTCGACCCACTGCGGCGTCCGCCGCAGGCTGGACGCCAGCGGCGTCTCCTGACCGGCCTGCCAGCCACTGCCGAACAACGCCCCCCCGAGCACGCCCATCAGCCAGCGCGGCGCCGCGAGCTGCTCGGCAATACCCGGCAGGTCGCCGGCCGTCATGCCGACGAGTCCAAGGCCGGCCATGACGAGGCCGAGCGTCGCGATCTTGGGCAGGGACTTGTCAGGCGTGGAGCTCAAGTTGGCAACCGGTGCAGAACGGACGCACTACCGTACGCCGTCGCCCGGACGCGCTCAAGGCCGCCGCCCGCGCTACAACGAATCGGGATCGACGCCGGCCCACACATCGCTGCGCGAGGCGACCAAATCCAGCCATTGAGGCACCCGCGGCAGCTCGCATTCGAAGAAGAACCGGCAGGCCCGCAGTTTGCCGTCATAGTACGGCCGGTCCCGGCGCGCATCGGCCACCAGTGCCTGTTCCAGCCAAAGCCAGGCGACCACGAGATGGCCGAACGCGCGCAGGAACGTCGTCGCATTATCGAATGTGGAGGCCCCGGGCGCCAACTCGACCGCCCGGACCGTCTCCTGCAGCTGCCCCCACACCGTCTGCAGCTGGCGCGCATAGCCGGCGAGTTCCGCAGAGCCCGCGGCGCGCTCGCAGGCACGCCCGATCCTCGCGCCCGCGATCGAAAGCCCGTGACCCTGATCGCGCAGGATCTTGCGGCCGAGCAGGTCCAGCGCCTGGATACCCGTGGTGCCCTCGTGTATCGCGTTGAGGCGATTGTCGCGATAGAGCTGCTCGACGTCATAGTCGCGGGTGTAGCCGTAGCCACCGTGGACCTGGATCGCGCCGTCGTTCGCGGCCAGCCCGAACTCTGACGGCCAGGTCTTTGCGACCGGCGTCAGCAACGCCAGCAGCGAGCGCGATTCAGCGTCGTCGTGCTCGTCGACGAGCTTCGCGCAGTACAGGCACAGTCCAACGGCGCCTTCTGCGTACGCCTTCTGCTCCAGCAGCATGCGGCGCACGTCGGCGTGCGCGATGAGCGGCAGCGGTGGGCCTCCGCGGGTACCCGGCGCGCGCCCCTGGCGACGCCCGCGCGCATAGGCGAGCGCCGTGCGATAGCCGCGATAGGCGAGCATCGCCGCGCCGAGTCCGACGCCGATGCGCGCCTCGTTCATCATCTGGAACATCTGCGGCAGGCCCTCGCCGAGCCCGCCAATGCGCCAGCCGATGGCCCCCGCGCGTTCGCCGAAGTTCAAGAGCGTATTCGCGGTGCCGCGGTAGCCCATCTTGTGGTTCAGGCCCGCGACGCTGACGTCGTTGCGCGTCCCGTCCGGCAGTATCTTCGGTACGATGAACAGCGAGATGCCGCGACTATCGTCCGCGAGCCGTCCGTCCGGACCCGGCACCTTGGCGAGTACCAGGTGCACGATGTTCGGCGTGACATCGTGATCCCCCGCCGAGATCCACATCTTGTTGCCGACCAGCCGGTAGCGCGCACCGTACTCGTCGTCGCCATCGGGCTCGGCGCGGGTGCGGATGTCAGCGAGGCTCGAGCCGGCCTGCGGCTCCGACAGGCACATCGTCCCGAACCAGCGGCCCTCGATCTGCGGCCGCGCGAACGCGTCCACCTGCGCCGGACTGCCGAAGGTGGCGATGAGGCGCGCGTTGGCGACGGTCAGCATGACGTAGCCGGCGGTCGCGATGTTCGCCGCGGCAAACTGGGCGAACAACGCGGACTGCACGAGGTAGGGCAGCCCCATGCCGCCGAGATTCGCGTCGAAACCCGCCGAGAATAGGCCGACCTGCGCGTACTGCCGCAGTGCGTCGCGCACGGCAGGGAGCACGTGCACCCCCTGCGCATCGAGGATGGGCTCGGTCCGGTCGGCAGCCTTGTAGTGCGGCAGGAACCAGTCACGGGCGATCCGCTCGCCGAGCTCAAGCACCGCAGCCAGCGCCTCGCGCGATTCAACCGCGGCCGGCGTGGCATCCACAAGCCACTCGCGCAGGAAGAACTCAAGGTCCTGGGAACTGAGCAGACCATCGTCCATGGGCAGTACATCCTCGCAGGGGACACGCAGGCGGCGCTGCCCGTATCGCACGTGGCGGCGGGTCGGTCAATGGCACTCCGACCGTTGTAGGATCGGCCTCCGCCGGGGGATGATCGCCCCCCCCGAGCGCACGCACAGGACCCACGCACGCATGCTACCGCGACGCACACCACCGGCCGCGCTGGCCATCGCCACTTTGCTTCTGTGTGCGACGGTCATGCTTGCGCCGAACGCGCATGGCGCAAGCTCCGATCCCCTGCCCATCTGGCAGGACGCGCTCGACTGGCAGGGCCGCCACGTCAACGTCGCCGTCGAAGCCCTCGACGTCGGGCGGGCGCGCTTCGTGCTTCGCTCCACCGACGCGGCCGGCATGGCCACCGAGCGGATGGTCGAGGAAGACGCGGCGGGGCCGCGCCTGCGTACCGGCAGTCCGCTTTTCGATGCTCTCTACGCGCTGGCGCTGGAGGAGGCGCGCCTGGACAGCGTCGAGCAGATCACCGATGGGCAGTTCAACGACGGTCATCCAATCCCCTGCCGCTGCTTTCAGACCGGCGCGAAATGGCCCTACGTCTGGACACGCGACATTTCCTACTCAACCGACCTTGGCCTTGCGCTGCTGGATCCGGTGCGGGCCGGCGCCTCGTTGTTCTTCAAGCAGTCCGAGCTGCGTGCAGGTCCGATGACTGGCCGCATGCCGGCCGCGCGGGTCGTCGCCCAGGACACCGGCAGTGGCGGCAGCTGGCCGGTCAGCACCGATCGGGTGATCTGGATCCACGCGGCCATGGACGTCGCCGACGCGATGCCAAACGGCAGCGCCGACGCGACTAAGGACCTGCTGCGTATCGCGGCCGATACTCTTGAGCAGGACCGGCGCTATGCGTTCGATCAGACCGCGGGCCTTTATCGCGGCGAGACCTCGTTCCTGGACTGGCGCGAGCAGACCTATCCCGCCTGGACACGCACCGACACGCGCTTCATCGCCGAGGGCTTCTCCCTGTCGACCAATGTCGCGCACTACATCGCGCTGCTTGACGCGCAGCGCCTCGCGCGCCGCGCACACGCTGCCATGGCGGCCGCCTATGGCCTCCAGGCCAAAGAGCTGCGGGATGCAATCAATCATCGCTTCTGGGACCGGAACGCTGGCCTGTACGCGAGCTATCTGTCGCGGGACCTCGCCCCGGTTGCCGCCTACGACCTGCTGGGGCTGGCGCTCGCCGTGACCTCCGGAGTCGCCGATACGAGCGCCGCCCGCGAGATCGTCGGGCGCTACCCGCTGACGCTCGCGGGACCGCCGGTCATCTGGCCCGAACAGGAAGGAATCGCGATCTACCACAACCGTGCGATCTGGCCGTTCGTGACCGCGTATGCACTACAGGCCGCGCGGGTCGTGCGGGACGCGCCGCACATGACGGCCTTCGCCGAGTCGCTCATCCGCGGTGCGGCGCTCAACCTGTCCAACTTCGAAAATCAGGAGTTCCTCACACAGCAGACTGCCTTCGCCGACGGCGTACTCAGCGGTCCGGTCATCAACTCCGCACGACAGCTGTGGTCGGTGGCAGCCTACGCAGGCATGGTCACGCGCGACCTGTTCGGAGTGCAGATCGGCTCCGCAGGAACACTGCGCGTGGCACCTTCGATCCCCGGGGGCCTCGCTCACCGAATGTTTGTTGCCGGGCGCGAGCTGCGCCTCGACGGCCTCGACATTGGCGGACGCAGCTTGTCGGTGACCCTCGTTCTGCCCGCGCACTGGACAGATCACGACCTGCTGCAAGCCGACGTCGGCACGCTCAACGGCCGGCCGTGGCATCCCGACACGCCGCTGCCGCCGGGGTCGTTGCAGCTGCGCGTCGAGCTCGTCCCGGTGGCGGCCCCGGGCGCTTTCGTGCGCATTGTCGACGCCCGCGACCCGCATGCGTTGACCCCGGACGAGCGACGAATACTGTTCGCGCCCGCCCCACCGACGCTCACGCTTGCAAGCCAGAGCGGTGACGAAGTGGTGCTTGTGCCCGGCGGGATCGTGCCGGGCAACGACTGGCAGCTGCAGCGCGATGGGGTCGTGCTTGCGGGTGGCGTCGGCGACGCACCGCTGCGCATCGTGCGCGAGCTATCGCACGCCGCCTGCTACACCGCGACGCAGTCGTGGCCCGGGCCCGCCGGCCATCGCTCGCTGCCGAGCCGCGAGCTGTGTGTCGCACCAAGCCACGGCACCCGCCTGTATCTGGCCGGCACAGGCGCCCTGCGCTCCCCCGACGGCCATCCCGTCGACCGCAGCACGGACACCAGCGTCTACCGCGACTGGGGCGCGCCGGGCGAAAGGCTCGAGTTCCTGGATACGGCCACGGTTGCGGGCCTGCAGCGGCTGCGCGTGATGTACGGTAACGCCTACGGACCGATCAATACCGGCATCACCGCGGCGGTCAAGGAAGTGACGGCCGAGTGCCCGGGACTACCTGCGCAGCGCGGCGCGATCGTGATGCCACACCGTGACGCGGGGGACGCGGTCGGACCGTCAACGGCATTCGTGTTTCGCGCGCCACAGGGCAGGCCGTGCCGGATCGTGATCGCCGACGGCACGAACATGACGGACCTCGAGCATTTTGCCCTGTATACGAGCGGGCGCGGCGGGCGTGCGGGCCCGTGGAACCGCGCAGGCATCTATTCGGCGACACTGGAGCCGATCGCGGAGCCGACGGCGCGCTGACCCCACGCCAGTGCCGTGACTTCCGGTTAGACTCGTTGCTCGCAATCGCTTTGACCACGGGACGATTCATGACCCTGTACGGCCGCTTCCTCCAGTCGACGCTTTTCGGCGCGTTGCTCACGACAATCGTCACTCTGTCGCCTGCTGCTGCGACGGCGGGCATGGCGCCGACGAAAGTCGACCTTGACGAGTTCGATCGCTCCAAGCAAACGGTGCAACTTCCGAACGGCATTACGCTCGGTTACGTCGACATCGGTCCTCGCGGCGGCCGGCCGCTGGTTCTGGTGCACGGCTACACGGACAACGCGCGCGACTGGGTACCGCTGCTGCCCTACCTTGACAAGTCGGTGCGCACGATCCTTGTGGACATCCGCGGCCATGGCCTGTCGAGCAAGCCGGAGTGCTGCTACACCCGTGTGGATTTCGCATACGACATTCGCCTGCTGCTGGATCACCTGCAGGTGAAGGATGCGGACATCGTCGGCCACTCGCTCGGCAGCATCATCGCGCAGACCTTCGCGGAGCACTGGCCGGAGCGTACCCACCGCCTGGTGCTCGTGTCATCGACGGCCGGACCGAATCCGGCGTGCCCGGCCGGGGACACGAAGCCGATGGATTTCGGCAGCGAGATCGTGAAACTGCGCGACCCCATCGATCCGGAGTCGCCGTGGATGATCGAATGGTGGTCCTCGCCGACGCCGGTGGACGCCGACTTCCTGCGGCGTCAACGCATCGATTCAGCCGGGATCCCCGCCAAGGTCTGGCTGGCGGTCCTGCAGCAGGGCCTCACCGGCAACGACCTGCAGGGCACGCTGCCCTGGATCAAGGCGCCGACGCTATTGGTCTGGGGGGGCAAAGACCCGATCTTCCTCGAGAAGGACCGCTGCTCCCTCACTCGGGCACTGCCGACGGCTGAAGTGAAGATCTTCCCTGAACTGGGCCACAATCCCTTCTGGGAAGAGCCGTTGGCGTTCGCGGCTGTACTGCAGGCGTTCCTGCGCAGTTCCCCTTAAGAAACGCGATACGCCGCGCGCACGGACGAGCGGCAGGTTCTCCGACGTCGCGCCGCCGCGTGGGCCACGTTCTTGTAGGCCTCGCCCATCCCCGGGCGAGTGCTGCAGAGCAGCTGCGCCACAGACGGCGAAAAAGTTCGCGATTGAAATTACCCCGCTCCAGCGAACCGCCGATTCGCAACGCCCTCGATCCCTCCGGTCGTTCATCGGCTCTGTGCGCGGCTGGACCGTGGCCGATCGAGTGTCGCTAACTTGATATGCCCTGCAGGCGGTCGGTATCGGGGTTCCGGTGCGACCAAGCGAGCCGTAGCGGCGCCGAGCCGCGCAACCACCGGCTGGCCAACAGCGTCGAACTACCCGTGCACGCCTTGTGCACCTTCAGTGGACAGGAGAAATACGATGCGTCTCGTCAACAAGGGCATCCTCGCGCTCGCCAGCCTGCTGGTCCTGCCGTCCATCGGCTATGCGGCAACGACCCCGCTGGATACGTACGACGTGCAGCACTTGCGCGTGCGGATCGCCGACCTCGACCTGCACTCCGAACGGGATGTCGAACGGCTGTACGTTCGCCTGCAGGCGGCGGCGACCCATGTCTGCACCTATCCGAACATGCCGTTCGACGGTATCGACAAGGCCTGCCGTGCGTCAGCGCTACGGGATGCCGTCAGTGCCGTGCACAGCGACGCGCTTGAGGGCATCCACGCGCGCAGCTCGAACAGCAGGCGCACGAGCACGCCATAGTGGGTGCGTATCGGTCGCTCAGCTTCTGCCCGCGGCTGCGGTGAACAGCGCCGCGTGGCGGGGATACAGCGCCGCCAGCTGCAGGCGCGCGAGCGCGGCCAGCTGCGCCCGATGCAGTCCGTCGGTGCCGGTCAGCAACTCGAGCCACAGGCCATGACACACCGAGGCGACGAGCTTTGCCGCACTGTGCGGCTCGAGGGCTGCCGCAACGTCCGGATCCAGTGCCGCGCACAGTTCCTCGAGCATGTGATCGTGCGTGCGGTCGTAGCCTGCACACACATCGCGGTACTGCGGGCGGGCCTTGACCTCGCCCCAGAACGCGAACCAGACCGCGACCTTCTTGCGCTGGCAGATGGCGGGCTCGAAGTAGCAGTCGACGAAAGCCCGCAGGCGCACGGCCGGATGGTCGCCGACCGCCGGAAGGCTCGCGCGCCAGGTGGCCTCGAACTCCTCCGACAGCGTGCGCAGCACCGCCGTGAACAGCAGGTCCTTGCTGTCAAAGTACTGGCTGATCGAACCGACGGCCATGCCGGCGCGAGCCGCGACGTCCTGCACAGTCGTATCGCGCAGGCCCAGCATGCTGATGCTCGTTAGCGTCGCCTCGATCAGTTGCTCGGCGCGCCGTGCCCGCCGCAACAGGCGACCGTCCGGAGGGGGCGCAAACGCAGCAGGAGCCTGCGGATTCTTCAAGTGAGGAACTCCATCAGCATATTATTAAAAACATATTAAATAATAACTTATGTATATTCAATGAATGAACGTTCATTCATAAATGCCTTGACGTCGGTGCACGCAGCGGGCCAAGCTCCACCGGCTCCACCCGCCGGCTTCCGAGACAACGACCATGACGACCGCAGGCACAGCAACCGGACGCGGCGGCCGCACCCGAAGCTCACGCGTCGCCGAGCGACGCGCCATCCGTCGCTCGGCCGCGGTTCATCCGGGACTCGCCGGTGGCACCTACCAGCCGCTGAGCACCGCCGACGTCAAGCGCATCGCGGACACGGCGCTGGATGTGCTGGCCAACATCGGCTTCAGTGCGGTGACCGACGAGATCCGCGACTACGCCGTGGCCAAGGGAGCACATTTCAACGCCAACGACCGGCTGTGCTTCCCGCGTGCGCTGGTCGAGGACCTGATTGCGAACGCTGCACGCGAGATCGTCTATCACGGCCGCGATCCGGAACGGACGGTGCGCTCGGGCGGCAATCGCGTCTACTTCGCAACCTCCGGCGAGGCTGTTCGCTTCGTCGACCCCGACACCGGCGCCTACCGGCCGTCTACGCTGCTCGACCTGTACGACTTCTTCCGGATGGGCGACTTCCTCGAGCACATCGACTTCTGCGGGCAGCAGGTGGTCGCGACCGACATCTGCGAGGACGCGCGCCTGCACTCGCTGAACATCGCCTACGCCGGCGCCGCGGCAACGACAAAGCCCTTCAGCATCTCGCTCGCCGAGGCTTCCACCGTCGGCGAGGTCGAGGCGCTGTGGGACGCCATCCTCGGCGCACCCGGGGCGTTCCGCGCACGCCCGTTCGCCGCGATCGGCGTGTGTCCGGTCGTCTCGCCGCTGCGCTTCGGTCCGGACACCTCGGCGGTGCTGTGCGAGGCGGCGCGACGCGGCTTGCCGATCTCCGCGTGTACCGCGCCACAGGCCGGAGCCACCGCACCCGCGGCGCTCGCGGGCGCGCTCGTGCAGTGCACGGCCGAGGCGCTCGCCATCGTCGTGCTGGTGAACCTGATCAACCCGGGTGGCCCGGTCGACTTCGGCCCGTGGACCTTCGTCGCGGACCTGCGCACCGGTGCGTTCACCGGCGGCGGCGGCGAGGAGGCCGTGCTGCAGGCGGCCGCCGGCCAGCTGGCCCGCTACTTCCAGCTGCCGGGCATCTCGGCCGCCGGCATGACCGACGCCAAGCGACCCGACTACCAGGCCGGTTACGAGAAGGGCATGACCATCGCGATGAGCGCGCTGTCGGGCGTCAACATGATCTGCGAGTCGGCGGGCATGATGGGCAGCCTGATGGGCTGCTCGCTCGAATCGATGCTGATGGACAACGACCTGATCGGCGCAATCCAGCGCTCGCTGCGTGGCATCGAGGTAAACGACGAGACGCTCTCCTACCATGTGATCGAGCGCACCGTGATGGGCCCGGCCCACTACCTAGGAGCACCACAGACCCTGTCGCTGATGGAGACGGAGTACCTCTATCCCAAGGTGAGCGATCGCACCTCGCTATCGGAGTGGGAATACCGGGGCTCGCCGGAACTGATGACCATCGCTCGGGCCCGGGTACGCGAGATCATGGGCAGCCACTACCCCGATCACCTTGCCGGCAACGTCGACGCGATGCTGCGCGCCCGTTTCGACATCCGTCTCCCGGTCGAGATGATGCGGCCCGGGAACGAGCGCTGGCCTCGCGCCTGACGGTCGCGCGGCCGGGCTGGCGTCGTCGCGTGCGCGCGCCGACAATATGCCCAGCCCGAACGGAGTTGCCATGGCCCCTCGCCTGCCCTACTTCACGCCCGCGACGTTCCGCTTCCTGCGCACGCTCGGGCGCAATAACCACCGTGAATGGTTTCATGCCCACAAGGACGAGTACGAGAGCCGCGTCCGTGCGCCGGCGCTGCGGCTGATCACTGATCTGGCCGAACCACTGCGAGCGATCAGCCCGATGCTGGTCGCCAATCCGCGCACCGTGGGAGGTTCGCTGTTTCGGATAAACCGCGACACGCGCTTCGCGTCCGACAAGAGCCCCTACAAGACGTACATCGGCATGAGCTTCTACCACGCGGCCACGCGGCCGACTGCGCGCGGCATCGGCGGTACCGCGGCGCTCGGCCGCCTCGACGCGCCGGGCCTTTACCTGCATCTGGCCCCGACCGGCTCCTTTGCCGGTGGTGGGATCTGGCACCCTCAGCCGGCGACGCTCAAGCGGCTGCGGGACTTCGTAGTCGACAATCCGCGCAGCTGGAAGGCGGCGACCCGGGGAAAGGCATTCACGAAGGTATTCCACCTCGCCGGCGAGGCGCTGGTGCGCCCGCCGCGGGGCTACGACGCGGCGCACGAGCTGATCAATGACATCAAGCGCAAGGACTTCATCGCCAGCAGCGCTATCACGCAGCAGGAGTTGTTCGACCCGGCACTCGCGAAGCTGCTGGTGCGGCGCTATCGGCTGATGCGGCCGATGCTCGACTGGCTGTCGGCCTCGCTCGACCTTGAGTTCTGACTCAGACGACGGCCTCTGCTCCGCCGATCATTTTCATGACGAATACTGCGCGATCGGGACCTTCAAACGTGCTGCGCACCTCGCTGCGAATGGCATCCATCACCAGCTCGAACTCGCCGCGCACCTGGGTGCTCAGCGAGTTGTACTCGAGCGTGAGCCCCGGGTGACGTGCGAGGCGCGCAATGAAGTCCTTGATCGGCGGGATGTACGCACCGTTCAGGGGATACAGGCTGATGTCGACCGCGATCTGCATGACGGTTCCCCACGTGTGCCTGGACTCGATGCTCCTAGTGGATCACGCGCCCGACACCGGTGCCACGAGGATCGGGCGCGGCCGTCACCTCGCCGCCCCGTACAGCGATCGCCTGGATGTCCCCGTTGTAGTCCTGCTGCTCGAGCTTGTAGCCGCGTTGCTCGAGCGCGGCGATCGTCGCGGCATCCAGCTGCGCGTAGGGCTCCTGAAAGATCACCTGCGACGGTAATAGCTGGTGATGGACCCTCACGGCCGCGACCGCGGCGGTCAGCGACATCCCGAAGTCATGCCAGTTGCTGATCACCTGGAACACGGACGTGAAGATTCGCGAGCCGCCGGGCGTGCCGATCACCATCTCGACATGGCCATCGCGGACCAGCAGCGTTGGCGTCATCGACGACAGCGGCCGCTTGCCCGGCGCGATCGCGTTGGCGGCACCACCGACGACGCCGTACATGTTCGGCGTCCCGGGCTTGATCGAGAAGTCGTCCATCTCGTTGTTGAGCAGGAAGCCCGCGCCGCGCACGATCGCGCGAGCACCGAAGTCGTCGTTGAGCGTGTAGGTGTTCGACACCGCGTTGCCCCAGCGGTCGATGATCGAGAAGTGCGTGGTCTGGTGGTGTTCGGCAAGGCCCGGCCCGACGGCGGCGGTCGCAGTTGGCCGGTCCTTGCTGATGGCACCGACACGCGCGGCCATGTAGGCGTCGTCGATCAGGCGCTCGACCGGCACCTTGGTGTAGTCCGGATCACCCAGGTACTCGGCGCGGTCGGCGAATACCGGCTTCTCCAGTTCGGCAAGCAGGTGGACGTACTGCGGTGTGTTCAGCCCGAGACCTGCGAACAGCGGTGCAGCAAGTTGCTTCATCTTCAGCAGCTGCACGAGTGCGATGCCACCTGAGCTCGGCGGTGGCGCCGTAATCACCGTGTAGCCTGCCCATGACGCGGTCAGCGGCGCGCGCCATATCGCGCGGTAGTCGGCCAGGTCCTGCGCATCGATCAGCCCGCCCTGGCGGCGCATTTCAGCAACCATGATTGCCGCCGTGCGGCCCCGATAGAAGTCGTTGACCCCGGCGCGAGCGATGCGGGCGAGCGTCGCGGCAAGCTCCGGCTGGCGCAAGTTCTGGCCCGCCTGCAGGCGAAAGTAGTCGGCGAAGTTCGTGCGTCCGGCGAGAGATTCAATGACGGCCCGAGCATGCTCCGCCTGCGGCTCGCTGACCGTGTAGCCGTCCTTCGCGAGCTTCACCGCAGGCGCGAGATCACGCCGCCAGGCGAGTCGCCCGAATTTCCGGTGCATCTGCCAAAGGCCCATCACCGTACCTGGGACCGCTGCCGCGCGCGCACCGACCATGCTCGCGTCCGGGATCACAGCACCGGCGGCGTCGAGGTACATGCCGGCACTGGCGTGGCCCGGCGCACGCTCTCGGTAATCGAGGAAGTAGGATCGGCCGTTCATGACCAGCGTCGCCAGGCCCCCGCCGCCGAGATTCCCCGCCTCGGGATAAGTCACCGCCAGCGCAAACGCGACTGCAACGGCCGCATCGACCGCGTTGCCGCCTGCACGCATGATCTCTTCCGCCGCGTCCGCTCCATAGCGATCCGGCGCCGCGACCGCGGCGGGCGCCGCGGTCGCGGTCATACCGATGATCAGCGCAAGGGTCGCCAGCAGCAGGGCGAGCCAATGCCGCGACATGTTCGATATCTTGCTCATTTAGGAACTCCCCGGTTTTTCAGGGCCACGCTCATTTGCCGGCGGCGTAGCCGAAATCGATCGAAAGCAATGCGCCCGTGATCGGTGCCGCGTCCTGTCGCGCCAGATACTCGATCAGCGCGGCCACTTCGTCCGGTGTGATGAACCGCGCCCTGCCCGGGCCCTGCGGGTAGCCGGCCAGCAGTCGCGCGTAATACGCCGCGGGATCGCCGTCGCCGTAGGTTTCGGCCTGGAATGCAAGCATGGGGCTTGCCACATCGCCCGGGCAGACGGCGTTGACGCGCACCCCCGCAGGCGCGAGCTCCAGGGCGAGCGCCTTCGTGAACAGGCTGACCGCGCCCTTCGATGCGCAGTACAACGCGGCGCCCGTATTGCCCTGCAGGCCCGCATCGCTGGACAGGTTAACGATCAGCCCACCGGTCGCCTTCAGCGCCGGAATGGCCGCCGCGGACATAAAGTAGAGACCCTTCACGTTGACGTCGAAGACGAGGTCGAAGTCCTGCTCGGTAGTCTGTTCGGTCGGGCCCTCCCGCCAGACGCCCGCCACGTTGATCAACGCATCCAGCCGGCCCGCGGTCGCGGCCACCCATGCGAGGGTCTGGCGGCAGGCGTCCGCCGAGCGAATGTCAGCCACCCGGCTCGGCACCGAGCCGAGGTCGGTCGCGACCGCTGCGAGCGCATCGGCACGATGATCGGTGAGCAGCACGCGCCACCCGGACGCGTGGAACCGTCGCGCGACCGCGGCGCCAATGCCGCCGGCAGCCCCCGTGACCAGCGCCACCCGCATTGGATCGCTCATGCCCTGCTCTCAATGACGCTGTTGCCGCCGTCAACGACGAACAGTTGGCCGGTGACATACGACGACGCCTCGCTGCACAGGAACGCGATTACGGCGGCAACCTCCTCCGGCCGGCCGGACCTGCCCAACGGTGTCGCAAGTCCCGCTCGATGCTCGGCGTCGGTCTGCGAGCCGGTCGCGATCCAGCCGGGCGCCACGGCATTGACGGTAATGCCGGCGGTCGCGACTTCCAGGCACAGCGAGCGGGTCATGCCGAGCATCGCAGCCTTCGCCGCGGCGTAGGCACTGTCACCGGCGACGCCAGCGACAGCGCCGGTCGTCGAGGAAATGTTGACGATTCGTCCGAACCCGGCTGCGCTCATGCCGGGCAGACAGGCCCGGGTGACCAAAAACGAGGTCGTGAGGTTGCGCTGCAGCACGCGATTCCACAACTCGAGGGAGGTGTCGGCGAGCGGCATCTGCGCGTCGATCACACCCTCGACCGCCATTCCGGCATTGTTGACCAGGACCTCGACGGGACCCAGCGCCGAAACCAGCGACGCCACGCCATCCGGATCAGTCAGGTCGCAGATCCAGCCGGAGGCGTCGATGCCCTCCGCCCGCAGCGCGGTGACGCGCTCGTGGATGCGCGGCCCGGTGGCCGCGACCGCGACACGGTAGCCGTGGCGGCCAAGCAACGCGGCGGTGGCATGGCCGATGCCGGTCGGGCTGCCGGCGCCGGTGACCAGCGCGAGGCGGGAGGGTCTGGCGGACATGATTTCGCCTCGGTCGACGCCCGACGCGGGCGCGACGGATTATACGGCTAGGCGGCAAGCAAGCGCCCGCCAGCGCGAGGCCGCGACATTCGTGAGACGATCGCCGCACTGTCCGTTCACGACTTCCGGAGTGCTTCGCCCCATGGCCGCCCGCCCGAACATCCTGATCCTGATGGCGGACCAGTTGTCCGCAGGCGCGCTGCGCTGCTATGGCGGCAAGGTCGCCCGGTCACCCCACATCGACCAGCTCGCGTCCGAAGGCGTCGTCTTCGAGTCGTTCTACGCGAACAGTCCGCTGTGCGCGCCGTCGCGGTTTTCCTTCCTCGCCGGTCAACTTCCGTCGCGCATCGGCGCATACGACAACGCGGCCGAGTATCCGGCCGAGGTCCCGACGTTCGCCCACTACCTGCGCGCCGCAGGGTACCAGACAGCGCTGAGCGGCAAGATGCACTTCTGTGGTCCCGATCAGCTGCACGGTTTCGAGGAACGGCTGACCACGGACATCTACCCGGCCGACTTCGGCTGGACGCCCGACTGGACGCGCTTCGACGAGCGGCCCGGCTGGTACCACACGATGGACTCGGTCACGCAGGCCGGACCTTGCACGCGCACCAACCAGATCGACTTCGACGACGAGGTCGTATTCGCCGCCCGCCAGAAGCTGTTCGACATCGCGCGCGGCAAGGACCAGCGACCGTTTTGCCTGGTCGTCTCGATGACCCATCCGCATGACCCGTACACGATCCCGCAGGAGTACTGGGACCGCTACGACGACCAGGACATCGACCTGCCGCGTGTGTCCATACCGATCGCGCAGCTCGACCCGCACTCGCGTCGCGTGCGACACGTGATCGGGCTGGAAGAGCAGACGCCGACGACCGCGCAGGTCCGCGCCGCGCGTCGCGCGTACTACGGGGCGATCGCCTATGTCGACGACCAGGTCGGACTGGTGATGAAGACGCTGCGGGACGCGCGCCTTACCGACGACACGATCGTCATGTTGGTCTCCGACCACGGCGACATGCTCGGCGAGCGCGGTCTTTGGTACAAGATGACCTTCTTCGAGGGCGGCTGCCGGATCCCGCTTATCGTGCACGCACCGGGTCGCTTCGCCGCCCGCCGCGTGCCCGAGTCCGCCTCGCTGCTCGACCTGTTGCCGACGCTCGCCGAGCTGGGCAACGGCGCAGCGCCCGGCTACGCCGCGCCGGTCGACGGCCGCAGCCTCCTGTCCGCGCTGCACGGCGGCGCGGGCCTAGGTGAGGTACTCGGCGAGTACCTCGGCGAGAGCGCGATCGCGCCGATCGTGATGATCCGCCGCGGCTCGCTGAAGTTCGTGCACTGCCCGGTGGACCCCGACCAGCTCTACGACCTCGCCACCGATCCGGACGAGCTGGTCAACCTTGCCCAGGACCCTGCACGCGCCGATATGGTCGCGCAGTTGCGCGCCGAGATCGCGCGCCGCTGGTCTCTGGATCAGGTACACGCCGAGGTACTGGCGAGCCAGCGCCGTCGTCACTTCGTCTATGGCGCTCTACGCCAGGGACGCTACCAACCGTGGGACCACCAGCCGATCCGCGACGCAACCCGCGCATACATCCGAAACGATCAGGAACTCAATGACCTCGAGGCGATGGCCCGCTTTCCGCGCGTTCCCGCTCCACGCTAGCGCCGCGGCGCTCGCACTCGCGCTGGCAACGCTCGGGGGACTCGCGCCTGTCGCGGCGGCCCGCGCCGCGACTGCCGAGCCCACGACCTGCCGCAGCGTCCGACTCGCCGACGTCGGCTGGACGGACGTGACAGCGACGACCGCACTGCTTGGACAGGTGCTCGCTGACCTCGGCTATACGGCGCACACCACGCTGCTGTCGGTGCCGGTCACCTTCGCCGCGATGAAGGCCGGCGACATCGATGTGTTCCTCGGCAACTGGATGCCTGCGCAGACCAGCGGCCGGCAGCCGTACCTCGACGACCGCTCGATTGAGATCGTGCGCACGAATCTGGTCGGAGCGAAGTACACGCTCGCGGTGCCAAAGTATGCCTACGACGCGGGCCTGCGCGACTTCGGCGACATCCGTCGCTTCGCACCGCAGCTCGACCAGCGCATCTATGGCATCGAGGCGGGCAACGACGGCAACCGCCACATCCTGAAGATGATCCAGCGCAATGAGTTCGGCCTCGGCGACTTCCACGTCGTGGAATCGAGCGAACAGGGAATGCTCGCCGAGGTCGCGCGCGCCTACGCAGCGCGGCTGCCGATCGTGTTCCTGGCCTGGGATCCGCACCCGATGAACATGCGATTCGAGCTGAGCTACCTGACCGGCGGCGACGCCCAGTTCGGCCCGAACTTTGGCGGCGCAACGGTGCACACCCTGGTCCGCGCCGGCTTGCTCGCGCGCTGCCCGAACCTGTCGCGGCTGCTGCACAACTTCGAGTTCACGCCTCGCGGCGAGAGCGAGGTGATGCGGCTGATGCAGGACGACCATCTGCTGCCAGAAGTCGCCGCCCGCCGCTGGCTCGATGCACATCCCGCCGTCGAGCGCAGCTGGCTCGAGGGCGTCCTTACCGCGACCGGTAAGAGTGCGGCCAGCGCAGAGGGGAAGCTGCAGACGCTTGCTTCAGCGACCCGGATCGAGCGCTGGCTGACCGCACACAAGTTGCCGGTCGGCGACTCCATCGCAACCGGGATCGATTTGATGAAGCGCCACGGCGCCTTCGTGTTCGGGTCGATTGCATGGCTGACGGACTCGACCGTGAGGCTGCTCGGTTGGCTGCTTCATGTGATACCGGCGCCGCTGCTGATCCTCGCCGCAGCGGGACTGGCCTGGCTGCTGCAGCGTTCGCTCGCGCTCGCAGCGTTCGTCGCGGCCGGACTGCTGTTCATCATGAACCAGGGCTATTGGCAGCAGACGCTCGAAACGCTCGCACTGGTCTTGGTGTCGGCGGCGATCGCCATGATCGTCGGTGTGCCGCTGGGCATCGCGACCGCCCACCGGCCGCGCCTGCACGCGGCGTTGCGTCCGGTGCTCGATCTTATGCAGACGCTGCCGACGTTCGTCTATCTGATCCCCACGCTGGTGTTGTTCGGTCTCGGGGTCGTACCGGCAGTGATCTCGACGGTGATCTTTGCGATGCCAGCGCCTATTCGCCTTACCCACCTCGGTATCAGCGGGGTGCCACGGCCCCTGCTGGAAGCGGGCGAGGCGTTCGGCGCAACACGCTGGCAGCTGTTGTACAAGGTCGAGCTGCCCGCCGCCTCGCCGCTGATCCTCGCGGGAATCACCCAGGGGTTGATGCTAAGCCTGTCCATGGTCGTCATCGCCGCGCTGGTCGGCGCTGGCGGACTTGGCGTACCCGTCGTGCGCGCACTCAACACCGTCCAGGTCGGCATGGGTTTCGAGGCGGGACTTGCGATCGTCCTGCTGGCCGTCATGCTCGATCGGATCGCCCGGATCCGGCAACGACGCCGGTGACGACCGAACAGCCGCAGTGTATCGAGCAGGCTGATGCCCCCCGGCGTCGGTCTCGATAGAGGCCCGTGCGAGGTGCTGGATCGCAGCGCGACGGAGGCCGCCTCGCCGCGGACGTTGGGGCGCCTGATCGCTATCTGCCGGAACCGCCTCTTTTCAAGCTCAACCTCAAGGTCGTTCCCGTCCCGCTAGACCCGCCGTGGGCGGGCCCGTCAGGTCGCGAGCGACAGGTGCGAGCCCGGATCGAAGGTCACCGTCAGCGCCGAACGCGGCCACAGCGGCATGGATGCGGCGCTGGCGCGTGCGGCGCGAACCGTCGGCAGACGAATCTTCGCCGTGGTCGCGCGTGCGACCTCCCGCTCGCTGACCGGCACGATCGCGACTTCCTTGAACTCGGAGCGGACGTACTGGGCGACCAGACGCGCCGACAGCACGTCGTCGTAGAAGCCCAGACGCACTCCGTAGAGGCGGCGGCCGCCCGGCTCGGTCTCGATGGCGTACAGCAGGTAGCCTTCGTAAATGGCCAGGTGCGGCAGCTTCGAGATATCAATTGGCTCACGACCGAAGGCGAGCTGCACGGCGTAGCGCTGCACTGGTGGACGCGACTTCGACGCAGGCGCCTGGGCCGGCACCGCTGCGACCGGCGCGCGAGTGATCACCGCCGACAGCGGCAGCACCGGCAGCGCGGCGACGGGCGCAACGCGTGCCAACCGGGTGGTCACCGACACGGGTGTTTCGTTCGGCACCGCTGACAGCACCGTGACGCGCGAGACGGCCGCCGCCGGGGGCTCTGGCGGCGCCGACGCTGGTGCTGTGGGCTGCAGGATACTGAAACGCGTCATCGACGTGTTTTCCAGCGATCCCAGGCTGCCCTGGGGTACGGACGCGATCATCGCGCCCGGATAGGTCGGACGGAGGATTGCTAGCACCCGTTCGGCCTCGCTCGCATTCATGAAGTAGCCGAGATGGAGACGGTGCCGCTCGCGTCCGTCCTCCATGCGACGGGACTTGAACAGCGCGAAACCGCGCAGTCGTTCGTCCCTCAACGTCGGCATTGAAATCGGTGCGTTGGAGGCGCACAGGGTGATCGCGAGCAGCGAGTCGCCGTCGCGCGTTGCACCCGAAATTCGTTCGCTGCTAGCCATTTGCAATCCCCCCGGATTGACGTCACCGCGAAACACGGTCGTCCGGGAATTGCCTGACGCGCAACACGGACCCCCCGGCCCGAGTGCATCGTTCCGACCACGCACGGCGGCCGGCAGGGCAACCCCGCTATCGTGAGACCCGTGTCCCGACGACCGGTGGCTTTGCGTCCCCGCCTTTCGACGGGTTTGCCTTCGTCACGCGATCGAATATGCGCGGTGCGCGGGCTTGCCGCAATCGCCTGGGCCGTTGGCACACGGCGACAGCGGCGCCGGGCGCGTGATGCGCATCACAGTTCTGTCACGCGGCCCTAAAGCCGCGATCCCGGTCAGGCGGATGGGCCGGATTCCAAGTAGTCCTGCAGCGATGCGACGCCCAGCCGCTTCGCCTCGAACAGGCTCTCCAGGTGCTCGCGGGAGTTGATCAGGCCACGTGCGCGCAGCACGCCCTGATCGTCGATCAGCACCGCATACGGCAGGCGGCTTACCTGGTAGCTCACCCCCAACGGCGCCGACAACACATATGGGAACATGTCCAGCCCGTGCTCGCGCACGAAGGCCGATTGCTCGCCCAGATCCCCGTCGCTCGCCAACACGATATCGAGCCACGATTGCTCGGACCTGCGGCTGGACTTCAGCACCGGCAGTAGCACCTTGCAGACCGGACAGGTCGGCGACACGAACATCAGCAACTGCGTGCGCCCGTCGGCCCGCGTGCCACCGATGGGCACTGGTCGACCGGTAAGGTCGGTCACCGCGACCGACGGGGCGAGTTCGCCGATCTTCAGGCCCTTCGCAAGCATCAGTGCACCAACCGGGGAGATACGCTCATGCAGCACGCCCAACTGGCGCACGAGGGCGAGCACGACCAGGCTCAGCCCGATCACGACGGCCCAAAGCACGAGATTCGACAGTACCAGCGGATTCATAGACCTCTCCGTAGTGCCGCGGTACGCGGCATCACCTGGCCCAGCAGGCGATCGAGCGCAGCATAGATTAACGTCACGGCGCACAGCCCGCCGATGATCGTGACCGCATCGGTCGACGTCAGCGGCCGCGCCGCCCAGGGCAGCAGCGTGCTTGCGAGCACCAGTGCGAGCATGAGGTTGCGCCACACCATCCATGCGGCGATCTGCTGGCGGTTGGCAGGTCCGGTACAACCGCAGTCGAGATCGAGGCGGTGCCGGGCGAGGTTCAGGCCAATCGCGACTGCGTAGGCAAGCAGCAACGAGACTCCGCCGACGGCGGCGGCGGTACGGGTCACAGGCACCAGCAGGGCGACCGCAAGCAACGTCTCGATTAGCGGCACCGCGTAGCCGGCCGGGCGCGAGGCCATGCGCGGCAGCATGCGGTAGGCCTCGAACGTCGCCGCGAAGCGCACGGGCGAGCGCCATTTGTGCAGGGCCGCCTGCCCTAACAGCAGCGCGATGCCGGTGACGATCAGGGTACCTAGGCCTGGATCCATCTCTATTGCGTCCTCATGCGCGGCAGCAGCACGGGCGGGTGCCTGCAGGTCGGTCGGTCCGGGGTGCCGCATCGCGGCGAGGCAGGCACGTTAGACGCGCAGGCGCAGTGGCGTCAATCGCCGCACCTCAGGCACACCGCTCCAGCACGAGCGCGATGCCCTGGCCGACGCCGATACACATGGTGCACAGGGCATAGCGCCCGCCGGCGCGCTGCAGCTGCCAGATCGCGGTCGCGGCAAGCCGGGCGCCGCTCATGCCCAAGGGGTGGCCGAGCGCGATCGCGCCGCCGTACCGGTTGACGTGCACGGCATCGTCCGCGATCCCGAGCCCGCGTAGTACCGCCAGCGCCTGCGCCGCGAAGGCCTCGTTGATCTCGATCACGCTGATGTCCGCGACCGACAGCCCGAGGCGACCAAGCAGCTTCCTCGTCGCCGGCAGCGGGCCGATGCCCATCACGCGCGGCTCCACGCCCGCGACGGCCGTGCCGACGATGCGGGCGCGTGGCGTGAGCCCATGGCGAAGGATCGCCGCCTCGCTCGCCACCAGCAGCGTGCAGGCGCCGTCGTTGACGCCGGAGGCGTTGCCCGCCGTGATCGTGCCGCCAGCGCGGAACGGCGTTGGCAGGCGGGCAAGGGCCTCGAGCGAGGTGGCGCGCGGATGTTCGTCGCGAGCCACCACGACCGGCTCGCCACGCCGCACCGGGATCGTAACCGGCGTTATCTCGGCCGCGAGCGTCCCGTCTGTCTGCGCCAGCAGTGCGCGCTGCTGGCTGCGCAGCGCGAAGGCATCCTGATCCAGCCGCGAGATGCCGTACTCGGCAGCGACGTTCTCGGCGGTTTCCGGCATCGACTCGACGCCGTACTGCTTCTTTAGCAGCGGGTTGACGAAACGCCAGCCCATCGTTGTGTCGTACATCTGCACGTCGCGGGAGAACGGCGCCTCCGCCTTGCCGACGACGAACGGCGCCCGACTCATGCCCTCGACGCCGCCGGCGACGATGAGCTCCGCTTCGCCGGTCCTGATGAGCCGGGCGGCGGTACCGAGCGCGTCGAGTCCCGATCCGCACAGCCGATTGAGAGTCACCGCTGGGACGCCGACCGGAAGCCCAGCGAGCAGCGCCGCCATGCGCGCCACGTTGCGGTTGTCCTCGCCTGCCTGATTCGCGCAGCCGAGGATGACGTCGTCCACGCACGCCCAGTCCACAGCCGTGTTTCGGGCCATCAGGGCGCGGATCGGCACGGCGGCGAGGTCGTCGGTGCGCACGGCGGACAGCGCGCCGCCGTAGCGACCGATCGGGGTACGGATGGCGTCGCAGATGAAGGCTTCGGTCATGTGACATCCGGCGCGGCGATACCCCGCGCGCCCACGCGACGCGAGCGACAGCGCAGCATCGCTATCAGTTGGCCAGCCTGATTGCTGACCAGCACATCGTAAACGGCGCCGCGGCCCTCGTGCCAGCGCACCGTCGCGGTGGCAATGAGTTCGTCACCCTCGTGGGCCGGCGCGAGGAACTCGATCGCGGCGCCCGCGGCGACCGCTGGTCCGTCGGCAACGTTGTGCGCGTGTCCAACGACACTGTCGGCGAGCGCGAACACGATCCCGCCATGACACGCGGCATGGGAATTGAGCATGTCCGGGCGCACCAACATTCGCGCGGTACAGGTTTCGGGCCCCAACAATTCGATGCGGATGCTAAGCGCCCGCGACATCGGATCGGACGAGTCCGGCGTTCCACGGCCCGAGCCCTCCGTTCCATCCGTTCTCACGATCCCGCCTCCTCGGTGGTGATGACCCTCGCGCGCGCCGATCCTACATCTTCGCCCGGGCCACCTCGGGGCGCCATCCTCCACCCGATCCGGCCGGCCCGGGGAACGCGGCGCAAGGATGGCGAGGTACGGGCGCTCCGCTGGCACCTCGACCGGTCCCAGCCCGTCCTAAATCATCGGCCAGACCCCTGTTCTACATACAATAAAGGTGCGCCACACCAACACTACCGATTGCTCCCGCCCGGAATACGCGGCGTGGCAGCCCTTCGGTCACTGCGGTCGAACCGCGGCGCGGCGTGGCGCAGGTAACGTCAGAACTCGCGCCGCGCAGGCGTTCGAGCCCGTTGCCAGGCCGCCAGGGGGATCCTTGCCGGCCATGCCGGCCGCGCGGCGTGGTAGCTTGCGCGCCTGTCCTCGCCTCGCCGTCGCCTACTGGAGCTCCCCGTGACTCGCCTGACCCCCCTGCTCAGTGCTGCCGTTCTGGCCACCGCGTTGGGCGGCACAGCCCTCGCCCGTGACGTCGTCGTCCATGCCGGCACTCTCTATGACGGCTCCGGCGCAACGTCGCAGCACGCGGTATCGATCCTGATCCACGACGACATGATCGTCGGCGTAAGCGCCGGCTACCTGACTCCTACCGACGCCAACATTGTTGACCTGACCCACGCCACGGTGCTGCCCGGGTTCATCGACTGCCACGTTCACATCGGCGCGAAGCTGCCGAGCCGTGTCAACGCGACCGAGGAGTGGCTTACGCACTCAGACATCGACCGGGCGTTCGACGGCGCGCTATTTGTGCGCCAGATGCTGCAGCAGGGCTTCACCAGTGCGCGTGATGTCGGCGGTGGCGACGACACGGTGGCGGTCAAACGCGCGATCGACGCCGGCAAGATCCCGGGGCCCCGGCTGTGGGTGTCGCTCGAGGCGCTCGGTCCGACAGCCGGCCACGGCGACCCGCACAGCGGGCTGGACGCAGCCGTTTCGCGGTCCGGCTGGGACAATGGCCGAGTCGACTCCGCGGCAGATGCGCGCCTGCGCGTGCGCGAGCACCGTCGGCGCGGCGCGGACCTGATCAAGATCATGCCTTCCGGCGGCATCGCATCCACCGGCGACGACCCGCGCCAGCAACTGATGACCGACGACGAGATGCGTGCGACGGTGGAGACGGCGCACGCGCTTGGCATGAAGGTGGCCGCCCACACCTACCCGCCGGGTGCGATAGAGGCTGCGGTGCGCGCCGGCGTCGACTCGATCGAGCACGGCTCGTTCGCCACCGCCGACACCCTTGCGCTGATGAAGGCGCGTGGCACCTTTCTCGTGCCGACGCTGACGGTTTTCGACGTCTTCTACGCCACCGCTCGCGACCGGCCCGACCTGCTCGCGCCTGGCACCGCACAGAAGGAGCTCGCAAACGACTTGCTCCCCAAGCGCAATCTGCCGCTGGCAGTGAAGTCTGGCGTGCGCATCGCTTACGGCACCGACATCGGCGAAGGTGATCACTCGCTTGAGTTCCGGCTGCTGGTCGACAATGGCCTGAGCCCGGCGCGGGCGCTTCTGAGCGCGACTCACGAGGCCGCCGAACTGCTCGGCGCCGCGGATCGAATCGGCGCCGTACAGGCCGGCCATTACGCGGACCTTGTCGCGGTCCACGGCGACCCGCTCGACGATCCGACTGCATTCAGTCAGGTGCAGTTCGTGATGAAGGGCGGCGTCATCTATCGCGAGCACGGGGCCGCAACCCCGATCGCGCGATGAGGTGCGGGACCGCGATGGGGTTGCCGACGTGGCCGTGACGCTCGCGACCCTCGTCCAGGGGCAACTTGCCTACGGACTGACGCCACTGCTGGACGGCGCGAGCCTGACGATCGCTGAGAGCGAGCGGATCGGGCTGATCGGCCGCAACGGCACCGGCAAGTCCTCGCTGCTGGGAGTCCTCGCGCGGCGCGTGCCGCTTGAGGATGGCGAGCTGCACCTGAAGTCGGGCCTGCGGATCGTCACGGTCGAACAGGAGCCAGTCCTGCCACCGGCCGAAACGCTGCTCGAAAGCCTGCGCCTGCGCGGCGGGCTCGAGGACATGCACGACGACCGGGCACGTTGGCGGACGGAAGCCAGGCTGACGGAGTTCCTCGAGCGGTTCTCGCTGTCGGCGACGGTCTCGCCCGAACTCGCCTCCGGCGGGGAGCGCAAACGCGGCGCGCTCGCACTTGCACTCGCCCTCGAACCGGAACTGCTGCTGCTCGACGAGCCGACCAACCATCTGGACGTCGACGGCATCCGCCGGCTTGAGGAGCTGCTGATCGGTGGCCCCGCGGTGCTGCTGGTCACGCACGACCGTTACTTCCTCGACCGCGTAGCTACGCGGATCATCGAGCTGGACCGCGGCTACCTGCGTTCGTATCCGGGCAATTTCGCGGCGTACACCAGCCGCAAGACTGAGGAACTCGCGGCCGAGGCAGTCGCCAATCGCAAGTTCGACAAGTTCTGGGCGCAGGAAGAAGTCTGGATCCGCCGTGGCATTGAAGCGCGCCGCACTCGAGACGAAGGGCGCGTGAAGCGCCTCGAGGCGCTGCGCTTCGAGCGCGCGGCCCGCCGCGAGCGCATGGGTAGCGTGAAGCTTGCAATTGATTCGCGCGAACGCTCCGGCAAGCTCGTCGCCGAGCTCAAGGACGTCACCAAGCGTTTTGGTGACAAACTTGTTGTCAGCAACCTGTCGATGACCGTGATGCGTGGCGATCGCATCGGCCTGCTAGGACCCAACGGCGCAGGCAAGTCGACCCTGATCAAGTTGATTCTGGGCGGCCTTGCGCCGGACACCGGCACGACACGTCTGGGCAGTAACGTGCAGGTCGCGTACTTCGACCAGATGCGCGAGCAGCTGGACCTCGACAAGAGCGTGGCAGCCACGCTGAGCCCGGGTTCCGACTGGATCGAGATCAACGGCGCGCGCAAGCACGTGACGAGCTACCTTGCGGACTTCCTGTTCTCACCACAACGCGCAGGCACGCCGGTGCGCGCACTGTCGGGCGGCGAGCGCAATCGTCTCTTGCTCGCCAGGCTCTTCGCTCGCCCCGCCAACGTCCTCGTGCTGGACGAGCCGACCAACGACTTGGACATCGAGTCGCTCGAGTTACTAGAGCAGGCGATCCAGGACTTTCCCGGCACGCTGCTTCTGGTCAGCCACGACCGCGCTTTCGTCGACAATGTGGTCACGCAGACCATTGCGCCGCTCGGGCACGGCCGCTGGCACGAGTACGTCGGCGGCTATACCGACTGGCTCGCGCAACGCCCGAGCCACGACGGGCCACCGAAGCAGGCCGGCGCCGAGGCAGGGGCGTCGACCGCGACCCGCGGCAAGACCAAGCTGTCCTACAAGGACCAGCGCGCGCTCGAGTCGCTGCCCGGCGAGATCGAGGCGCTCGAACAGGAACAGCGCGCGCTGACTGGGCAATTGTCATCCGCCGACTACCCGCACGCCGATGCCTTGCGCGTCGCCGCAGATGGGGCGCGCATTGCCCAGATCGAGTCGCTGCTGATGGAAAAGCTTGAGCGCTGGGAGGCGCTGGAGGTACAGGCAAGCCAGGTCCGGGGTCGCTGAGCGCACCGGGCGCAGACCCGGTCGCCGCACTGTCATCACTCGGGGCGATGCTGACGCAGCATGCCAGCGCAGCGACGACCATGAGCACAACGCCGACACCGGTGGCGCCCGCACGGGACGAGGGTTACGCACAGGCCCATAGTGCGTGGCAGCAAGCGTTCGACCGCTACCTGCACCTGGCGCGTGCTGAGGCAGGCGCCGCCAAGCTGCGCGTCGCCGCTGCCGCAGTCCACGCCGCGGCGCTGCGCCGTGGACGCCTGACAAGCAGGCGGGACGACGCAGAGCGCTGAACCACTCCGCTTCGCGAACCGCGGGCGCGCGCTGCGGATACGGTCCGTCGACCCGGCCTTCAGCGGCTCTGCCGTCTGGATCGTAGGCGACGGGGGCCGGGGCCTCGGCGTGCCGGGCCTGCGACGCTCGCTCGCTGTAGCGCCACAGCCCCGCAGCCTGGACCCCGGCGTCCGGCGGGAGGCCTGCGCCGAAGCGCCGGCGCAGGCGGACGGCCGGGGGAAGGAGGTCCGGCTATAGGAAACAGCCGAGGATTTCTTCGTCCAGTTGGGCTACCGTGTGCTCGGCCGGCGGCAGACGCCGGCCGGTATCCGGGCCGGCTCCGAGTTCAGGACGCTGTGCCCGGCCTCCGCCATCTATATGCGCAAGGCACTGCCCTGAGCGCCGATCTGGAGAGCGTTAATTGCCGGGTGTCCATCAAGTCCTGTTCCTGTGCACCGGCAACTCTGCGCGCAGCATCCTCGCGGAAGCGATCCTCAATTCACGGGGCGGCGGGCGCTTCCGCGCCCAGAGCGCCGGTAGCCACCCGACCGGAACCGTGAATCCCGGCGCGCTCGAAACACTCGCGCGGATGGGACTGGACACCACGGGCCTGCGCAGCAAGAGCTGGGATGAATTTGCCGGCCCCGACGCGCCAACGTTCGACTGCGTCATCACCGTCTGCGACGCGGCGGCCGCGGAGACCTGCCCACTGTGGCCCGGACAGCCGGTCACGGCTCACTGGAGCCTGCCCGATCCTGCGGCGATCGGCGACGACGTCGAGCGCGCGCAGGCATTTCGCGACACCTACGCCGCACTCGGCCGGCGCATCGATCAGCTGGTGGAGCTGCCCCTGGCGACACTGGCGCCTGCCGAAAGACAAGAGCAGCTGCGGGCAATCTCGCAGAATTGACCTCGCTGCGCCGGGCAAGCCCCGCGTAGTTTCAGAACCAGGCGTAGTTGAAGCTGATGCTGATGCGGTCGGCATCGACCGCATTTGCCGGTACCTCATGGCGTAGCCAGCTTTCGAACAGCACGACATTGCCGGCCACGGCGGGCACGACGATCCACGGCCGATTGCCCTCACGCGCGTCACGGCAGCGGGGCGGCGCCGCCATCATCCGGTCCAGGCGGGGGTCCTCGAACTTCAGTCCGGGCGCACCCTTTGGCACCTGCACGTAGTACGTGCCGCTGAGCGTCGACAGCGGATGCAGGTGTAGACCGTGCACGACTCCCTGCGGCATCACGTTGACCCAGCAGTCGGTCATCACCAGTTCCCGTCCCTCGAGGTCGAAGTCCAGGCGTCGCGCAAACGAGCGCACGTGGCGGGCCAGCTTGCGCTCGAGTGCCGCGAAGGTCGGCGAGACGGTCTGCAATCGGCTGGCGGTTCCGTAGGACGTATAGCCCCCGGGATAGCCGGACGCCGACCAGCGACGCCCCGCCGCGTCGTCCTGGCGCAGTTGGTACGCCTCGCGCAGCAGTTGGCGGTTGAAGGCGGCCGCACCGCGCGGGGCGAGCGGGGCCTTGTAGATCAGGGTGGGAAACAGCGTCTGGGTAGTCATCCGGGCATTATCGCCCAGCTGCCAGCCGCGGCACGTCTGGGGAAGCGGCAGCAGCTCCACCGGAGGCAAATCAGGACAAAAAAAAGGGCGGACTTGGCCCGCCCCGAGGGGGTTTGGTTGGATCGCGCTGTGCGCGTCGCCCATGGACCGCACTCTAGGGCGAGAGCCCAGTAGCGACAAACGAACCTTCCGCAGTCCATGGATGAACGAGATTCATGTGTCTTGTCATGTACAAATCATGCAGTCGGGCAGCTGCCCGCCGACCCGCGTCACCCACGAGGCGCGATCATGCCGGCGCGCTATGCCGGCATAACTACACGATGCCGCCCGCCGACACCGTGCACAGACTGCGGTCAGTACACTGCACCGGCATGCACGACCCCATCCTCTACGTCGTCGCCGGGCTGCTGGTCGGCGCCCTGATCGGCCTGACCGGCATCGGCGGTGGTTCGCTGATGACGCCGGTACTCGTACTCGGCTTCGGCCAGTCGCCGATCATTGCCGTCGGCACGGACCTTGCGTTCGCGGCCACGACGCGATTCGTCGCCGCGACGCCGAGGAGTCGCCCGGGCCAGGTCGACTGGGAAATCGTGCGGCGGCTGGCGTACGGCAGCGTTCCCGCGGCGCTCGCCGTGCTCGCGCTGCTGTGGGCGTCGCCCCGTGCCTCGGCAGCGGTCAACCGCTCAATACTGGTTTCGCTCGCGGTGATGCTGTTCGCAACAGCCGCCGGCGTGCTGTGCCAGACGGCGCTGCGCGCCCTCGGGCTGCGCCTGACCGCGCGGGCGCTCGCGACGAGCGAGCGGCTAAAGCCCGCGCTGACGGTGCTCGCCGGAATCGTGATCGGCGTCGCCGTGACGCTGACCTCCGTCGGCGCGGGCGCAGTCGCCTCGGTGCTGCTCGCGAGCCTGTACCCGCTGCGCCTGCAGGGCGAGCGCCTGGTCGCGACCGATCTGGCCTATGCGTTGCCGCTGACTATCGTCGCAGCCGGCGGGCACGCGGCGCTCGGGCACCTGGATGTCGGCATTCTCGGGCTGTTGCTGATGGGTGCCGTACCTGGCGCGCTGCTGGCGCAGCGCACCCGCTGGCGGATGCCACCAAAGGTTTTCCGGCCGGTGCTTGCAACGGTCCTGCTCGCCTGCGCCTTGCGCGTTCTCGATCTGTGAAGGTCTGTGCCTCGCCGCGCGCGGCATCAGCCCTCGTGCAGTCCGCACTCGCGCTTCAGACCGAAGAAGCGCAGCCCGCCCTCGCCACCTGCCTCCTGCAGCGAGCGCGTGGTGTGCCAGTCGCCGATCGACAGGTAGCCCTTGTCCCACAGCGGGTGGTACGGCAAGTCGTGCGCCTTGAGGTAGCGGAAGACGTCGCGGTCGGTCCAGTCGAACAGCGGGTGGATCTTGTAACGCTGGCGACGGAACTCGATCGGCAGGACCTGCGCGCGGGTCTCAGACTGCTCGCGGCGCAAGCCGGAGAACCAGCTCGCCGCGCCGAGATCGGCCAGAGCACGGTGCATCGGCTCGACCTTGTTGAGGCGGTTGTATTGCTCAATGCCGTCCAAGCCCTGTTCCCACAGGCGCCCCCAGCGTGTCTCCTGCCAGGCGGGCGACGAGTCCGAGCGAAAGGTTTTCAGGTTCAGTCCGAGCCGATCGGTCAGCTCGTCGACGAAGCGATAGGTTTCAGGGAACAGGTAGCCGGTGTCGATCAGCACCACCGGAATATCCGGTCGGACCTGCGTCACCAGGTGCAGCATGACGGCCGCCTGCGCCCCGAAGCTAGAGGAAAGCACGTGTGGGCCGGGCAGGATCTGCAGAGCGTGGCCTACCCGCTCGCGCGCCATCAGCGCGCCGAACGCGCGATTTAGACCGGCTAGGTCCGGACCCGGGTCATTGGCTGCCATGTCATGCGGGAGCCAGCGCGCCAATACCGATCGCATGCCTCGACCTCTCCGGCGAGCGTCCCTATCTGACAGCGGGCCCTCCCCGCCGGCCACGGAACACGCGCAAATCATAACGACCCGGAGCCGGCGTCGAGCGAGCGAGTTGTTATCCGGCCATAACCAGATGCGACGCGCATTGCGCCATAGCTGATGGTTGATTCCGACCAGCCGCCGGTTCGTCTACCCTGTATGGATGGGTTGTACTTTCAGGAAGTCATTAAGTGAACGCGCTGCATGCTCCTCGTCGGCTGGTCCTCTGGATCGCACTCGCTCTGCTCGGCGTGATCCCCGTCGCCGCAGCTGCGGGCCAGCCGGTCACCCTGCTGAACGCCTCCTACGACCCGACGCGCGAGTTCTATGAGCAGTTCAATGCCGCCTTCGCGGCTGACTGGAAACGACGAACCGGTGACACCATCGTGGTCAACCAGAGCCACGGCGGTTCCGGCAAGCAGGCGCGGGCGATCATCGACGGTCTTGAGGCCGACGTCGCAACGCTGGGACTTGGCTTCGACGTCGACGCGCTGGCCGTACAGGGCCACCTGATCCCGGCGGGCTGGCAGAAGCGGCTGCCCTACAACAGTACACCGTACACCTCGACCGTCGTCTTTCTGGTCCGCGCTGGCAATCCGAAGCACATCCACGACTGGGGCGACCTTGTGAAACCCGGCGTCGCCGTCATCACGCCGAACCCGAAGACCTCCGGCGGAGCCCGCTGGAACTACCTCGCCGCATGGGCCTGGGCGAAGAGCCAGCCGGGCGGCACTGATGCGCGTGCCGAGGCGTTCGTGAAGACGCTCTACCGCAATGTCCCGGTTCTCGACTCCGGAGCCCGTGGCGCCACCATGACCTTCGTCGAACGTGGCATCGGCGACGTGCTGCTCGCCTGGGAGAACGAGGCGCTGCTGGCGGTGCGCGAACTTGGCGCCGGCAAGTTCCAGATCGTGATGCCGAGCCAGAGCATCCTCGCCGAACCGCCGGTGACCATCGTCGATCGCGTTGTCGACAAGCGCGGCACGCGCGCGGTGGCCGAGGCGTACCTGCGTTACCTGTATACGCCAGCGGGCCAGGCGCTCGCGGCGCGCCACTACTTCCGCCCGCGCGACGAGGCCGTTGGCGCAAGATATGCGGGGCAGTTCCCACAGGTGAAGCTCGTGACGATTGACCAGGCCTTTGGCGGCTGGCGTGCCGCCCAGGCTACGCACTTCGCGGACGGCGGAAGCTTCGACCGGATTTATGGCGTTCGCTGAACCGCGCATGCCGGCCACGCCCGCATCCACCGTTGCATTCGCCGCTCGTCGGCCGCGCCGGGTGCTGCCCGGCTTCGGGCTATCGCTCGGATACACGATTCTCTACCTGTCGCTGGTGGTGCTGATTCCGCTCGCGGCAATCTTCCTGAAGAGCGGGGAACTGGGCTGGGAGCGCTTCGGACAGGTCGTCGGCACGCCACGCGTGGTCGCGGCACTTGAGCTGTCCTTCGGCGCGGCTGCACTGGCGGCACTGGTGAATACATTTGCCGGACTGCTGGTCGCCTGGGTGCTCGCCCGCTACGATTTTCCGCTGCGCCGTCTTGTCGATGCGCTGGTTGACCTGCCGTTCGCGTTGCCGACCGCCGTGGCCGGCATCGCGCTGACCGCGCTCTACTCTCCCAACGGCCTGCTCGGCAGCCTGCTCGAGCCGCTGGGGGTGAAGGTGGCCTACACGCCGCTTGGCATCGTGGTGGCACTGGTCTTCATCGGCTTGCCGTTCGTCGTCCGCACCGTGCAGCCAGTGCTTGAGGAACTCGATCGCGAAGTGGAACACGCGGCCGCGACACTCGGCGCGAGCAGTGGTCAGATCTTCGTGCGAATCGTGCTCCCGGCGGTCTGGCCCGCGCTTTTGACGGGCTTCACGCTCGCCTTCGCCCGCGCCATCGGCGAATACGGCTCGGTGATCTTCATCGCCGGTAACATGCCAATGCGCTCAGAGATCGCGCCGCTGCTGATCGTCACCAAGCTTGAGCAGTACGAATACGCCGCTGCGACCGGCATCGCGGTCGTGATGCTGCTGATTTCGTTCTTCCTGCTGCTGGGCATCAACGCGCTACAGGCCTGGTCGCAGCGCCGGCTGCTGGGCGTGGCGGCATGAGCGTTGCCGCACACTTGCCCCGCCCCGCCCGGGGCTTGGGCCGCGGTTTCCTGGTCGCGCTCGCGCTCGGCTATCTGGCGCTGTTCCTGCTACTGCCATTCGGCGTCGTCTTCGCGCAGGCGCTCAGCCGCGGACTCGCGACCTACCTGCACGCGCTGACGGAGCCCATGGCGCGCTCTGCGATCTCGCTGACACTCACGGTAGCCGCCATTGCAGTGCCCCTGAACCTCGTGTTCGGCGTCGTTGCGGCCTGGACCGTGACGAAATACGATTTCCGCGGCAAGAGTGCGCTGATCACACTGATTGACTTGCCATTCGCCGTCTCGCCGGTCATTTCGGGACTAATCTACGTATTGCTGTTCGGCGCACACGGCTGGTTCGGCGAGTGGCTCGCCGCCCATGACGTCAAGGTCATCTTCGCAGTGCCCGGCATCGTTCTCGCCACCGTGTTCGTGACGTTTCCGTTCGTCGCCCGCGAGCTTATCCCCGTCATGCAGGCGCAGGGCCGGGACGAGGAGGAGACGGCGCTGTCGCTCGGCGCGACCGGGTGGCAGACGTTCCGGCGGGTCACGCTGCCGAACATCCGCTGGGGCCTGCTCTATGGCGTACTGTTGTGCAATGCCCGCGCGATGGGCGAGTTCGGAGCGGTGTCGGTCGTCTCCGGCCACATCCGCGGTCTCACCAACACAATGCCACTGCACGTGGAGATTCTCTACAACGAATACAACGCGACGGCGGCGTTCGCGGTCGCGTCGCTGCTGGCGATGCTTGCAATCGTGACGCTGGCGGCGCGCGCGGCGCTCGAAGCGCGTGCGCCGGAGCTTAAGCGGACGGGACGTACCACGGGTGGTCACGAATGAGCATCGCGGTTCACTCCATCAACAAGCGCTTCGGCGAATTCGTCGCGCTGCGGGACGTATCTCTGGAAGTGCCGACGGGCCAGCTGGTCGCAATCCTCGGCCCGTCCGGCTGCGGCAAGACGACGCTGCTGCGCATCATCGCGGGCCTTGATTCGCCTGACACCGGCCGCGTCTTCCTGCAGGGCCGCGAGGCGACCGAACTGCCGGTACAGCAGCGACGGGTCGGCTTCGTGTTCCAGCACTACGCCTTATTCCGACACATGACGGTATTCGACAACGTCGCGTTTGGCCTCTGCGTCCGCCCGCGGCGCGAGCGCCCGTCGGCCGCGGCGATCCGCGCCAAGGTCGAGGAACTGCTGGCACTGGTGCAGCTCGAGTCGGCGGCGACCCGCCATCCGATGCACCTTTCCGGCGGGCAACGCCAGCGGGTCGCGCTCGCCCGCGCGCTGGCGGTGGAGCCACAGCTGCTGCTGCTGGACGAGCCGTTCGGCGCACTGGACACGCAGGTTCGCCAGGAGCTGCGCCGCTGGCTGCGTCGCCTGCACGACGCGCTGCACTTCACGAGTCTGTTCGTCACGCACGACCAGAACGAGGCGCTGGAGGTTGCGGACGCCGTGATCGTGATGAACGGCGGCCGCATCGAACAGCGCGGCGCGCCCGAGGAGGTCTACGACGCCCCAGCAAGCGGCTTCGTGCATCGTTTCGTCGGCTCGAGTCAGGACCTGCCAGCCCGCCGCACGGCGGGCCTGCTGTACGTCGGGCCGATGGCGCCGGTGCCATCTGCTGGCACGGACGGCGAGGTGAGCGTCGTCGTGCGCCCACAGGACGTGCAGGTCAACCGCGCCGGCGAGGGCTGGCCCGGCGTGGTCGGCGCGGTGCGCGTGGTCGGCCCGCTGGTACACATGGAGATCGCGCTGGAGGGCCACAACGGTGACCCGCTGGTGGCGGAGTTCGAGCGCGAGCGCTATCGGGCGGACCCGTTCCTGACCGGCCAGACGGTCTGCGTCACCCTGCGCCGCTATCGGACCTACCCGACCGATCCTGTGGGGTGACCGAAACCGTCATGCGTAGGCGCCCCTGCACAGTTCCCCGCATAGAGGGAGGGAATTTGTGCATTTTATGTTAAGGGTTTCTCCTAGCGGTCATCAGAAGATGTTAAAACGGACCCTAGCGCGGTGGCGGCTCCGCCGATCCGCTGGTTCGCGAGGCATCCGACCCGATGACGTTCCTTCTGAAGCTGCTACGTGTCCGGTTCAGCGAGCCGCAGCCGCCGCAGGCGCCGCGCGCGCATGAGCATGTCCGCCTCGGCAATCCCTGGCACGCGGTCTCCATCTTCCCTGGCAACAACTGCTGCGCGGCCGCCCACGAGCTGACGGGAACTCGGTTCCTCTCCAGCGAAACGCCGCCCACGCTGCCCCTGAAGGGCTGCTCGCAGCTCGCCTGCACCTGCCGCTACCGCCACCATGATGACCGCCGCGCGCAGCGCGGGACGCCGGCGGCGGGGACTACCGGCCCGCCGCCACGCAGGCGCAGTGACGATGTGCCGTCACATTGATGGCGCGCGGACGGGGGACGGTCAGGTCCGCTCGAAGTAGCGGTGCAGGTGGCCGAGCCAGCTGCCGAGCGCGACAACGAACGATACGATGACCGCGAGCAGGCCGATCGGGTCCAGTCGGATCGGGTCGAGATGGTTGGCCCGCAGCACCAACAGGTGCAGCGACAGCGCCAGCAGCGCAAGCAGGGCAGCGAGCCATGCGGCTCGCGCGGCGAGAAACTCGACTGTCGCACCGCGGCGCTCGTCGGCCAGCCAGTAGTCGCGGTTGGGCAGGTTGATCAGGCGCGGAAAGCGGCGCACGGCGAGCCATAGCAGCCCGATCACCAGCGCCGGCAGCAGCACCGCGGAACCGAGCAGCATCGCGACGTAGGCCTCGCGCGCTACGAAGCCGTTGGCGAGCCCAGTGATGGCAAAGTGCCCGGCAACCTGATGCGGCAGCCAGTCCGCCGTCAGCGCGATACCGGTGATGCTGCCCACGACCACCGTACTCGCCCAACCGTTCTCCGGCCCGTTCGACATCCCCAGATCCTCGTTGTGGGCTGCGCGGATTCTGCACCGCGAACACCGGGGCTGGCCAGAGGGGGCAATACCCGCCGGCAACACGGTAGCCGCCGGCTAAGATACCCGCCCATGAAGATCCTCGACGCCGCAGCCGTGGCTGCAAGCCTGACTCCCGCCCCGCTGGTCGCCGGCCTCGAGCGCATGTTCACGCGCGGCTGTACCGCGCCCGTCCGTCATCATCACACCATCGAGGTCCCCGGCCGCGCCGACGGCACGTTGCTACTGATGCCGGCGTGGCAGGCTGGCGCCTATCTAGGAACGAAGATCTGTACGATTTTCCCAAGCAACGCCGATCTCGGGCTGCCGGCGGTGTCGGCCGGCTACCTGCTGATGGATGGCATGACGGGCGCAGTGCTCGCGCTGATCGACGGCGGCGAGCTGACGGGCAAGCGTACCGCCGCGACCTCGGCGCTCGCCGCACGCTTCCTTGCGCGCGCAGACGCGAAGACGCTGCTGGTGGTCGGCACCGGGCGCATCGCGGGCGAACTTGCGCGCTGCCACCACGCACTGCGACCACAACTCAAGACCATTCTCGTCTGGGGTCGCTCGCCCGTGAACGCTGCGCGACTCGCGGCGCAGCTTGCCGCGGAGGGACTCCCCGCCGTCGCCAGCGGTGATCTCGCAGCCGCGGTCGCCAGGGCCGACATCGTCTCCAGCGCAACGCTCTCCACGGACCCGCTCATCCGGGGCGAGTGGGTGCGTCCCGGCACGCACGTCGATCTGGTCGGTGGCTTCACGCCGACGATGCGCGAGGGCGACGACGCGCTGATCACCGCGGCGAGCGTTTTCGCCGATACGCGCGATGGTGCACTCAAGGAAGCGGGCGACCTCGTCGTCCCCGTGGCTCACGGCGTACTCGACCCGGCACGCGTGGTCGATCTGCACGCGCTGTGCCGACGTGAGCACCCAGGCCGGCGCTCCGCCACCGAGATCACTCTGTTCAAGTCGGTCGGCGCGGCGCTGGAGGACCTCGCCGCTGCGATCCTCGTCTACGAGACGGCCTGACCCGACGCTAGACCGGTCCCACGCGGCCGGCAACCTAACTTCTGACGCAACATCAGGAGCGGCTTCAACAACGTCGTCCGGATCGAGGCGATCCACCGTGACCGATCACTGCCGGCGTCAGCCGCCGGCAAGTCGTGCCGGCCCCAGTGTCGCCGCGTCGAGATCCAGCTCGCACGCGCGCTCCGGCAACGGCTGGCCACGAATCAGGGTCGCCGCGAGTTCCCCCATGCCGGGCGAACTCATAATGCCACCACCACCCTGCCCTACCAGCCAGAAGAATCCCATCGCGTCAGTGGCGAATCCGGCGACAGGCTTCTCATCGCGCGCGAAAGTCCGCAGGCCCGCCCACCGGCTGGCGAGGCGTCGGACTTCGATGGTCGTAACGTTCTCGAACATGTCGACGGCCGTCGCGACATCCAATTCCTCCGGCTGGGCGTCGCAGGGCTCGCTCGGCGTCTGGTCCCCTGGCGAAACCATCAGCACCGGGCCACTGGCCTTGAAGTAGAAGCCCGAACTCATGTCGTCGACCGGTGGGATTCGCGCCGCGTCGAAACCCGGATTGAACGTCAGTGCGGTGCGCCGGCGCGGTTCAAGGCCGAGCGGCCGGACGCCCGAACGGGTAGCGACGGTGTCGGCCCACGCGCCTGCGCCGTTGACGATCACGCCGGCCTCGATGGTCTCGGTACCGATCCGGGCGTGCCAGCAACCGCCGCGATATTCGGCGCCGTGGAACTCGACGCCCGAGCGGGTCTCGCCGCCCGCCGCACGCAACCCGCGCAGGAACCCCTGATGCAGGGCGTCGACGTCGATTTCGCAGTTCTCCGGATCATAGAACGTCCTCGCCAGGATCTCCCGGCGCAGGAACGGCACGATCTGCAGCGCTCGATCGGCGCTGATTTCCTCGAGCTCCGGGTTCAGGGGTTTCGCGTTTCGCAGGAATTCCTCAGCCGCCTGCTCACCTCCCTCGCGGGCGAACATCACGTTGCCGCGGCGCCGCAGCAGCGGTACCGAAGCGAAGCCCGAAGGCGGAGCGTCCAGGAACGGCCTGCCGAACACGACCAACGAACGCATCAGCCCATGGAAATGCGCCGCCGTCCATTCGGCCGCCGAACGCCCGGTGCTGTGGTAGCCGTAACCGTTTTCGCGCTCGATGAGCAGCACGCGCTTGTGGGCGGCGAGGAAATAGCCGGCCGAGGCGCCTGCGATGCCGCCTCCGATGACGAGTACGTCGGTCTTGTGCATTTCGCCGCCCCGTCAGTCGGCCGCGATCGCGACGATGCGATGGGTCAATGTCCCCAGGCCCTCGATGCCGACCACGACCACATCGCCCGCCACCAGCGGCCCTACGCCGTGCGGCGTACCCGTGTAAATCAGGTCGCCCGGTGCGAGTCTCCAGTAGCACGACAGCTCGGCAATCACGCCGGCAACGTCCCAAATCATCTCGTCCAGGTCGCTGCGCTGGCGCTCGGCGCCATTGACGGTCAGCCAGATCTGGCCTCGGCGCGGATGGCCGGTCGAGCCGACCGGATGGATCGCGCTGATCCCGGCGGAGTGGTCGAAGCCCTTGGCTGCATCCCACGGCCGGCCCTGGTCCTTGGCGGCGGCCTGCAGGTCGCGACGAGTGAAATCGTTGCCGACGGCGTAGCCATAGACGTGCGCGAGCGCGTCGGCAGGCGCAATGTTGCGCCCGCCGAGGCCGAGCGCGACGACCAATTCCGCTTCGTAGTGGAGATTTGCCGTGCAAGGTGGATACGGCAGGTCCGCGCCGTCGGCAAGCACCGCATCCGCAGGCTTGGTGAAGAAGATCGGCGGCGTTCGCGCCGGGTCACCACCCATCTCGCGAACATGCGCGGCGTAGTTCTGTCCGACGCAGTAGATACGGTGTACCGGAAAGCGGGCGACGCTGCCGGCAACGGCAACCGTCGGTGCGGGGGGCGGCGTTAGGACGAAGGCAGTCATCGGCGGACTCCACGACGGCCGGCAACCGAACGCCGGTCGCCGGGAAGCTCATGCTACCGCATTGGCCTTGCGGCGTTTCAGCGCAGCAGGACCAGCTTCGGTACCGCATCGGCGTCGGCCCACAGCAGTCCGTTCTGGTGGAACTTGCGGGCGATCGTCGTCGCGGCGTGCCGCGGCAATCCCAGCGCAAGCACGCTCTCTTCCCCTTCCCACTGGCCGGTTGGATCGACGCCGAGCGCGGCAATCAACGTGCAGCCTAACTCGCGCAACTGCGCCTTGAGCCGGGCCTGCGCGGCGCGGTTTTCATCATGCTCGGTCGGGAGACTCAACGGGTTCCATGCCGTGAGAAATGCCGAACATTCCACGGCGTGCGAACGATGGCAGGCGGCAAGGCCGGGGCTGGCCTCGTCGGCGCGCAGCAGAAACGACGGATAGGTACCGGTGACGCGGTAGTGGGTCGCCCGGTAAGCCGCGATCAGCGTCGCGTCGAGGCTGGATGGACTGCCTGTATGCTCCATGCGGGACTTTCTGTCGATCGTCCGACGGACGTCGGGCTGCATAATGACAGACCCCGCCCGATGCCGAGAATGACCATGCGCGTTGACGTACCGCTCGCCAAGTCTTACCTGCTGCTGAACCACGGCCCGGTCACGCTGGTGTCCAGCCGCTGCGGTGCACGTTCCAATGTCATGGCGGCGTCCTGGGCAATGCCGCTCGACTTCGACCCGCCGAAAGTCGCCGTCGTCATCGATCGCAGTACGCTGACGCGGGAACTGGTGGGAGGATCGCGCGAATTCGCGCTGAACATTCCGCCGCGCGCGCTCGCCGATGCGACCCTCGCGGTGGGTTCGGTGTCTGGCCGGGGCACGGACAAGTGGGCCGCCACGCAGCTGACGACGATGCCGGCCACGCGCATCGCGGCGCCCCTGGTGGCGGAGTGCATCGCGTGGCTGGAGTGCCGGCTGCTGGACGAGCAGGATGTTGAATGCCGGCACGACCTGTTCGTGGCCGAGGTGGTTGCGGCGTCGGCCGACGATCGGGTGTTCAGCGCCGGCCGCTGGAACTTCGCCGATGCAGGCCTGCGCACGATCCACTACGTCGCGGGCGGCCAGTTCTTCTGTACCGGCGAGACGGTCCTGAGTCAGGTCCAGGTTACCGGCTGACGCCTACAGCTCGGTGTACTTGCGGATCGAGCCCCGTGCCTTGTCGACCGGATATTTGCGAGCGTTGATCTCGATCTTGTCGCGAACGGCCTGAGCAAGGTCCACGTCGAGTTCGTCGGCCAGGCGCACAAGGTAGATCAATACATCCGCGAGTTCCTCGCGCACCGGGCCGAGTCGTTCGGGCGTCAGCCTGCGCGATGCCTCCTCGCTCAGCCACTGGAAGTGCTCCAGCAACTCGCCGACCTCAACGCTTAGCGCGCTGGCGAGGTTCTTCGGCGCGTGGAACTGACGCCAGTCGCGCTCGTCGGCGAAGCGCCGCAGTCGCTCCCGCAATTCCGCCAGGACATCGGTCTGGTTCATGACACCCCCCTGGTCGCGTCGCCTTCCAGCGCCGCAATGCGCCGCTGCGCGGACGCCAGCGCGCGCGCGAGTTCGGCCACCCGCAAGCGTGCATCGCTGAGGGCGCGGGCGTTGCGCTCCGCGTCCGCGAGCTGGGCTCGCAGTGCGTCGGTCTCACGCGCCCATCGCGCCTGGTGGACCTGCTCGCGGTGTTCGGCGAGGTTCGCCCGCTCGATCGCCGCTTCCCGCGACTCGGCGGAGTCCGCCGCACGCAGGAGAATTTGGGTGCCCTCCCGCGGCGGACGTTGTGCGTCGCGGATCAGACGGTAAATGCGGGCGACGCCGCCGCGCATCCCGTGGTGGCGTGCGAGCAGGTCGCGGACCGCGACGCCGGTGACGCGGCGACCGCCAGCGGCGACCTCGCGGATTGCTGCCTCGATCAGTTCCTCGCTGACGAGTGGCGGGCGCATGAGTTCAGATTAGCGTAGTTATGGAAAACTTTCCGTAATTCCGTATTCGGGGCAGTTGAACCCCTAATATGTCAGTTTGAAAGCGGGCATTAGTGTCTATTAACAATGACTTAGTCTTCACAAACGTTCCACGATCGGTTCCACGCAGTCGTCTGGGCGACGATCGTGAATGACGACACCGGATCATCTTTGCGCGGCGCGGCAAGCAAAGGCGTGATCCGGTGCCTGCTCCAGATCGTCGCAGCCGCCTCCCGCATCGGCATCGCCCGTTCGCCTTCGACGAAGCGCTCGACCCGCCACTTCCCCAAGGCGGCTGACTTGTCGGACAGGCGCACAAGGGGTGCCCTCAACGGAAGGGCGCGCCCGTTCCCGCTTTCGCCAGCCCCGGTTTCGCACCGAAATCAGTGTGGTGAAAAGTCAATAAACTGATTTTAATCAATTAGTTATGTTGGTTTCGTCTCGAAACCAGCCTAGCCCAGATCCTTCAGGATCTGGTCCATCGCCGAAATGACGGCATCCCGATCTGACGGCCCCAGACCCTTCGGGAACGCTACGGTGACCTTGCCACGCGCATTGCGAACGAGGATCGCCCGCCCTGCCTTACCGACGTTGTACTC
>JANXQL010000058.1 GCA_025356815.1 Pseudomonadota bacterium
AGCGCCGCCGCGGCCGCAGCCGCCGATACGACCACGCTGAACGCCGAGTTCTGGCGCTGGCGGGCGGCCGAGCAGCCGTTCATGGCCGACGACATCCCGAGAATCGAGCGCCCGCCCGGATATTCGATCGTCTGGTCGCGCACGGCGGTCGAGCAGCGCGCCGTCGAACTGGCCGGCTTCGAGTCGCGCTGGGCGGACGCGCCGCCGCCGCCCGATGCGCCGCTGCAGGCGCAGGTCGACTACCGCCTGACCGGCAGCGCGATCGCGCGGGTGCGCTGGGAGCTGTCGATCGAACAGGCGTGGCGGCGCAACCCGAACTTCTACCTCGACCAGACCTTGGGCGCGCTGTTCGAACTGCTGCTCGCGCCGCCGCCGTTCCTGGCGGCCCGCGAGCAGGAACTGATCGCGCGCGTGCGCAGCATTCCTTCCACGCTCGCTGCTGCGCGCGCCAACCTCGACGACCTGCGCCAGCCGTTCGCACGTCTGGCGATCAGCTCCCTCGACGGCATCGGCGCGCGGCTGGAGCGCACCCGCGCGACGCTGTCGCCACGACTGACACCCAGAACCGCTCGCGCCCTCGCCGATGCGATGCCGGCCGCGACGCACGCGCTCGACGGCTACCGGCTGTGGCTGCAGGCGCAGGTCGAGTCGGCGCGCCCAGAGACGGCGATCGGTCGCGACGCCTACCTGTACTTCCTGCACAACGTCGCACTGCTGCCGTACACGCCGGAGATGCTGCTGGCGCTGGGCGCGCAGGAGTGGGCCCGTTCGGTGGCCTTCGAGACCTACCAGCAGGCGCGCCTGGACGGTGCGCCGCAGGCGCCGATGTTCGCCTCCTCCGGCGCGCAGATCACCGCCGAGCGCGCAGCGGAGCTGCGCGTGCGCGACTTCCTCGTGGCCCAGCGCCTGCTGACGGTGCCGGTCTCGATGCCGCACTACCGCAATCTGCTCTTGCCGGACTACCTGGAGCCCTTGCAGGACTGCGGCACGACCGACGACCTGACCGGGCCCTCGCGCCTGGGCGAGGACGCCATCAGCTACATCCGCGAACCGGGGCCGGGCCTGGGGTTCTTCTACCGCTCCACCGCCCGCGACCCGCGCCCGATCATCGTGCACGAGGGCGTGCCGGGGCATTACTTCCAGCTGTGGCTGGGCTGGCAGCATCCCGATCCCGTCCGGCGCCACTACTACGACTCCGGCGCCAACGAGGGCATCGGCTTCTACGCCGAGGAGATGATGCTGCAGGCGGGGCTGTTCGACGACAACGCCCGCACGCGCGAGACGATCTACAGCTTCATGCGACTGCGCGCGCTCAGGGTCGAGGTCGACGTCCGGCTCGCCCTCGGTGAGTTCACGCTGCAGCAGGCGGCCGACTACCTCGAGCGGACGGTGCCGATGGACCGCGCGACGGCGCTCGAGGAGGCGGCGATGTTCGCGAGCACCCCCGGTCAGGCGATCTCCTACCAGATCGGCAAGATCCAGCTGACGCGGCTGCTGTCGGACGCGCGGCGCGCCCAGGGGGACGCCTTCTCGCCGCTCGCCTTCAACGACTACGTCTGGCAAAACGGCAACCTGCCGCTGTCGCTCTTGCGCTGGGAGCTGCTGCACGATCCGTCCGACGTGCCCGCGCCGCTCGCCGTGCCGCACTGACCCCGAACAACCCGCCTGGATCCGCCCATGCGCCGCCTGCCTGTCGCCCTGTTCTTCCTGCTGCTGTGGATCGCCCCGACGGCGGCGCCCGCCGACCCGCCGGTGCCGCTGTCGCTGGATCGCCTGTACCGGCTGCCGTGGATCACCGGCACCGCGCCGACCGAGCCACGCTGGTCGCCGGACAGCGCTCGCGTGGCGTTCCTGTGGAACGACGACGGCGGCAACTTCCGCGACCTCTGGCTCGCCGACGTCAAAGGCGGCCCGCCGCGGCGGGTCACCGCGCTGCCGCGCCCCGCGGCGCCTGCGACCCCGGGCGAGGATGTGGCCACGCTTGCCGCGGTGGCACGTGCCGAGACCGACCCGGGCGCGACGTCGCTTGCCTGGGCGGCGGATGGCGGCTCGCTCGTGCTCGGCTTCCACGGCCGGCTCTATCGCGTGACGGAAGGCAAACTGCCGCAGCCGCTGACGGCCGAGGGTGGCGCGGTGGCAGCGCCGATGGCCGCGCCGCGGGGCACCGCGCTTGCCTACCTCGACGCTGGCGGGTTGTGGGTCGTCGATCCGGCGGCGGCGGCGCCTGCGCCACGCCAGCTGGTCGCGGCGGTGGCGCCTGAGGTGCAGGTCGAGGCGTTCTGGTGGTCGGCCGACGGGCGCCGACTCGCGTTCATCGAGACCGACTCGCGCCGCATCGCCGAGCGCGGCCTGCCGGACTACTTGGCCGACGAGACGCAGCTGGTGAAGATCCGCCGCGCCTTCCCCGGCGAGCCGGCCGAAGCGCGTCGTGTCGGCATCATCGAAAGCAGCGGCGGCCCCGTGCGCTGGCTGGACCTCGGGCCCGACCTCGAGGACCAGATCTTCGCGGTCGCCTGGTCACCGGACGGCAGGCAGCTGCTGGTCGACAAGAGCGACCTGTACATCAAGGACCGGCGCATCGTGATCGCCGACACGGCGAGCCTTGCCACGCGCACGCTCGTGCACGAGGCCGACCCCGCCAACGTCACCGCCGAGTGGTGGGCGGACTGGGCGCCCGACGGGCGCGAGGTCTACTTCGTCTCCGACCGCGACAACGACTATCACCTGTATCGCGTGCCGCTGACGGGGGGCGCGCCGCAGGCCGTGACCGCAGGCGACTGGGCCGTGTTCTCGGCGAGCGTCTCGGTGCGGGCACGGGCCGTGTTCATGGTGGCGAACCCGGGCCAGGCGCAGGACCGCCAGGTGCTGCGCGTGCCGCTCGGCGGCGGGCCGCCTGCGCGACTCGGCCAGGAGCACGGCCACCACGAGCCGCTCGTCTCGCCCGACGGTCGCTGGCTCGCCGACCTGTACTCCAACGACGTCACCCCGCCGGAGCTGTACCTGTCGTCGACGACACCCGGCGCCCGCATGCGCGCGGTGACGCACTCGCCGTTGCCTGAGTTCGCGACCCATCGCTGGGTCGCGGCGCGCTACGTGGAGTTCAGCAGCCTCGACGATGGCACGCGCCTTCAGGCGCGACTGACGCTGCCACCGGACTTCGACCCGATGCGCAGGTACCCGGCGATCCTCGGCTCGGTGTACAGCAACACCGTCCACAACCGCTGGGGCGGCCGCACCTACCACCCGACCTGGGCGCTCGACCAGTACCTCGCGCAGGCCGGCTACGTGATCATGAACGTCGACATCCGCGGCAGCTCCGGCCACGGCAAGCGCTTCCGTCAGCGCCTGCGCGAGGACTACGGCGGCGTCGATGTGGAGGATCTGTACAGCGGCGTGCGCTGGCTGGTGGAGCAGGGCTGGGTGGACGCGCGGCGCGTCGGCCTGTGGGGCAGCAGCTATGGGGGCCTGCTGACGACGATGTCGCTGTTCAAGAAGCCCGGCGTCTACGCCGCGGGCGTCGCCGGCGCACCCGCGACCAGCCTGTGGCATGCCGAAAGCGGCGAGATGCGCACCATGATGGCGCCGCAGAACCATGCCGCGAGCTACGCCGCGGCCTCGCCGTTCCTGCGTTCGGGCGAGCTGCGCGATCCGTTGCTGATCATCCACGGCATGCGCGACGACACGGTGCTGTTCAAGGACACGATGTCGCTGACGCAACGGCTCATCCTGCAGGGCCGCGACGTCGAGGTGGTCGTGCTGCCGGATGCGCCGCACGGCTGGGACACGCAGGGGCTCGCGCAGACGCGCTTCGCGTTCGGCAAGCTGGTGGCGTTCTTCCGCCGTCACCTTGGCGAGGGCCCGACGCCCTGACGTCGGTCGCCCTGCGCGTCAGTCGTCGAGGTGGCGCGACACCGCGGTGCGCTCGCCCAACAGGCCCCGCGGCCGCCACAGGATCGTCGCCGACAGCAGCACGCCGATCGCGACGATCCGCAGCGCGGCGGCGCGCGCCTGCTCCTCGGGCGGGAACGCCGCTGCGGTCGCAAGCCCCGTCGCGCTCCACAGCGCCGACACCAGCAGCGCGCCGAGCAGCACGCCGCGGTTGTTGCCGGTGCCGCCGACGACCAGCATCGCCCACACCTGGAACGTCACCGCGGCGGCAAAGTTCTCGGGCGAGATGAAGCCAAGGGTATGTGCCTGCAGCGCACCGGCAAGCCCCATCAGCGCCCCTCCCACCGTGAACGCCTGCAGCCGGTAGGACGCGGCACTCTTGCCGAGCGAGGCTGCGGCGCGCTCGTCCTCGCGGATCGCGCGCAGCACCCGGCCCCAGGGACTGGCGACCAGCCGCTCGAGCAGCAGGTAGGCGAGCAGCGTCACCGCCGCGACCAGCGCGAAGGTCGCGAGCGCGAATGTAAGCGGCCGCTCGGCCAGCGCCTCGAAGGGGCGCGGGATGAAGCTGATGCCGAGCGTACCGCCGGTGAGGCCGGCCGCATTGCGGGCAACGAGATCGACCACCACCGCGATGCCGAACGTCGCGATCGCCAGGTAGTCCGAGCGCAGTCGCAGCGTGAGCGCCCCGACCGCCGCCGAGACGAGGCCGCCGGCCGCCATCGCCGCGACGACGCCGATCACGAGCGGCAGCTCGTAACCGCCGAGCCGCCCGTCGACCGCGGCACTGGTCAGCAGCGCCGAGGTGTAGGCGCCGACCGCGACGAAGCCGGCTACGCCGACGTTGAACAGCCCGGTCTGGCCCCACTGCAGGTTCAGGCCGAGACAGGCCACGCCCTGGATCAACACCATCACGCCGAACGAGGCCGCATAGGCGAGCCAGCCGGTCCACGCGCCGCTCATGCGCGCCTCCCGAACAGCCCGCTCGGCCGCACCAGCAACACCGCGATCAGGAGCGCAAACGACACCGCCGCGCGCCACTCCGCGCCAATGAAGCGCACCGTGGTCGCCTCCGCGACGCCGACGATCACGCCGCCGATCAGCGCGCCCGGCACGCTGCCAATCCCGCCGACGATCGCGGCGGCGAACATCGGCAGCAGCAGCTCCGCACCCATCGACGGCCGCACCTGCACCAAAAGCCCCAGCGCGACCCCGGCAACGGCCGCCAGCGCCCCCCCGAGCAGCCAGGTGGCGCGGATGACGGCGGCGACGTCGACGCCGACGACCGCGGCGAGCGACGGATTCTCGGCCACCGCGCGCATCCGGCGGCCGATGGCGGTGCGGCCGATCAGCAGCGTGACGCCCGTGGCGAGCAGCACGGTGACGGCGCACACCGCCAGCTGGTCGGGCGTGGCGCGCATGCCCTCAGCCAGCGGCAGCGCGATCTGCAGCTCCTGCGAGTAGTAGCGGGGCCGGGTCGTGTACAGCGCCTCCAGCAGCGCCCGCAGGGCCATCGACACGCCGAAGCTCGCCATCACCGCCGTCACCGCCGTGCCGCGCTCGCGCAGGCGCCGGAACAGCACGGCGTCGATCAACAGCGCCAATCCGCCCGTCAGCGCCGCCGCCACAAGCGCGCAGCCGAGCAGCCCGACGCCGATCGAGAACGGCTCGCGTGCCGCCAGCGGCGCGCCCAAGAGACTCCCGGCAAGTCCCGCCAGCGTCATCGACAGGTACGCGCCCCACGACAGGAACTCGCCGTGCGCGAAGTTGGCGAACCGCAGGTTGGCGTAGGTCAGCGTGACGCCAGTGGCGCCGAGCGCGAGGGTCGCGCCGACGACGAGGCCATCCATCAGGAACTGCAGGTTCACGCGCCCGCCCCGGTCGCGCGGCCGATGTACAAGGCGGCCAGCTCGGGGTCGCGCTCCAGCGCTGCCGGCGTGCCCTCCAGGCGGTTCTGTCCCTGCACCAGCACGACGACCCGGTCGGCGATGGCCCGCGCCGCGCGCACGTTCTGCTCCACCAGCAGGATGCCGACACCGCCGCGTGCGATGGCGCGGATCCGCGTGAACAGTTCGCCGACGATCTTCGGCGACAGCCCGGCCGATGGCTCGTCCAGCAGCAGCACGCGCGGGCGGCCCAGCAGCGCGCGCGCGACCGCCAGCATCTGCCGCTGGCCGCCGGAGAGCCGCCCGGCGAGTTGCCTGCGGCGCAGGCCGATCTCGGGAAACAGCGCCAGCGCCTGCTGCAGCTGCGCGTGCCGGCCGGCGCGCGGGCCGACGTCGGCGGCGAGCGCGAGGTTGTCCTCGACCGACAGCGCGGCGAACACGTTCTCCAGCTGCGGCACGTAGCCAAGCCCCAGCGCCGCGCGCCGGTGCGCAGGCTCGCGGATCAGGTCGGCCTCGCCGAGGCGGACCTGGCCGGACTGGATCGGGACGAGCCCCGCCACCGCCTTCAGCAGCGTCGACTTGCCCGCGCCGTTGGGACCGAGCACGGCGACGATCTCGCCGGGGGCGACGCCGACGCTTGCGCCCGCCACGATCGGCGTGCCGGGCTCGTAGCCGGCGATGAGCCCGTCGACGGCGAGGGCGAGGTTCATGCCGCGGGCCTGCCGACGTAGGCCTCGGCGACGCGCGCGTCGGCCAGCACCGCCGCGGGCGTGCCGACACACAGCACGCGGCCCTCGGCCATCACCACGGCCCGTGCGCACAGCTCGGCGATCAGCCCCAGGTGATGCTCGATCAAAAGCACCGCAAGCCCGCCGCGGGCGAGCGTCGCGAGCCGCTCGACGATGGTCTGCATCAGCGTCGGGTGCACGCCCGCCGCCGGCTCGTCCAGCAGCACCACCGCAGGCTCCGCCATCAGCACCCGCGCAAGCTCGAGCAGCTTGCGCTGGCCGCCCGACAACACCCGCGCCGGCTCCTTCGCCAACGCCTCCAGGCCGAGGAACGCGAGGATCTCCAGCGCCCGTGCACGCGCCGCGCGTTCGGCCGCGGCGACACGGGTAGGAGCGAACAGGTTGGGCCAGAGGCGCTCGCCGGGATGGTGCGCGGCGCCGAGCATCACGTTCTCGAGCACGGACAGCGCCCCGAACGGTCGCGGGATCTGGAACGTCCGCCCGAGACCGCCAGCGAGTCTGGCCTCCGCAGGCTCGCGCTCGACGCGCCGGCCGCGCAAGAGCACCTGGCCCGCGCTCGGCTGGCGCTCGCCTGCCAGCACGTCGAACAGCGTGGACTTGCCGGCGCCGTTGGGACCGATCAGGCCGACGACCTCGCCCGCGGCGATCGACAGCGACACCTCGTCGACGGCGACGAGCCCGCCGAATCGGCGGCTCACGCGGATCGCCTCGAGGATCGGTGCCGGGGCAGCCGCGGTGGGCGGGACGGGATCTGTGGCGGCTTTCATCCGGGACCAAACCTTCGTAAGCTTGCGACGGTAGCGGCCCGGCCGCCTCTTAAGCAAGGGCGCACCCCACTCGCCCGAGGACGCCCCCGCCGATGACCGACCCGATCGCGATCCCGCTGCGCGCGTGGCTGCTCGCCTGCGCCCTGCTCGCGCCGCTGGCCGCGGCCCGTGGCGAGGACTGCAGCGTCACGGTCGGGGTCGTCATGGAGCTGACCGGCACCGCCGGCGCCTACGGCCAGGCGGCCGCCAAGTCGCTGGAGATGGCGTTTCGTGACATCAACGCCGCCGGCGGACCGCACGGCTGCCGCATCGTCACCGACACCCGCGACTCGCAGAGCCAGCCCAGCGTCGCGGTCGACGCCGCCAACCAGCTGGTGCAGCTGCGCAAGGTGCCGGTGCTGGTCGGCGGCATCGTCTCGTCGGTGACGCTGCCGATCCTGACCTCGGTGACGGGGCCCGCGAAGGTGCTGCAGGTGTCGCCCGCCGCCTCCTCGCCGCGCCTGACCGAGCTCGGCCGCGAGGGTCGCACCGGCGGGCTGTTCTTCCGCACGATCACCTCGGATGCGCTGCAGGGCACGGTCGCGGCGCGCTTCGCGCTCGAGCGGGGATTGCGGCGGATCGCGGTCATCTACGTCAACAACGACTTCGGCAGCCAGCTTCAGCGCGAGTTCGTGCGCGCCTACCGCGCGATGGGCGGCACGGTCACGGTCGTCACCCCCTACAACGAGCGCCAGGGCAGCTACGCCGCCGAGGTGACCGCGACGCTTGCGCAGAATCCGGACGCGCTGTACCTGATCTCGACGCCGGTCGACGGCGCGACGATCGCGCGCGCCTGGATCTCGCAGGGCGGCACGCGCCGCCTGCTGCTCAACGACGGCATGAACAGCGCAGACTTCATCCGTGCGGTCGGCGCGAAATACCTCAACGACGCCTACGGCACGTCCTCCGGCACGACCCCGAGCGCCTCGACCGCCTACTTCAATGCCGAGTACCGCGCCTTCGCGCACATGGATCCGGCCAGCCCCGCGGCGGATCGCGCCTACGACGCCGGCGCGATCGTCGGCCTTGCGCTCGCCGCTGCGAGCAAGCCCGAGCCCGCCGCGATCCGCGCCGGCATCTTGCGCGTCACCGACCCCAGGGGCCTGGTCGTGCACGCCGGACGCGAGGAGTTCGCGAAGGCGCTCGCCGCGCTCAAGGCCGGCAAGTCACTGCGCTACGAGGGCGTGATCGGCCCCGTCGCATTCGACGCCTACGGCGACATCACCGGCCCGTTCCGACTCTGGCGCATCCAGGACGGGGTCGTCACCACGCTCGGCGAGATCAGCGCAGAGGCCGTCGCCGCGCTCAACGCCCGCCTTGGCGCCGCCGCGCCCGGAACCCGACCATGAGCGCCGCGCACGTCCCCGACCGGTTCCGGCTCTCCCCGGATCTGGAGATCAGCCGCCTCGTCACGGGGCTCTGGCAGGTCGGCGACATGGAGCGCGGCGGCACACTGCTCGACCCGCAGACGAGCTCGTCGGTGCTCTTGGACTACGCACGCGCCGGCTTCGACAGCTTCGACATGGCCGACCACTACGGCAGCGCCGAGATCATCAGTGGCCACCTGCTCGCCCGCGTCGCCGCAGGCGAGCTGCCCGGCCGGCCGCGGCCGGCGGTGTTCACCAAGTGGTGCCCGACGCCAGGTCCGATGACGCCCCAGGTCGTGCGCGCAGGCGTCGAGCGCAGCCTTCACCGCCTTGGCGTCGACTGCATCGACCTGCTGCAGTTCCACTGGTGGAGCTTTCAGCACCCGTCGTACCTGGACGCGATGAAGCAGCTGGCCGTGCTGCGCGGCGAAGGCCTGATCCGCCACCTCGGCGTCACCAATTTCGACACCGCCCACCTGCGCGTGCTGGCCCGCCACGGCATCCAGGTCGCGACCAACCAGGTCTGCTTCTCGCTGCTTGACCGGCGCGCGGCGGGCCAGATGAGCGCATTCTGCCTCGAGCACGGCGTGCGCCTGCTCGCCTACGGCACGCTCGGCGGCGGCCTGATCTCCGAGCGCTGGCTCGGACTGCCGGAGCCTGCGCCCGGCGAGATCGGTGACTGGTCGAAGATGAAGTACAAGCGCTTCGTCGACGCGATCGGCGGCTGGAGCGCGCTGCAGGGGATCCTCGGCGCGCTCGCCGGCATCGCCCTTCGCCATGGCGTGTCGCCATCGAACGTCGCGACGCGCTGGGTGCTCGAGCATCCGGCGGTCGCCGCCACCATCGTCGGCGCCCGGCTCGGCGAGCGCGAGCATCGTGCCGACAACCTGCGGGTCTTCGACTTCGCGCTCGACGATGAGGACTGCGAGGTCCTCGACCGCGCGCTCGAGGGCACGCGCATGCTGCCCGGTGACTGCGGCGACGAGTACCGCCGGCCGCCGTTCCTGACCGCCTCGGGGGACCTGAGCCACCACCTCGAGTCGATGCCCAAGGCCTACGTCGCTACGCCCTGGGACGGACACAGCGACCGCTGGCGCGTGTCCAGCGGCAGTCGCTGGGAGCCGATCTGCGGCTACAGTCGTGCGGTGCGCGTCGGCCACCGCGTGATCGTCAGCGGCACCACCGCCACCAACGGCGTCAACGAGGTGGTCTGCCCGGGCGATGCGGCCGGCCAGGCGACGTTCGTGCTCGACAAGATCGCCGCGAGCCTCGCCGCGCTCGGCGCTGGCCTGGACGATGTGGTCTCGACGCGGGTGTACCTGCGCAACGCCGCCGACTGCGAGGCGGTGTCGCAGGTGCACGGCCGCTACTTCGGCGAGGTGCGACCTGCCAACGTGCTGGTCGAGGTCGGCCGCCTGATCGGCGACTACCTGGTCGAGATCGAGGCCGAAGCCGTCGCCACGGGCCCGGTCCCGCCCGCGGCCTGACGGCGGGCCGCTCTCAGCCGGCCGTGCGGCCGTAGCGCTGGCGAAGGAAGTAGCCGAGCAGCATCACCAGCGCGCTTGCGACGCCGAACAAGAGCGGCGAACGCTGCTCCGGGATGAATGCCATCGCCGTCACGATCGCGATCATCGTCACGATCGCGACGATCGTCAGCGTCGGGTACATCCACATCCGCACCTTCAGCCGCTCCGGCGCCTCGCGCTCGAGCGTGCGGCGCAGCTTGAGCTCGGACACCGCGATCAGCAGGTAGACGAAGATCGCGACGGTGCCGTACGAGTCGACCAGGAACTTGAACACGTGCTCGGGCGAGACGTAGTTCATGACCACGGCGGCGTAGCCGAATGCGGTGCTCAGCAGGATCGCGCGCACCGGCACGCCACTGCCGCTGAGCTTGGCGAGCCCCGGCGGGGCGTCGGCACGTCGCGCCAGCGCCATCATCATCCGTGACGAGGCGAACAGCCCGCTGTTGAGCGCGGACAGCACGGCGGTCAGGATTACGCCGTTCATGATCTGCGCGGCGCCCGGGATGTGAACCGCCTCGAGCGCGGTCACGTACGGCTGGACGATGCCGGGGGAGTTCCACGGCACCACCATCACCACGACCAGGATGGAGCCGACGTAGAACACCAGCACCCGTGAGATCACCGACTGCGTCGCCCGCGCGATCGCGCGCTCGGGCTCGGCGGACTCGGCCGCGGCGACGGTGACGATCTCGGACCCGAAGTAGAAGCCGGTCGCGGCCACTGCCCCGGTCAGCACCGGGCCGATGCCCCTTGGCATGAAGCCGCCGTGAGCGGCGAGGTTGGCAAAGCCCCCGGCGACGCCGGGCCACCAGCCGGTGGCGACGATCACGCCGATGCCCAGGAACAGGGTGATCGCGGCGACCTTGACCGAGGCGAACCAGTACTCGGTCTCGCCCCAGGAGCGCACCGACAGCAGGTTCAGGAGCGTGAACAGCGTCATCAGCCCGAGCGTGAACCGCCAGGGCGCGACGTGCGGGAACCAGTAGGTCAGCAGCCTCGCGCCTGCGACCGCCTCCAGCGCGACGACGATAATCCAGAAGTACCAGTACATCCAGCCGGTCATGAAGCCGGCAAGCTCGCCCAGCGCGAGCCGGTTGTACTCGTAGAAGCCGCCGACCGCGGGATACGCCGCCGCCATCTCGCCGAGCATGCGCATCACCAGCACGACCAGCGCGCCGGTCAGCGCGAACGACAGCACGGCCGCGGGACCTGTCGCCTGGATCACGACGCCACTGCCAACGAACAGGCCCGCGCCGATGACGCCGCCGAGTGCGATCATCTGCATGTGGCGCATCTTCAACGTGCGCCGCAGGCCCGTGGTTGCGGCCGGTTCCGTCTCGGGAGCGTTGTTCAAGCGGAACCTCGGTCGTGGGTGAGGCGGTGAGCTGGCAGGATCGCCGACTCGACGCCGTGAGTCAAAGCGGCGGCCGGCGCCGCCTCAGCCTGCCAGCAGCGTGATCGTCCGATTGACCAGCGCGCCACCGATCACCAACCACAGGAAGAGGATGAACGCGAGCACCATCGCCCGCCCGCCGGCGCGCCTGAGGGTTGCGAAGTGCGTCGACAGCCCCAGTGCGCCCATCGCCATCGCCAGCAGGAAGGTATCGAGCAGCGTGATGCCGGCGAGCAGCGGCTGCGGCAGTAGGCCGAGCGAGTTGACGAGCACGGTGCCGACGAACACGAACGCGAACGCAGGCACCGCAGGCGGTCGCTCTGCGGCGCCGCTGGCGGGCGCGGCCGCCTGCGCGCGCGCGCGCATCCAGGCGGCGAGCACCACCAGGAACGGCGCGAGCATCAGCACCCGCACCATTTTCGCGATGACCGCAGGTCCGGCGACGTCCGGTCCGACCTGGCGGCCGGCAGCGACGACCTGCGCGACCTCGTGGACGCTCGAGCCGATGTAGATGCCGAACTGCGCGGGCCCGCCGGGAATGACATGCCACAGGTCATTCAGACCGGCGAGCAGCGGGTACAGGAACATCGAGATCGTGCCGAAGACCACCACGCCTGCGACGGCGACGCTCACCTGCTCCGGCCTGCCGCGCACGATCGGCTCGGTCGCAAGCACCGCAGCCGCGCCGCAGATCGCGCCGCCCGCCCCGACCAGCATCGACGCGCTGCGATCCAACTTCAGCAGGCGTGTGCCAAGGTGGTAGGCAACCAGGAACGTCGAGGCGAGCATGACCAGGTCGATCAGCACGCCCGCCCAGCCGACATGGACAATGTCCTGCAGCGTGAGGCGAAAACCGTAAAGCACGACGCCAAGCCGCAGGATCGTCTGGCGCGAGATCACCACCCCGCCGCCGGCCCATGGCGCGATGCGCGCGTAGAACGTGTTGCCGACCAGCATGCCGATGACGATCGCGACCGTGAGCGGGCTGATGCCGTGGGCCTGCAGCACCGGC
>JANXQL010000123.1 GCA_025356815.1 Pseudomonadota bacterium
TACGAGCGCTTCAAGCGCGCGGCCGAGGACATCGAGATTCTGGCGGCGGATCAGGTAGAGAAGGAGGTCAAGGGGTCCCTCGAACGCCTCGAGGAACACCTGCAGCGCCTGCGGCGGGATGTACAGGTCGCGCGGCATGACGGTGAACGGCTCGCCGTCGACCATCGCGAACGGCATCTCGTGTTGCTCGGGCTTGGGCGGCGCGTCGGCGCCAGCCGCCGCCGGCACCTCGGCGAGGATCTCGGCCGCGATCGCTGTGTCCGCCGCGGCGTCGGCCGGGGTCTGGGTCGGGTCGTTCATCGGTACTGCAGTCCCATCGCCGAGCGCACTTCGGTCATGGTCTCTCGCGCGGCCTCGCGGGCCTTCTCGCAGCCGTCATTGATGATCGCCGCGACCGTGTCGCGGTTCTGCTCGTACTCGCGGGCGCGGGCGCGCACGCCCTCGATCTCGACCACGACCGCATCGATCAGCGGCTTCTTGCACTCCAGGCAGCCGATCCCGGCGGTGCGGCAGCCCTGCGCGGCCCAGGCCTGGGTGTCGACGCCCGAGTAGACGCGGTGCAGGTCGAACACCGGGCACTTCTCCGGGTCGCCCGGGTCCGTGCGGCGTACGCGCGCGGGGTCGGTCTGCATCGCCTTCATCTTCTTCACGACCTGGGCCGGATCCTCGCGCAGGCCGATGGTGTTGCCATAGGACTTGCTCATCTTGCGGCCATCCAGGCCCGGCACCTTCGGCGTGCGGGTCAGGAGCACCTCGGGCTCGGGCAGGATCGTCCGGCCGGTGCCCTCGAGGTAGCCCTGCAGGCGCTCGCGATCGGCGAGCGTGAGCCGGCCGTTGCCGTCGAGCAGCAGCGCCGCCTTGTCCAGCGCCGTCGCGTCGCCGTTCTCCTGATAGGCCCGCCTCAGCTCGCGGTACAGCTCGGCGTTCTTGCCGCCGAGGCGCTTCAACGCCTTCTCGGCCTTGTCGGCGAAGTCGCTCTCGCGGCCGTAGAGGTGGTTGAAGCGGCGCGCGACCTCGCGGGTGATCTCGACGTGCGCGACCTGGTCCTCGCCCACCGGCACGAACTTCGGCCGGTAGATCAGAATGTCCGCGCTCTGCAGCAGCGGATAGCCGAGAAAGCCGTAGGTCGCGAGGTCCTTCTCCTTGAGCTGCTCCTGCTGGTCCTTGTAGGTCGGCACCCGCTCGAGCCAGCCGAGCGGCGTGATCATCGACAGCAGCAGGTGCAGTTCTGCGTGCTCGGGCACGCGCGACTGCACGAACATCGTCGAGGCGGACGGGTTCAGGCCCGCGCCCAGCCAGTCGATGACCATCTGGTAGACGTTCTCCTCGATGTCCTTGGTGTCCTCGTAGCCGGTGGTCAGCGCGTGCCAATCGGCGACGAAGAAGAAGCACTCGTACTGGTACTGCAGGTCGACCCAGTTGCGCAGCGCCCCGTGGTAGTTGCCCAGGTGCAGGGCGCCGGTGGGGCGCATGCCGGACAGCACGCGGGGGTTGGGAGAGGAATTGACCAAGGGGCAGGGACTCCAGCGATGTCGATCAGGCGGCCAGACCAGCGATCAGGTCCCGGACCCAGCCGACGGTCGGGCCCAGGATCGAGATGATATGAGAGAACTCCAGGAACAGCAGGCCGAGCACGATCCAGAACCCGTACGGCTCGAGCCGGGCGAGCTGCCGGGCGGCCGGCAGCGGCAGCACCCCGATCAGCACGCGGCCGCCGGCGAACGGCGGGATCGGCAGCAGGTTCAGCACGGCGAGAAAGGCGTTGATGCTGATGCCGAAGGTGCCCATGTAGGCGATCCAGTAGGCCAGCGGCCCGCTGCCGAGCCAGCCGCGCGGCGCAACGCGCACGGCGAGCAGCGCCCACAGGAAGGCCATGATGAGGCACGCGACCGGCCCGGACGCGGCCAGCAGCGCGAGGTCCAGCCGCGGGTGGCGGAAGTTGCGCGGATCGACCGCGACCGGCCGGGCCCAGCCGAACACCAGCGGCGAGCCGAGCACGACGGTCAGCACCGGCAGCACGATCGTGCCGAGCAGGTGCACGTAGTGCAGCGGGTTCATCGACAGGTGGCCGTTCGGCGCGGGGGTGCGATCGCCCAGCGCGAGCGCGACCTGGCCGCGCGCGATCTCCGGCACCGTGAAGGCCAGCAGCATCGGCAACACGACAACAGAAATCGCTAGAAGTATCTGCCCTATATCCATTGATTCATTGCTTTTTTAAGACTCCCGCGGCCTTGCCTGGCCGCGTTGGACGCGGGCCCTGGGCCAGGGCCCGGACGGGCGGCGCGGATTATACGCGGCGGCGCTTCAGGCCGTGGCGCCGAGCCGGGCCGGGTCGCCCTTGCCCACGCGGATCACCGCCGGCTCCCGGCCGGCGAGGTCGACCACCGTGGTCGGCTCCAGCCCGCAGTTGCCGCCGTCGAGCACGAGGTCGACCTGGTGCTCGAGCCGTTCGTGGATCTCGGCGGCATCGGTCAGCGGGTACTCATCGCCAGGCAGCAGCAGCGTCGAGGTCATCAGCGGCTCGCCCAGCTCCGCCAGCAGCGACAGCGGCACCGGATGGTCCGGCACGCGGATGCCGATCGTGCGGCGCTTGGGGTTCTGCAGGCGTCGCGGCACTTCGCGGGTCGCCTCCAGGATGAAGGTGTACGGCCCCGGCGTGACCGCCTTCAACAGCCGGTACTGCCAGTTGTCGACCCGCGCGTAGTGCGCGATCTCCGACAGGTCGCGGCAGACCAGCGTGAAATGATGGTGCTTGTCGGTCTGGCGGATGCGCGCGATCCGCGCCATCGCGTCCTTGTCGCCCAGCGCGCAGCCGAGCGCGTAGCACGAATCGGTGGGGTAGACGATCACGCCGCCGGCCCGGATCGCGTCGACGGCCATCCGGATCAGGCGGATTTCCGGGTTCTTGGGGTGCAGTTCTAGCAGTTTGCTCATCGGAACACGTCGCAGGCGACGGCGGGCGGCGGCGGATGCCGGTCGCGGGCCATTGGGCTATGATACCCGGCCCCGCGCTCGCGCCCCGAGACTCCATGTCGGCGCTCTACGACTTCCTGCCCGTCCTCGCATTCTTCATCGCCTACAAGTACGCCGGCATCTACGTCGGGACCCAGGTCCTGATGGGAGCCACGGCGTTGCAGCTGGCGGTGAAGTGGCTGCACACCCGTACCGTCAGCCGCATGATGGTGTACTCGGCCGTGCTGGTTTTCGCCTTCGGCGGCGCGACTCTCTATTTCCACAACGATCTGGTGATCATGTGGATGCCGACCGTGCTGTACGTGACCCTCGCCGGCGCGTTCGTGCTGTCGCAGTATTTCGGACCGACGCTGGTCGAGCGGATGCTGGGCGAGGCGATGAGTGCCGACGCGCGCACCTGGCGGCTCGCGAACATGAGCTGGGTCGCGTTCTTCCTGCTGCTCGCGGGCGCCAACCTCGTCGTCGTCTACCGCTATGGCCTGAACACCTGGGTCGGCTGGAAGCTCGCCAAGATCGGCATCGTGTTCCTGTTCGCGCTCGCCCAGGCCCTGTGGCTGAGCCGTCACGCACAAGCCCGCACCGGAGACCCCTGAATGCTTTACGCGATCATCGGCCGCGACGCGGCCGATTCCCTCGCCCGCCGCCGCGAGACCCGGCCTGCGCACCTCGAGCGGCTCAAGGTTCTGCAGGCGGAAGGCCGGCTCTTGGCCGCAGGCCCGCTGCCTGCGATCGACAGCCCCGAGCCGGGGCCGGCCGGCTTCGTCGGCAGCCTGATCGTCGCCGAGTTCGCTAGCCTCGAGGCCGCCCGGGCGTGGGCCGACAGTGACCCGTATTTCGCCGCCGGCGTGTACCGCAGCGTCGAAGTACACCCGTATATCAAGGTGTTACCATGACTCGTCAGGCCCGTATCGAGGCGCTGCTCGCGGACGCGTTCACGCCCTTGCACCTGGAAGTGGTCGACGACAGCCACCTGCACGCAGGCCATGTCGGCGCCCAAGATGGCGCAGGGCACTTTCGGGTGCGGATCCTGTCTGAACGCTTCCGGGGCCTGCCGGTGCTCGCCCGGCACCGGCTGGTCTACGAGGCACTGCGGTCGATGATCCCGACCGAGGTGCATGCACTGAATATCGAGGCAGACGCGCCGGGTGAGCGCGCCTCCCCTCCCGATTTTATTGACACATGAGGTTGACTCAATGATGACTCGCAACTGGATGCCGGCGGTGCTCGCGGTCTCCGCACTCGGACTCGCCGCCTGCAAGCACGACGGCGCCCCCGCGGCCGACGCGGCGCCGCCGAAGCCCGCTGTCGCCACCGTCAACGGCAAGCCGATCTCGGCCGAGGCGTTCGAGGTCTGGGTACAGGCCCAGACCAACAAGAAGCCGGCCGAGCTGCCGCCCGAGCAGAAGAAGCAGCTGCTCGAGAGCCTCGAGGGCCTGTACGTCAGCGGGCTCGAGGCCGAGAAGCAGAACCTCGCCACGACCCCCGAAGTGGCCGCCCGCCTTGAGCTCGACCGACTGAACCTGTTGGCCACGACGCTGTTCCAGAACTATGCCAAGGGCAAGACGCCGACCGAGGCCGACCTCAAGGCCGAGTACGACCGTCAGATCGCCGGCATGCCCAAGGAAGAGTTCCACGCCCGCCATATCCTGCTCAAGGACGAGGCGCAGGCGAAGGAAGTCATCGCACAGCTCGCGAAGGGCGCCAAGTTCGAGGACCTGGCGACGAAGCTTTCGACGGACGAAGGTTCGAAGAAGCAGGGTGGCGATCTGAACTGGTTCACCAGCGACAAGATGGTCAAGCCGTTCTCGGATGCCGTCGCGCTGCTGGCGAAGGGCGAGTACACGAAGACCCCGGTGCAGTCGCAGTTCGGGTTCCACGTGATCCGCCTCGATGACAAGCGTCCGCTCACGCCGCCGCCGTACGACGCCGTCAAGGAGCGCCTTGGCCCGATCGTCCAGCAGCACCAGGTGCGCGATTACATCGACGTCTTGCGCAAGGCGGCGAAGATCGAAGAACCGAAGCCGTAAGCGGCTGGCGCTTCGGCGCCACCCCGGTTCGGCACCAAGGGCCGGTCACTATGTGACCGGCCCTTTTTCTTGACCTCGCAGGTCGCGTGCAATCTCGGCGCTGAGCGGGCATCCACCGAAATAACTACAGACCGCCCGTCCGACTCGAAAGCACTAGGAAATGATAGTCATAAATATCTTTATGTTAGCGGCTTTATGACACTTCTTAGTTTATAAAAGAAATGCATGTGTCTGTAATTTATGAATTTCAGAAACAAATAATGCACCGCTGGAAATCACTTCGAACGCTCAATTCAAGCTGAGGGCGAACCAAAAACGCTCCGCCTCGCGCCGCGATGGAACATCTAACGCGCGAAATCTTTTATAAAACATAGAGATATAAGAATAAGAATTTTCGCCCAATTGAGAATCTTGGAGCACCAGTCATCGCAGCGACCGACGCAATTGGCGTTAGAGCCAAGTGAGATCTTTTCCTGAACATAATCATCACGAAATAGGTGAGAAACTATGTAAAGAATGCGATTATGTAATCAATGGTCAGATTCAACATAAGGCATCGACTGCTTGAAGCTTACCGGAGGCTGTTCAGGCCGCTGGTCAGAGTCTTGCTTCGTAACGGAATCTCCTTCTCGGAGTTCGCGGATACAGCGCGCGATGTGTTCATCGAAGAGTGCATCAAAGACGCATGGATGCGCGGTGCAGATGCATCTATCTCCAGAGTAGCGATCCTGACAGGTCTTCCGCGACCGATTGTTGACCGAATTCTCAAATCTTGGGCTGAGGACTCAGGCCACAGCGACAGAACTCGCCTCGCGCGAATTACTCGCCTGCTCAGCGGCTGGTCGACTGATCCGAGATATGTCGGCCCCTATGGATGGCCGGTCGACGTTCCATTTTCGCCTCTCGAGAACGAAGACGGACTGAGTTTCGTCGACCTTATTCAGCGCTACAGCGGCACCGCCTCCCCCGCGGTGATGCTCGATGAACTGATCAGCGTCGGGGCCGTTCGGCGTTTGGAGTCGGGCCTGCTGCGACTCGAGAACCGCGCGTATATCCCGGACGCCCTGACCGATGTGAGCCTCAACCGGCTCTCCACTGTTGTGAGCAACGTTGTCGAAACGCTCGACCACAACATTCGGGTGCAGCGCGAAGAAGACGCGCGATTTGAACGAACCGTCGCTGCAGACCATGGATTGGCCGCACGTCAGATTCCGAAGCTGTCGCTCTTCCTTGAGGAGCGCGGCGGAAAGTTCCTTGAAGAGCTTGATGCGTGGATGGCCTCGAACCCAGCAGGCGCGGATGAAGAGCGTCTCGGGGTCGGCGTCGGCGTCTACCTCTATGTCGAAAACGAAGCTGATCGACTAGACCCGACAGAGTTTGGGTTAAGAAGCCCGCATCAATTGGACCAAATCAATTCGAACGTGTCGCGCTAGGGGAAAAAGAACATGGCATCACGCAAACTGCGCGCGGGAATCGCCCTCGCTATTTCGATCGCCGCTGGCGCAATGTCAGCAAGCGCCGATCCGGCTAACCTATTAGTCCGTGCCTACGGGCCAGTCGACAGGATTGGGCCGAACGGGTCTCTGTCCGTCCTTGGAACGACATTTCAACTCGCTCCAAATGCCGACGCGCTAGTTGATGGACAGCATGTCGCTCAAGCGGCAAGCGTTCTCAGCGCGCTCTCGCATTCAGATCGCGCGGCTGTGGCAGTCCTTAGCTATGGCGCCGACTCACAGGCCTCGCGACTGGTTGTTCATCTAACTAAGCCCTATGTCGCTGGCGCTACGGAAGTAGTTGCAACGGGCATCGTGCGTGCCGTTGATCAGCGCACCGCCAGACTTTGGATCGAAAAGACCGCCGTAGATTACTCGGCCGTTCTTTCTGCAAGCCCTGACTTCGCGGCGAAAGTCGGCGACGTCGTCCAGGTCCTTGGAACGCGGCCGTCAAATTCTTCAATAATCCTCGCAGCGCGAGCTCAGCTGGTATCCCCGGCCAGCACAAATGGGATCTCAGGCAGCGGGTACGCGACTGCCAGCGGCATCTCTGGGAGCGGCCTGGCCACAGCGAGCGGCATCTCCGGCAGCGG
>JANXQL010000159.1 GCA_025356815.1 Pseudomonadota bacterium
CGCAGGGCAAGCCGATGCTGTACGAGCACGCGCTGAAGGGATTCCAGGGCAAGGCCGGCGTCATGATCGCCAAGGGCGGTCGCAGCGACCTGCCGGACGATCTGGTGCGCCAGACCGTCGACTACCTCGTGAAGATGAACCTTTAGCCGCCCGGGTATAAGCAACGACCCGACGGTTGCCAAGACGCCCGGCCCCTGCGCCGGGCGTTTTCGCTTCGGACCGGCCGCACGGACTGTTGGGATCAACATGGTCGACACGCCTGCCGACGAGCTGCCCTTCATTGCCCCTTGCCGCGACCTCGCCCTGTCGGCGCCGTTGCGCTGGCTTGCGCTGGGCTGGCGGGACCTGCGGGCCGCGCCCGGCACCAGTCTCGTCTTCGGCGCCGCGATCGTGCTGCTGTCGGCGTTCGTGACCGGCATCGCGCTGCGCTTCGGCACGGGCTGGACGTTGCTGGTGCTGCTGTCGGGCTTCGTGTTCGTCGCCCCGGTGCTGGGAATCGCGTTCTACGCGATCAGCGCGACGCTCGCGCGCGGCGAGGTCCCGAGCGTGCGACGGGCCGCGGCCGCCGGCCACCGCCACCTCGGTGATTCGCTGGTCTACTCGCTGATTCTGCTGGTGATCAGCCTGCTGTGGGTGCGCGCCGGCAGCGCCGTGCAGATCTTCTTCCCGGACGCCGTGCCCGCGCCACGGACCGACCTTGTGATCTTCTTCAGCGTCGGCAGCGCGATCGGCAGCCTGTTCGCGCTGGCGACGTTCGCGGCCAGCGCGTTCTCGCTGCCGATGTTCGTCGATCGGCGCACGGACGCGGTGACCGCGGTCGTCACCAGCATCAACGCGGTGCTGCGCAACCGCCGCGTGATGGCGCTGTGGGTCGCGTTGATCGTGCTCGCCGTGCTGATCGGGTTCGCGACCGGACTGGTGGGACTTGCGGTCACGATGCCGCTGATCGGGCATGCGACCTGGCACGCCTATCGCGAGACGATCGACGCCTCGGCGTGGCCCGCGCAGGACTGACCCGCGCGGGGCCGGGCATCAGCCGGCGGGGGGCTCACCCTGGTCGCTGACATCGCGCTCGAAGCGACCGAGCTCGCCTTCCAGCGACACCAGTCGCGCCTCGAGCGCCGCCAGCTTCTCGCGCGTGCGGGCGAGCACGCCCGCCTGCACGTCGAACTCCTGTCGCGTCACCAGCTCGAGCTTGGCGAGCCCCGACTGCAGCACGCTCTTGAAGTTGGCCTCGAAATCGTTCTTCAGGGCAGCGACCTGCGGCGGCATGGCGTCCGACAGTCGCTTGGCAAGGTCCTCGAGGAAACGGGGGTCGAAACTGGTGCTCATGACGGCGGCTCCTCGTGGACTTCAGATGCTCCCGTTCTGGGGGCATCCGGGCCCAACGTCAAGGCACACGCCCCGGATTCAGGCACTGCCGCCCCGTCAGCGCGCCAAAACAGTGCACGGCGGGGCGTCGGCGTGGCCGTGATCTGGCGTAAGCGACTGATTCCGCTCCACCGGGGGTCGTGGCATGGAAGCTGCATTTTGACTGGACGTTGGTAGTCACCGGCCGCTCGGTCGGCGCGCTACCGCCACCCGACGGCGACGAGTTCCGGACCCAACATGAAGTGGATCATCGCGATCATCAAGCCGTTCAAGCTCGACGAGGTCCGCCAGGCCGTCGCCGACATCGGCGTGCAGGGGATCACGGTCACCGAGGTCCAGGGCTTCGGCCGGCAGCGTGGTCACACCGAACTGTATCGCGGCGCTGAATACCGCGTCGACTTCGTGCCCAAGACCAAGATCGAACTCGCCGTCGACGACTCGGTGTGTGACCAGGTGGTCGAGGCAATCACGAACATCGCGCGCACCGGAAAGATCGGCGACGGCAAGGTCTTCGTCTTCGGACTGGACCAGGCCGTGCGCATCCGCACCGGCGAGATCGGCCCCGAGGCGATCTGACCGGGACGTTCGACGGGAGACATCCATGAATCTTTTCGACAAAGACAGGGGAAACGCCGTGCAACTTGCAGAAGTCCTCCACCCGATGATCGCCCGGGCCGCCGTGCCCAGCCGCTGGCGAGATGCCGTGCGTAGCTCGCTCATCGCTCTGACGCTCGTCGCCTGTGGGCTGCTGGCGACCGGCCACGCGCACGCTGACACGCCGGCGGCCGCCCCGGTGGCGACCGCGGCACCGGCCGCCGCGCCTGCAGCCGACGCTGCACCGGCGGCGGCCGCGGCGACGGCAGCACCGGCGGCGGCGGCTCCCGCCGCGGCGGCCCCGACGCCCAACAAGGGCGACACTGCGTGGATGCTGACCTCGACGGCGCTGGTGCTGCTGATGTCGGTACCGGCGCTGGCACTGTTCTACGGCGGTCTCGCACGCCAGAAGAACATGCTCTCGGTGCTGATCCAGGTGTTCGTGGTGTTCTCGCTGATCACCGTGCTGTGGTGCGTGTATGGCTACTCGCTGGCGTTCACGGAGGGCAACTCCTTCATCGGGGGCTTCGACAGGCTGTTCCTCAAGGGCACCTTCGACTCAGCCACCGGTGCGTTCTCGATGGCGGCCACGTTCAGCAAGAACACGCCCTTGTACGAGCTCGTCTTCGTGGCCTTCCAGGCGACGTTCGCGGCGATCACCTGCTGCCTGATCCTCGGCTCGATCGTCGAGCGCGTGAAGTTCTCGGCGGTGCTGATCTTCGTGACGATCTGGTTCACGATCAGCTACCTGCCGATCGCGCACATGGTCTGGTTCTGGATGGGCCCGGACGCGTTCACCGACGCCTCGGTCGCCGATGCAATGACTGCCAAGGGCGGCCTGTTGTGGCAGTGGGGCGCGCTCGACTTCGCCGGCGGCACCGTCGTGCACATCAACGCAGGTGTCGCGGGCCTGGTCGGCGCGATGATGCTCGGCAAGCGCATCGGCTTCGGCAAGGAGTCGATGGCACCGCACAGTCTGACGATGACCATGATCGGCGCCGCGATGCTGTGGTTCGGCTGGTTCGGCTTCAACGCCGGCTCCGCCTACGAGGCGAACGGCTCGGCTGCGCTTGCGTTCATGAACACCTACCTTGCGACCGCCTGCGCCGTGCTGTCGTGGCTGTTCGGCGAATGGGCGCTCAAGGGCAAGCCGTCGCTGCTGGGTGCCGCGTCCGGCGCGGTCGCGGGCCTGGTCGCGATCACCCCGGCCGCTGGCAACGTCGGCATCCCGGGCGCGTTCGTGATCGGCACGGCCGCGGGCCTCGTCTGCCTGTGGGGCGTCACCGGTCTCAAGAAGATGATCAAGGTCGACGACTCCCTCGACGTGTTCGGCGTGCACGCGGTCGGTGGCATCACCGGCGCGCTGCTGACGGGCGTGTTCAACGCGCCCTCGCTCGGTGGTCCGGGCTTCGTGACCGACTGGGTCACCGGCAAGACCGGCTACACCTCGATCCTCGAGCAGACGCTGGTGCAGGCGAAGGCGGTCGGCTTCACGATCGTCTGGACCGCCGTGGCCGCGTTCATCGCCTTCAAGGTCGCGGACCTGCTGGTCGGACTGCGCGTCTCCGAAGAAGACGAGCGCGAGGGCCTGGACACGAGCTCGCACGGCGAGCGCGCGTACAGCTGATCTGATTCGACGTGACCCCCTCGGGGCGGGCCTTTGGCCCGCCCTTTTTTTTGTTCCGTGCTGCCGGTCGCGTCGCCGCTGCAGCATCTACGGATTGCGTCGGGCCGTGGGCCAGGTTCGGCATCCCCGCAGCCCGCCATCCACCTGAGCGATCGCGAAACATCACTGTGGTCGGCCGCAATCCCCTCAATCAGGCCTTCGGTCTGCCCGTAGGCCTTTCTCCGAACAACGCCCGGACGCGCGGCTCCGGAGAACTGCGGATGCGCCGCGACCGCGAAATGCCCAGCCTCCATGAAGGGATGGATCGTCGCAGGTGCGGGAGGCGCCGCGGCGACGCGTGTCGCGCCGCCGGCGTGGCGCGCCCGAGGACATCGCGGAGAGCCTTAAATGAGCGCCGAATTTGAGCGATCGCACGTCTATATCGTCGATTGCGACGAGAGTGCCCGGCGAGCGTATCGGCAGCTGCTGCAGTCGCTCAGGTATGTAATCGACGACTTTGCCGATGGCGCGAGCTTCCTCAGGGGCGCCGACCTCGAGTCGGCCGGCTGCGTGGTGCTCGATTCGGAGCTCGGCGACATGTCCGGCGTCGAACTTCACAACCGGCTGCGCGCGATCGGGTCGCCCCTGTCGGTGGTGTTTGTCTGCTCCAGCGGCGATGTGGCATCGGCGGTCGCCTGCATGCGTGGCGGCGCAGCGCACTACCTGCTCAAGCCGATCCGCGAACAGCAGTTGCTCGATATCGTCAATCGGGCACTGCGCAAATCGTCGCTGGACGCCGAGCAGGCACTGGCCCGGCGCGCGGTGCTCGCGCATCTGGCGCGGCTCACGCCGCGCGAGCGTCAGGTCCTGTCACAGCTCGTCGAGGGCGTGCAGTACGACCGCGTCTCGAGCTCCCTCGGCATCACCAAGCGCACGGTCGAGGCGCACCGGCGCAGGATCATGGAGAAGATGGGCGCGCGCACGCTGCCGCAACTGCTGCAACAGCTCGCCCGAGTCGGCTGGCCACCGAAGTCAACGAGCCACGCCAGCCTCACGCACTGAGCGGCGGCGGCGCGCCACCGGTCGCACGATCGGCCTCCTCCGCGAGCGCGCGGATGCCTGCGGAAATCACCGGCACCAGCGGCGTGGGGCACGCGAGGTCCAGGCATCGCGGCGGCAGTGAGGCGAGCGTCTCACGCGTTCGCGCCGCGATCGTCGCGAGCGTTTCGGCGATCGCCACGCGTCGCCCGCCGCGCATCACGCAGGCAAGCAGCGGCGTGCCGGCCAGCGCCTCGCCCGTAAGCCCAACCGTGTCGTCCGCGATGCGACCGCAGGCGTCGAAGCGCCGATACACCTGTTTGCGGCCCGGCCAGGTTTCCTTCGCCCAGGAGCGCTTGCGGCGGGGCCGGCCGGCATACTCCTGCAGCTTGTAGGCGCAGTCGAGGTACGGCGCATCCACCGAGGTGTCCAGCCGCGTCCCGACGCCAAACGAGTCGATCGGCGCGCCGGCGGCGACGAGCCGCTCGATCTGGTACTCATCGAGGTTGCCGCTGGCGAAGATGCGCACGCCGCCGCAGCCGGCCGCGTCCAGCAGCAGACGGACGCGGCTCGCGCTCGCCAGCAGATCGCCGCTGTCGATGCGCACCGCGCCGATGCGGGCGCCACGACGCACCAGCGCGATTACCTCGGCGGTCGCGGCCTCGACCTCGTAGGTGTCGATCAGGAGCGTCGTGTCGTCCGGGTGGCAGTGCGCGAAGGCCTCGAACGCGGCGCGCTCCGAGTCGTGCGCCTGCACGAACGAGTGTGCCATCGTGCCGTACAGCGCCACGCCATAGCGGCGGCCGGCCTCGACGGTCGCGCTGCCGGCGAAGCCCGCGACTGCGGCGGCGCGCGCCGCGAGGCAGGCGGCCTCGGCGCCGTGGGCACGGCGCATGCCGAAGTCGATCAGCGGCCGGCCGGCGGCGACATGGACCACGCGCGCCGCCTTGCTCGCGATCAGCGTCTGGAAGTGCAGCAGGTTGATCAGGCGACTCTCGACGAACTGCGCCTGCGGCAGGGGCGCGACGATCCGCAGCCACGGCTCGTCGGCGAACAGCGCCGTCCCCTCGGGTGCCGCCCAGACCTCGCCCTCGAAGCGCAGATGGCCCAGCCACTGGAGGAAGGCGTCGTCGAAGCGGCCGAGGGTCGCGAGCCAGTCGAGTTCGGCCGGCGTGATGATCAGCTGCTCGAGGTACTCGAGCACCTGCTCGAGCCCCGCGACGAGCAGGAAGCCGCGCTGCTCCGGCAGGCGGCGCGCGTACAGCTCGAAGACGGCCTCGCCCGCCATGCCGAGCTCGCGGTAGGCGGCCAGCATGGTCAGCTGGTACAGGTCGGTGACCAGGGCGGACTCGGACGGGGGCGGATGGACGGGACGCATCGGCGGAATCTACCTTGGCGCCGCCCGCACCGCGGAGTTTATTGCGCGTTGCGGCACGCCGCGGCCGATGCGCGATTTCCCCCGCAGCGGGTACTCATGCGAGGATCCCGACTGGCCGGCTCTGTGACCAAGTTCAAGGGAATGGCCGCGGCGACGTAGGACACTGGACGCCTGCCCGGCACCTCGCGGGACACGAAGGAGATCCGCCATGCGACCGATCGACCCCTGCCACGCCTCCGGCCGGCCGCGCCTGACCCGGGCGCTGTGGCTGACCACCGCGGTGGTCCTGCTGGTCGGCGTCGCGACGCCGGTGCTCGCGGACGTCTACAAGTGGCTCGATCCTCAGGGCCGCGTGCACTACAGCGACCGGCCGCCCCCGGCCGATGCCAAGCTGCTGTCGGTCGAGTCGGGCGCCGGCACTCACCACGCGGAGCGGGCGCCGCCGGCGCCGGCCGCTGCCCCCGCGCTGCGCGCCGCCGCCCCCGCCCCGCTGCCGCCGGGTACGCCGCAGGAGATGGCGCGCCTGAAGCAGTCCGTCGACACCGACGTCTCGGCCACCCGCGCGGCTCAGTGCAAGACGGCGCAGGAGCACTATCAGGGCTACGTGAACTCGCGCCGGATCTTCAAGGAGGGCGCAAACAAGGAGCGCATCTACCTGACCGACGCCGAGGCCGACGCGGAGCGCGTCAATGCCCGCCGCGACGTCGAGGAACTGTGCGGGGACGCCGCGCACTGAAGAACACCGGCTCGCGCTTCCCCTGAAGGCGATTTCGCGATTCACTAGGCGGGTTGCGCCCCCGGGCGCGGAGCTGGCGGAGATCGCGTTGAAGACCGGATTCGTAGGACTCGGCGCCATGGGCGTGGGCATGGCCCGCAACCTCGCCAAGGCAGGCCTGCTGCAAGGCCTGTGGAACCGCAGCACCGACAAGGCCCAGGCCCTGGGCGCGGAGCTCGGCGCAACCGTCGCCGCCGACCCCGCGGCCCTCGCGGCAGAAAACGACGTTGTCGTGATCTGCGTCTCCGCCGACGCCGACGTGCTCGGCGTGGTCGACGCGCTGCTACCCGGCGCGCGGCCGGGGTTGACGATCATCGACTGCTCCACCGTCTCCGCCGGCAC
>JANXQL010000085.1 GCA_025356815.1 Pseudomonadota bacterium
ACTCGTAGTCCTTGTGGTTCGGATCGGTCGACTGCGACTGCAGCGCCTGCAGCGCCGAGCCGCGAATGATCGGAATGTCGTCGCCCGGGAACTGCTGCTTCGTCAGCAGCTCGCGCAGCTCCATCTCGACCAGCTCGAGCAGGTCTTCGTCGCCCTTGCCGACCATGTCGCACTTGTTCAGGTACACGACCATCGCCGGCACGTTGACCTGGCGGCCGAGTAGCACGTGCTCGCGGGTCTGCGGCATCGGGCCGTCAGGCGCCGACACCACCAGGATCGCCCCGTCCATCTGCGCCGCACCCGTGATCATGTTCTTCACGTAGTCCGCGTGCCCCGGGCAGTCCACGTGCGCGTAGTGCCGCTTGTCCGACTGGTACTCCACGTGCGCCGTCGAAATCGTGATGCCGCGCGCCTTCTCCTCCGGCGCCTTGTCAATCTGGTCGTACGCCATGTACGCACCACCGTGCTTCTCGGCCATCACCTTCGTCAGCGCCGCCGTCAGCGTCGTCTTGCCATGGTCCACATGACCAATCGTCCCCACGTTCACGTGCGGCTTCGTACGCTGGAACTTTTCCTTGGACACGGCGCTCTCCTGAAAGAATCGCTTGGAAAAAAACTGCCTCGACCTGGTGCCCACGTCCGGGATCGAACCGGAGACCTCGTCCTTACCAAGGACGCACTCTACCGACTGAGCTACGTGGGCCTAACTCTGCGTCCTGTCAGGGATTTCTCCCTGACCTCAAAAATTCTTCCCGCCTCTCCCGCCCCCCGTCGCCGCGCAAACGGCTGGAGCGGGTGATGGGAATCGAACCCACGCCATCAGCTTGGAAGGCTGAGGTTCTACCATTGAACTACACCCGCCTAACCAACCCGTCGCTTCGCCCGATCGACCGTCGCTCCAACTCGCCCAGGCCCTCGCTTTCGCACCGCCCTGCCGGTCACCGGAAACCGGTGCCGTGGTGGAGGGGGAAGGATTCGAACCTTCGAAGGCATAAGCCGGCAGATTTACAGTCTGCTCCCGTTGGCCGCTTGGGTACCCCTCCGGCAAATGAGCCGCGTATTTTCGGGTTCGAGTCCATTCCTGTCAACGCTTTCCGGTGCCTACGGAGCCGATTGGCGTAAATTATTCCGCCAATGGGTGTTTTGGGGGTCGCCGGCGGGTCGGATCCCGCCCCGGCGGGCCCTACCGACCCCGGGCGAGCCACCGCAACCCGTTACAGTAGCGCAATGCAGACCCGCACGCTCGGGGCCCACGGCCCCACCGTCTCCGCCCTCGGCCTCGGCTGCATGGGCATGAGCGACACCTACGGCAGCCCCGCCAGCCGCGACCCCGCTGAGGCGCGTGCCACGCTGGACGCGGCGCTGGAACTCGGCGTGACACTCCTCGACACGGCCGAGGCCTACGGCCCGCACCGAAACGAGGAGCTACTGCGCCCCCTGCTTGCCGGGCGGCGCGAGCGGCTGGTGATCGCGACGAAGTTCGGCTTCCGGTTCGGGGCCGATGGCGCGACCGACGGCCTGGACGGCACGCCGGAAAACGCCCGCCGCGCCTGCGAGGGGTCCCTCGCCCGGCTCGGCGTGGACTGTATCGACCTGTACTACCTGCACCGGCTGGACCCGTCCGTGCCGATCGAGGAGACCGTCGGCGCCATGGCGGCGCTGGTGCGTGCCGGCAAGGTGCGCCACCTGGGCCTGTCCGAGGTCAGTGCCGAGACGCTGAGGCGGGCGGTCGCCGTGCACCCGATCGCAGCGCTGCAGTCGGAATACTCGCTGTTCGAGCGCGGCGCGGAGCGCGAGGTGCTACCCGCCTGCCGGGCACTGGGTGTCGGCTTCGTGCCGTTCTCGCCGCTGGGCCGGGGCCTGCTGACCGGCAAGGCCCGCCCTGCCGAGGACTATGCCGCCGACGGCGACTATCGCCAGTCGCTGCCGCGCTTCCAGGGGGAGGCTTACGCTGCCAACCTTGCGCTCGTGCGCCAGCTCGAGCGGCTCGCCACGCGACGCGGCTGCAGCGCCGCGCAGCTCGCGCTCGCCTGGCTGCTGGCGCAGGGCCGCGACATCGTGCCAATCCCCGGCGCCGGACGGCGCAGTCACCTGCGGGAAAACCTCGCCGCCGCGGCACTTGCGCTGCCGTCGTGCGACCAGATGGCGCTCGAGGAGATGTTCCCGCGGGGCGCCGCGACCGGCGAGCGCTACGATCCGGCGATGCTGCGCCTCGTCGACGCCTGAACCGCTACTTCGCGCCGCTCAGGAGCGCGATCAGGGCCGGATCGCCGCCCTGGCGGGCGAGGTCCGCCGCACTCATCGATGCACTATTGCGGATACGCAGGTCAGCGCCGCGCGCCACCAGCAACTTCGCCGTGGCGACCTGTCGGCCGACGAGCGCGGCCAACAGCGGCGTGTTGCCCAGCTCGTTGCGCGCCTCGATCTTGGCGCCGGCATCGAGGAGTTCCTTCACCACCTCGGTCCGGCCCGCCCCGGCGGCGAGCAGCAGCGGCGTGTTGCCGGTCTTGCTCTTCGCCTCGCGCGCGGCGTTCGCCTTCAGCAGTCGCTGCACCAGCATCAGGTCGCCGCGCTGGGCCGCTATCGCCAGCGGGGTCACCCCCGCGTTGTCGGCAACGTCGATGGAGCCCGCGGCGATCAACGCGAGAGCCGCGCGGTCCGCGCCGGCCGCGGCGGCGATCGCAAGCGCGGTGCGCCCCGTGGGGTCGCGAAGCTTCGAATCCGCGCCGGCACCGAGCAGCGTCGCGGCCACGATCGCCTCGTCGTGCTCGGCCGCCGCCATCAGCGCACTTTGTCCCTCGGCATCGAGCGCATTGGGCTTCGCGCCAGCGGCCAGTAGCGCGCCTGCGACGTCGGACGCGCCGATCTCGGCGGCGATCACCATCGGCAGCACCCCACGTGCCTGCGCTGCATTCGCATTCGCGCCGCGCGCAAGCAGCGCCTTGACCGTGACGAGCTGCTTGCGGCGCACCGCGCCGCCGAGCGGCGTATCGCCCTCCTCGTTGCGGGTGTCGGCCTTCGCGCCCGCGGCCATCAGCGCCTCGACAACCGGCAGGTAACCGCCGCGTGCGGCGATGGCCAGCGCCGTGGTGCCATGCCCGTCGGTACCGTTGACCTCGACGTTCGCGGCCAGCGCCGCCTTGACCGCCGCGAGGTCGCCGCGGTCGGCCGCGACCATCAGTGGCGTCCAGCCAGCAAACAGGTCGTCGCCGCGCGTCGCGCGCGTGACCGTCACGCGCGCGACGCCGCTGGCGCCATGCGCCTTCAGCGCGGTCGCGATCGCGGTCGCGGCCGGCGCCTTGCCGGCCCGCTCGGCGAGATCCAGCACCGACAGGCCCTGGGCGTTGCGCGGCGCGACGTCCGCGCCGTGATCGAGCAGCAGTTCGACACTGCGCTGCGACTGCGCCGCTACCGCCAGCATCAACGCAGTTCCGCCCCGGGCGTCGACCGCGGCGGTGTCCGCCTTGGCGTCCAGCAGCGCCTCGATGACCGCGGCCGCCCCACGGCGCGCCGCGACGAGCAGCGGGGTATCACCGGCGTTGTCACGGGCGTTGACGTCGGCACCCTTCGCCAGCAGCAGCCGGGCCGCATCCGCCTTCTGGCCGTCGGCCGCCTCGTGCAGGGCGCTGCGCCGGTCCTTGGCGAGGGTGTTGGCGGGCACCGTGGCCAGCAGCTTTTCCAGTCGCGGCAGGTCGCCGTCGCGTGCCAGCCGCTTGAGCAGCGTCGCCGGATCCTCGCTCGCCTGCAGCGGCGCAGCCTCGGTCGCGCCGCGCGCCCCTTCGTGCCCGGCGGCGAGCGCCACGGCGGTCCATTCGTTGGCGGTGTGGCCGGTGTCCTTGCAGACTCCCGACTCCACCTGCGCGGAGAGGCTGTGGGCCGCCTTCGCGTGCGGCGCGGCGGCTGCAAGTGTCAGCCACCGACACGCGCGGCTGGCGTCCGGCGGCAGACCGACGTCGTTGCTGCGCGGCAGGTACATCAGACCCAGCTGGTAGCGGGCCTCGGCGTTGCCGGCCTCGGCGAGTGGCTGCAAGAGCTCGGCCGCGCGCTCGTACTGGTGACGCCGCAATGCGTCGCGCGCGGGCTCAAGCTCCGGGGACGCAGCGACCGGGGCCGCCAGCAGTACCGTCAACGCCAGCAGTGTGCTCAAGCCGTCCCCCGCTTCGTCTCGACTTCGATGCCAATCTTTTTCAGGAAGTCCGTCGGCAGGATGCCGCCGGCGTTGACGATCACTGCGTCGTTCGGCAGCTCCAGTGTTTGGCCGTCGTGCTGCAGCGCGACACGATCGGTTCCGATCTCCTGGATCTCGGACTTCAGCAGCAGCCGCAGGCTGCCGGCCTCGCTGGCGTTCTTGATGCGCTCGCGGTTGCGCTGCTTGGCGCGCTGGAACGCGTCGCCGCGATACGACAGCGCGGCGCTGGCGCCGGCCTC
>JANXQL010000198.1 GCA_025356815.1 Pseudomonadota bacterium
CTGTTTCCGGAGCTGCTTCTTCTGCAGATGCTTCCTTCGCAACTTCAGCTTCATCGTTGCGCATGTATGGTAGATGAATTACCACAGCAACTGTATCAGACAGCACGTCGCCGGGCCTGGCCCACTGCAGCGCGCAGCGGGCGGCGTCGAGTTCCGTGCTGCACATCGGCAGCGCAGCATCGGGCAGGCCCAGGCGCAGCAATTCCGCTCGCAGCAGCCGCGGAATTTCGCCCGGTGCGCGGCCGCGCAGGTGCAGCTCGTTCTCCTTGACCACCACCAGCGCCGGCCGGAACTCGGCCGCCACCTGCGCGAGCGCGCGGATATCCGCATCGAGGCGGTTGCCGGCGTGGCCAAGGATCAGCCCGAGCCGGCCCCGCCCGCCGCACAGGTGCTCGGCGACCCCGAGCAGGCCGCGCAGCCCCGCGGGATTGTGGGCGTAGTCGACCAGTACCTGCACGCCGCCGACCTCGAAGCGCATCAGCCGGCCGGGGTTGTCGGCGGGATCGGCGCCGAAGCGGCCAAAGACCGCGGCGACGAGCGCGGGCGGGATCCCGAGCATCACCGCACCGAGCGCCGCGGCGGCCAGGTTCGCGACGTTGTAGGCCGCGCTTCCGCCCACCGCCAGCGGCATCGCCGCGATGGCGCCCAGGGAGGTCTCGCCATCGCCGGTGGCGAGCATCAGCTCGCCGTCGCGTACCCCGCAGGTCGCGCCACCTGCGGCGCGATGCGCGGCAAGCCGCGGCTCGTCCGCGTCGCGCGCAAACCAGCCGCGACGCACGCCTGGCGCGACCGCGACGGCGCGCGCACACAGCATCGGATCGTCGGCGTTGAGCACCAGCAGCCCCCCGCCCGCGCCGCTGCCGAGCAGCCGTGCGACGCTCAGCTTCACGTCGGCGAGGCCCTCCAGGTCGTGAATGCCGTACTCGCCGAAGTGATCGGCACTGACGTTGGTGACGATCGCGACGTCGGCGCGGGTCAATGCGAGCCCCCGCCGCAGCAGGCCGCCGCGCGCGGTCTCGAGGATCGCCGTGTCGACGCGCACCTCGCGCAGCACGCGTCGCGCGCCGGCAGGCCCCGAGTAGTCGCCGCTTTCGACGCGCTCGCCGCCGAGGTACACGCCGTCGGTGCAGTTGTAGCCAGGCGTCCGGCCGGCCATGCCGGCACAGGCGGCGAGCAGGCGGACGGTGGTGGTCTTGCCATTGGAACCGGTCACGACCGCGGTCGGCACGCCGTGAACAGATGTCCAGGGCACGTCTTGCGGCGCAGGCAGGGCCGCGAGCTCGTAGTGGCGCGCGCCCAGGCCGGCACCGAGCGTAAGCGTGGTCTCGTCGAGCACGACCTGGGCGGCACCGGCCACCTCGAGCAGCCGCCGCAGCGCGGGTCGAGCCTCCTTCGCGGCGAGCGCCGCGAGCCGTGCCATGGCGCCAGCCTCCTCGAGCAGCGGCGGTATCACGCTCGCCGGATCCTCGCTGTTCTCGAGCGCGGCGGCGAGCAGTGCCGCAGGCAAAGCCGCGGCGCGCGCGGAGTCGCGCTCGGCGACGGTTGCGCACAGCGCCCACTCGTTCAGCTCGGTCGCCGTGAACAGCTGGTCGCACGGCGCCTCGATCGCGAGCGAGGCGCCGCCGGCATGGCGTCGGGCGACCAGCCCGCCCACCGGCCAGCCAAGTCCTGCCAGCGCACGGGTTGCGCGCGCGCGCCAGCCCCCGAGCAGCGCCTCGTCCGCCTCGACACCGACGAGCTCGAGCACGGCCCCCGTGCCGCCGAAGTAAAGGTTCGGTCCGGTCAGCCGGCGCGAGTCGTCGAACGGCAGCGGCGCGGCGGCGTTCAGTCGTCGACCTCGGCGGCGAGCCGCACACCGCGCTCGTCGCGGATCAGACCCTCGAGGCTGAATGTCGCGGGCCGCCCGTCGCCCACGCCCGGCGTCGGCTCGGCGGCGAAGCTCGGCGGCGGCGCGGTCGCCTCGCCGCGCGCGATGACCGGCTCGGCCGCGGCGCCCGCCGACCGGAACTTCGTGATCTGCTTCCACGAGCGCACCAGCGCGTCCGCGAACACCAAGAGCAGGTCGCCCGGCCGGCCCATCTCGAGCGCGGCGGCGATCGCCTCCTGCTCGTCGGGGATGATCGAGATCGCCTGCTGCGGCACGCCGGCCGCCATGAGCGCGGTCGCCTGGATCTTCGGCACCTCGTCCGTGGCCCGCTCGCGCAGACTGTCGTCGCGGCGGCAAATGTAGTGATCGAAGCGACCGGCGACCGCGTTCGCGATCGCGACCAGGTCCTCGTCGCGCCGGTCACCAGGGCCCGCCAGCACGACGATGCGCCGGCCGGCAACGTCGAGCCGCTGGGCGAGATCCGCCATCGCTGCCACCGCGTGCGCGTTGTGGCCGTAGTCGAACAGCACCTTGAACGGGTGTTCGTTGAACACGTTCATGCGACCCGGCGCCTGGAAGAACGTCGAATCGAAGGTTCGCAGGCCCTGGCGGATCGCGTCGAGCTTGATGCCGAACGAGAACGCCATCGCTGCGGCGACCATTGCGTTCTGCACGTTGTGCATCGCGCGACCTTCCAGCGTCGCCGGGATCAGATGCGTCCAAACCAGCGGGATGTGCCCGCCGCGGTCGTACAGCGCGATCATATGGCCGTTGACGCCCGCCTCGAGCGCGCAGGCGCGCCCACCGGCGCGGATGTGCTCACGCACCAGGGTGTGCTGCGGGTTCAGCGTCACGTAGCAGATATTCTTCGCCTCGGTGTGGGCGGCCATGCGCAGCACCAGCGGATCGTCGGCGTTCAACACCGCACAGTCGGTCGCGACCTCGACGACGATGCGCTTGACTTCGGCGAGCTGCTCGAGCGTGTCGATGCCCTTCAGGCCCAGGTGGTCGGACTGCACGTTCAGCACGGCGCCGACGTTCACCTCGCGCACGCCCATGCCGGCGCGCAGCAGGCCGCCGCGCGCGGTCTCGAGCACGGCGAAGTCGATCTGCGGATCGGCCAGCACCATGCGCGCGGACACCGGCCCGGTCATGTCGCCCTGCACGGTGCGCTGGCCGTCGATGTAGACGCCGTCGGTGGTCGTGAACCCGGGCGTGTATCCGGCCATCTTCGCGATATGGGCGAGCATGCGCGAGGTGGTGGTCTTGCCGTTGGTCCCGGTGATTGCCGCGATCGGCACGCGCGACGCCGCGCCCGGCGGGAACAGCATGTCGATGACCGGTCCGGCCGCGTCGCGCGGCGTACCCTCGCTCGGCGCCACGTGCATCCGAAAGCCCGGCGCCGCATTGACCTCGCAGATGCCGCCACCGATCTTGCGGTAGCTCTCGGTGATGTTCTTCGACAGGAAGTCGACGCCACCGACGTCGAGCCCGACCGCGCGAACCGCGCGCTCGGCCATCTCGCGGTTGTCGGGATGGATCACGTCGGTGACGTCAGTCGCGGTGCCGCCGGTGGACAAGTTCGCGGTCGAGCGCAGGTAGACCACCTCGCCCGCCGCCGGCACGGACTGCGCGCTCATGCCGACGCGCTCGAGCATCTTCTCGGCCTGCGCGTCCATCTCCAGGCGCGTCAGCACCTTCTCGTGGCCGATGCCGCGGCGCGGATCCCGGTTCACGACCTCGATCAGCTGCAGGACGCTCGAGGTGCCGTCGCCGACGACGTGGCCAGGCGTGCGGCGGGTGGCGGCGACGAGTTCGCCGTTGACCACCAGCAGGCGGTGGTCATCGCCCTCGAGGAAGGTCTCGACGATCACCGAGCGGGAGTGCTCGCGCGCGAGCAGGTAGCCGGCGCTGACTTCCTCGTCGGTCGTCAGCCGGATCGAGATGCCGCGGCCGTGATTGCCGTTGTAGGGCTTGGTGACGACAGGGAAGCCGATGCGGCGGGCGGCGCGCACCGCCTGCGCCTCGCTCTGCACCAGTTCCTGCTTCGGCACGGGCAGGCCGAGCGTGGCGAGGATCTTGTTGGTCTCCTCCTTGTCGCTGGCCAGCTCCACCGCGATGTGCGAGGTCCGCCCGGTCACGGTCGCCTGGATGCGCTGCTGGTACCTGCCGTGGCCGAGCTGCACCAGTGACTGCTCGTTGAGCCGCAGCCACGGGATGCCGCGCTGCTCGGCGGCCTTGACCAGCGAGGCGGTCGAGGGACCGAGCGCGCGGCGCTGCGCGAAACGGATGAACTCGTCGCGGGCCTCCGGCCAGTTCCAGCCTTCCGGCACGCTGTCCGCTGGACGCAGCGTCGCCGGCAGCAGCGAGCACAGCAGGCGCAGTCCGAGCTCGCCCGCGGCGATGCCCTCGTCACGCTGTGCGTACTCGTAGACGACGGTGTAGACGCCCGGCGCACCGGCACTGCGGGTCTTGCCGAAGGTCACTTCTTCGCCGGCGATGTTCTGCAGCTCGATCGCGACGTGCTCGAGCACGTGGCCGAGCCAGGTGCCGTGGTCCTCGCGCATCCGCCGCAGGAACCCGCCCGGCACGCGGTACGAACAGCCGTGCTCGGCCAGCCCGGGCAGCGCGGCGGCGAGTCCGTCGACGAACGCATCGCCGAGCCGGCCGGTCGGCCAGGCCTCGAGAGGGCCCAGATCCAGCTCGAGCCGGATGACGGGAAAATGGGCGTGGAGGGAGGGGCCTACATAGACGGAGCGGTCGAGGATGCGCATGGCGTTCGGCTTCGGTCCCTTGATGCGGTGGCGTCCCTGGAGCCGCGCGGCGGTGCGTGCTGCTCCCCCCTCATTTATAACTTCGTGGCGCGGCACCCCTGCGGGGCCTCGCCCGCCCGGTCATTCCTTCGGCCGTACGAGCCGGCTGCCGTCGGCGACACGCGTGTGCAGGTTGAACGTCGCGCCGGCGACCAGGACGTGCAGCCGCAGGCCCAGCATGCAGACCGGCTGGCCCTCGTTGACAGAGTCCATGGACGAGAAGCTGACGTCGGAGCCGTCGACGATCGTCACGCCGCCACTCCCCTCGACCTCGACCGTCTCGTCAGGGCCGATGAACGCCGCGGTATCCTCGTCGAGCCCGATGCCGACCGCGAACGGGTTGTAGGCGAGCGCGGTCAGCAGCCGCCCGAGCCGGTCGCGCTGGCGGAAGTGCTGGTCGATGATGAAGCGGTTGGTCAGCCCGAGTCCCGGCGCGAGCCGCACGCTGCCGGAGATCACCGAGGAACCCTCGTCGCCAAATGCGATCATGTGCTCGCTGAGGATGCTGGCGCCGGCGCTGGTGCCGCCGACGGTGACGCCGTGCGCATTGCGCAGGCGGACCAGCTTCGCGACCGGCGTGCCGCCGAGCAGCGTCGACAGCCTGAGCTGGTTGCCGCCGGTGAAGAAGATCCCGGTCGCCTGCTCGAGTCGCTCGAGGCGGCCAGGCTCCTGGCAGTCGCGACGCGTGTCGAAGTCCATCACGCTGACCCGTGCGACGCCCAGCTCACGGAACAGCTTCTCGTAGCGTGGGCCGGTCTCGTACATCCGGCTCGCGGTCGGGATCACGACGATGTCGGCGGCATCGCCGCCGGAGACGCGGACGAAGCGCTCGAGGATGTGGCGGTCGTTCTCCTTGTTCTCGGCGCCGCCGATCGGAATGATCCAGCCACGTTCCTGTCCGTCCGGTACCTTGCTTGGCATTCGCCTCGACTCCTGCGTCAGTGCTCGAACGTGCCGCGACGCACGGCCACACCGTCGCGCACATGCACCTCGCCATCGATGATGACCGTCCGCGCGGCACCTGTCGCGTCCAGCGCGACCAGGTCCGCGTCGTGACCTACGGCGATGGCGCCCTTGCGCGGCAGGCGCAGCAGGCGGGCCGGGTTCGACGTGAAGGCCGGCAACACGCGCTCGAGCGCGAGCCCCCGACCGGTGAGCTCGGCAAGCGTCGCGAGCAGCGCCCCGGCCTGGCCCACGCCCATGCTGCAGACCTGGCCGTCACCGTCGAAGCACGGCAGGCAGCCACCCGCATCGGAACTGACCGTGATGCGCTCAGCCGGCGCGCCGGAGGCGAGGTAGCGGGCGAGCGCGTCGGCGGCCGTGTAGGCGTCCTCGCCATCGGCAACCGGGAACGCGGTCAGGTCGATCGTACAGCCACGGCGGGCGAGCTCCAACGCCTCCTCGAACAGCGCGCGGCGGCGGTTGACATGGGTGGGATGGAACACCCGCGCCGGCAGCTCGCTCGCATCCAGCGCGCGGCGCACGAGCTCGAGCCCGCGCACCCCGTCGCCCAGGTGCAGGTGCAGCACGCCGGCCTTGCCGGTCATCAACCCCGCGACGTGCGCGTCGGCGGCGAGCCGCAGCAGCTCATCGAACGTCGGCTGGCTGGAGCGGTGATCGCTGATCGCGACCTCGCCGATGCCCAGGAACGGCTCGAGGTGGACGAGGTCGCCGCGGACGCTGCCGGTCAGGGTGGCCGGCGGCAGGTGATAGCCGCCCGCCCAGGCCCAGGCGTTCAGCCCCTCCTCGCGCAGGGCCCGCACGGTCGCGAGCAGCTCGCCCGGCGTGCGCGTGATGTCATCCGTGCCCAGCAGCCCGACCACCGTGGTGATGCCGGCGGTCGTGAAGCGGCTCAACCCCACCGGCGGGACGCGGGTCCGAAAGCCGGCCTCGCCACCACCGCCGGTGACGTGCACATGGCCGTCCACCAGCCCTGGAATCAGCCGGGCGCCCTCGAGGTCCAGCGTTTCGGTGGCGGCCGGCAGGGCGGCCGGCAGGTCAGCCAGCGCGCCGGGCGCGCCGAGCCACAGGATCCGGCCGCCGCCGAGCAGCAGGTCCTGCGCCCCCAGCGGCAGCGGCGCGTAGACATCGGCATTGCGGATGATAAGCATCGGGTTCCGGCGGTGGCCTGTCGCCGGATCATGCCTGAGCGCGGCCCGCTTCCCAAGGCGGGGTGGCCGGCACGCGGGCGGCGGCCGACCCTGGCCCGTTCAGCGCGCGGGCGGCAGCGACGCCTTCAGCCGGACGAGGCTGTCCTGGCTGACCTGGATCAGCCCGCGCCGCGGCCGGTCGATGTCGAAAATCGTGGTGAGCACGAGCGCGAGCAGCAGCGCGAATGTCGCGTTCGAGGCGAAGCGCCGCCGACCGTTCAGGCCGCAGCCATAGGCAACCAGCGCGAGCGCAACGGCGGATGCCGCCAGCAGCAGGCAGACCACCGCTTCGGGTACATGGTTGTCGAGCGCGACGCGGCGCTTTTCACGGACATCGCTCACCTCGTTCAGCGACTGCACGAACAAGCTGGCCGCGACCGAGTGCGGATCGGCGTCGGTCGCGGCCGCCGCGGCGAGCCACAGCGAGTGCTCGAGACGGGCGGCCTGTGCCGCCGCGGTCGCAAGACAGTCGGCATCCACCCCGGTGCGATAGAACGCGAGCCGCGCATCGACGTAGGCGGCCAGATGCCGCGGTACCTCGTGGCGCATGGGCTCCGGCAGCAGCGCGGCGCGCAACAGCGACGTGCCGATCGCGTTCGCTTCCTCGAGCACCAGCGCCTTGCGCATGTCGAAGCGGGATACGGCCATCGCGAAGGTAAAGCCCAGCAGCAGCGCGAGCAGGCCAAGCACCGAGCCCTGCAGCGAGCCGATGTGCTCGCGAGCGCCGTCGTCGCCGGGGCGGTTGCGCGCGCGACCAAGCCGAAACCCGAGCTCGAGCACGAGCAGGAATCCCGCCGCCAGCGCGACGAGCAGCAGCAGTTCGTCGATCTCCCACAACATGCCTGATCCCTTGAAGTGGCCCCGGCGGCGTCAACCGGTGGCCGGCGTGTAGACGCGCGTCGTCGACCCCGGGTGCTGCGCGAGCCGTGCCGCGGGGCGGATCGGCCGGCGGACGAGTTCGCCTGCACAGTTCGGGCAGCGGCCGCCGAGCACGCCATCGGCGCAGGGGGCACAGTACGTGCATTCGAACGAGCAGATCCGTGCCTGGTCGGAGTCCGGCGGCAGGTCGCGGTCGCAGCGCTCGCACCCCGGTCGCATCTGCAGCATCGCCCCCCCCGCTGTTCAGGCAGGACCGTCGCCGGCAGCGGCTGCCGGCAGGCGGCCCTGCAGGTTCACGCCCAATAGCAGCGTCACGCCACTGCCGGTGGCCCACAGCACGGTCGGCAGGTGACGGGCGGCCGGCGTCTCGAGCAGGGCGTCGACGAAGTACACCGTCAGGTAGATCGACGCGATCAACAGGCCGTTGAGCGCGGCTCGCAACGCATCGGTGCCGCTGCGGGCGATGAGCCCGCCCACCGGCAGCACCAGGGCGGCGAGCCCCAGCACACCCAGCTTCCACGCCGACCAGCGACCCTGCACGGCGTCCAGCACCACGAAGATCAACGCCAGCGCCGCGCCGACCATCGATACGGTCAGGACGCCGGCAGCGATATCAGTCCTGAGGTCGCGGTCGGTGCTGTTGGCAGACATGGGCGCTTCGGGCATCCCGTGGGTAGAAGTCATCCGACGCCGGTCGGGCGACCCACAGAGCGTACACGTCGACCGGGTGGCCGTGCAGCACGATGATCAGCGCACCTGGGCCGGGTTGAAGTGCGGGTTCTCGATCAGGCCGAGGCGGTTGCCGAACGGGTCTTCGACGGCGGCGACCCGGATTCCCTCCCCGACCGCCGTGATCGGGTCCAGCGGCCGCGCGCCGAGCGCGAGCAGCTGCGTATAGGTGCTCTCGATGTCGTCGACACCCCACAGCGGCTGCGGACCCGACGTTCCCGGCACACCGTCCGGCACGAGGCCGAGTTCGAAGCCACCGACCGCGAACCCGACGTAGAACCGCTCGTCGAAGTACGGCTCGACGCCCAGAATCTGTGCGTACCAGCGCTTCCCGTGATCGAGGGCCGGGGCCGGATAGACGACCGTGCGCAGCCCGAGGATCACAGCGTCCACCGGCCGCGGAACGCGGCGCATGCGAAGGCGGGTAAAGCGGGTGAAAGGAACCGGTAGCTCATGGAGTGATCCTCTGTGGGAAGGAACTGCATGTCAGGCAACTCAGTCCATCGCGGCGCCGACCGTGGCACGCACGGGGATACCGTCGAGCTCGATGCCCTCGAGGCCGTGCACGTTGACGGCGTAATGATCCGGGTAGAGACGCTTGCGGTGGAACGGATATTTGTCGCAGGTTCGGCAGACGTAGTGGCGGGCCATGCCGGTGTGGAAGCGATACTCGGCCAACGCCCTCGCCGGCGCCAGCAGGCGCAGCGCGCTTTTGTGCACGCGCACCATCAGTGCGCTGCGTCGACGGCGGATCGAGCAATCGCAGGTGGTCAGCTCCGGGAAGTCGGTGCGGATCTCAACGCGCACCGCACTGCAGTGGCACCTGCCGAAGCAGTCGTGCAGGGGTCGCGACATTGGTCGGAGTGTCCTTGGAATGGCGCCAGGCGAGGTCGGCGGGTGCGATGCTGTCTCCAGCCACGGCGCACTTACCGAGCCGACGGCTTCAACGCAGGCCCGCAGCAGCTCGACGACAGCTGCATGGGTGGGCATTTCACTGAGCCGTACGAGCAGAAGACGCAACAGTGGCCGAGTTTTGGCCGGTTAAGCGCTTGGCACGTCGTGCATTCGTGAAAGTAGACGCAGGCGTCGGCCGGCATTTTCTCCATCGTCGTGGTGCCGCACTGAGGGCAGGTGAGCGCGGAATCTACAACCACCTGTTGAATCATCGCGGTGCGTCTAACTCAGCGTTTAACGGCCGCTCTCGGCGGCCTGGTCGTAGGGCACTTTGATTCATATCGACCTCCTCCAAACTGGGTTAGGAGAGGTGGCTTCGGGATTTCGGACACGGGTATAAGTGGAATTCGGGCCGGCCGGCATAACCGGAGGGACGATATCCCTGAGGAAGCCGAGACGTAATCATTCTGCGGCGTTCAAGGCGCGTATAGCGCTGGAAGCGATTCG